>JBIKND010000184.1:0-7657 GCA_044358905.1 Pirellulales bacterium | reverse complement strand
CCGCGATCTCGAAGCCCTCGAGGAGTTGGCCCGCGAGGACGAGTCGCTCGAAGGCGAACTGGCGGCCGAGGCCGACCGACTGACGAAGCTGGTCGACGCCCTGGAACTCGCCTCGCTGCTCTCCGGGCCGCACGACCCGAGCGACGCGCTCGTGTCGATCCATGCCCGTGACGGCGGCACCGACGCCAACGACTGGGCCGAGATGCTCCTGCGGATGTACTCCGCCTGGGCCTCGAAGCACGACTACACCGTGGAACTGCTCGATCGGCAGGACGACGCAGTTGCCGGAATCCAAAGCGCGACCGTGGCGATCAGGGGCCCATGCGCCTATGGCTACCTCAAGGGCGAGACCGGGATCCACCGGCTGGTCCGGATCAGCCCCTTCAACTCCGAAGGCAAGCGGCAGACGAGCTTCGCCGCGGTGGACGTGGCCCCGGAGATCGCCGACGACGACACCGAGGTGGAGCTCAAGGACGAGGACATCCGCGAGGACGTCTTCCGGGCCAGCGGCGCCGGTGGCCAGCACGTCAACAAGACCTCGAGCGCCATCCGCCTCACGCACTTCCCCACCGGCATCGTGGTGCAGTGCCAGAGCGAGCGTAGCCAGCACAAGAACCGGGCCACGGCGATCAAGATGCTCCGCGCCCGGATCGCCAGGCTCCAGGAGGAGAAGCGCGAGGCCGAGCAGCTCGCGCGTTACAAGCAGCAGCCGAAGACCGGCTTCGGGTCGCAGATCCGCAACTATTTCCTCCACCCCGACCAGCGGGTGAAGGACCAGCGCACGGGCCATTACGTCGGCAATTTCCAGAGCGTGCTCGACGGCAACCTGGACGGCTTCTTCGACGCCTACCTGCGGTGGAAGGCCTCCGGATCGGCCCCCGAGGCTGGCGGCGACGAATGAGCCGCCGCTGGACGGCCGTGGAAGCCGGGGATACGATCGTGATTCCCGGCGCCCGAGCAGAACCGTAAGGATCCCCATGGCGGAAAAAGAACAGGCACTCGAAGTGGAAGGGGTCGTCACCCAGGCCCTCGCCAACACGCGGTTCCGCGTGCAGATCACGGGCGGCCACATCGTGAATGCCCACGTGGCCGGAAAGATGCGGAAGAACTTCATCCGCATCGTGCCGGGCGACAAGGTGAAGGTCGAACTCTCCCCCTACGACCTCACCAAGGGACGAATCACGTTCCGCGAGCGGTGATGCTGGCTTCACGGCTGCACGGCCATCCATGGCCCGTGCAGCCTTGGCCCGGCGTGGTCGCAGCCAAGGTGCGACCAGCCGGGCAAGCGGTCGCACCTCCGGGCGACCGTGGCCGCCGCGGAGCGGCGGCGGCGTGGCGAATCGACGCGGCGTCGATCCGCAGCACGCCCTGAACACTCCGGCACGCGGCGCGGCCTGCGGCCGCTGCGTGCGTCAGCCGTGAAACAGGCTCTCACCATGGCCCTCGGAACGGCAGCGAGGGGTTGCCGGTGCCCCGGGAGCCGGCGTAGGCCGGGCACCGATCCGCCATTAGCGGATTGGTCGGCGGAGGCATGGATGCCGGAGCGCAGACGCCTCCGAGAGAGCGAAGGCCGGGCACCGATCCGCCATAGGCGGATTGGTCGTGGCCGCAGCGAACGTCCGGCGATGGGGCATGGGCAGCCCCGAGCGGTGCCCCTGCGTATGAGTCTGATTCGATTCGGCAGGGAAGACGAAGAACTATCGGCCCGCTACGCCGTGCCTTCGACGGGCGGCTCGGCCGGCGGCTCATCGGCCGACTTCGACTCGAAAAACTGCTTCAAATCGCCGAACGTCCGCAGCGGCTCCTTGCCCGTCTTCATGGCCTTCGTGAGCGGCTTCGGCGGCCCGCTCGGCCCGCTGGCGACGTAGGTCCGCGGCCCCTGCTCACGTGGAGGGCGCGGCCGCTGTGGAGCCCGTCCCCCCGTCGGTCGCGGTGGTCGCTCGCCCCCTGCTCCGCCTCCTGTCGGCGCCGGCCGCTGCGGCCGCGGGGCTGCGTCCCCGGCTGCCTGACCCTCACGCGACTTCCGACCCTCCTTGCGTTCCTTGGCCTGCCGCTGCCGCTCCCGGTCGGCCGGCGAGATCATCGTCAGCGCCACGCGGCGCCGGGCCTTGTCGAGTTCCAGCACCCAGACCGGAACGATCTGCCCCACGCTCACGACATCGTGCGGATCGCGGACGTAGCGGCTCGACAACTGGCTGATGTGCACCAGCCCGCTGTCGTGCAGGCCGATATCGACGAACGCACCGAAGTCGACGACGTTGAGCACGGAGCCGAGCAACTCCATCCCGACCTCGAGGTCCTCGAGCTTCAGCACACCCTTCTTGAAGAACGGCTTCGGCAGATCGTCACGGGGGTCGCGCCCCGGCCGTTTGAGCTGCTCCACGATGTCCGCCAGAAGGAGACGACCGACGCCGAGTTCATCGGCCAAGGCGACGAAGTCGAGCGCGGCGGCCCGCTCGGCGATCGCCTCCGCCTGCTGCCGATTCGCCAGGTCGGCCGGACTGCCGCCGATCCGCTCCAGCACCCGCTCGGCCACCGCATAGCTCTCGGGATGAATCCAGGTCGCGTCGAGCGGGTTGGCGGCGGCGGCGATCTTGAGGAAGCCGACCGCCTGCACGAAGGCCGCCTCGCCGAAGCCCGGCACCTCGAGAAACTGCTGCCGCGAGGTGAACGCGCCGTTCTTCGTCCGCCACTCGTGGATGTTCCGCGCCGTCGCCTGGTTCAATCCCGACACATACCGCAGCAGCGCCGGGCTCGCCGTGTTCGCATCGACGCCGACGTAATTGACGCAGCTCGCCACCACCTGGTCGAGCGAGGCGTGGAGGTGCCGGGCCTTGACGTCGTGCTGATAGAGGCCGACGCCGATGTTGGCCGGCTCGATCTTCACCAGTTCCGAGAGCGGATCCTGCAGCCGGCGACCGATCGAGATCGCGCCGCGGACCGCGGCCTCGTGCTGCGGCAGCTCCTCGCGGCCGTAGATGCTCGTGGAATAGACGCTGGCGCCCGCCTCGTTGACGATCACGTAGGCGACGTCGAGTGCCCGGAGTTCGCCCGCCACCAGTTCGGCCACGAGCGTCTCGGTATCGCGGCCCGCCGTGCCGTTGCCGATGGCGATCACCGTGCAGGCATGGGCGTTGACCAGCTCCACGATCCGGCGGGCGGCTGCGGCCCGCTTTTCCGGCTGGCCGATGATGTGGAGCACGGCGTGCTCCAGCGGCGTGCCACACTCGTCCAGCGCGACCGCCTTGCAGCCGCTCTTGAAGCCGGGATCGAGGGCCAAGACGCGGCGGCCGGTCACGGGTGGCTGCAGGAGCAGGTTCCGCAGATTGCGAGCGAAGACCTCGACGGCGTGCGACTCGCAAAACTCCGTCATCTCGCGACGGATCTCGCGCTCGAGGCTCGGCAGCACGAGCCGGCCGAGCGCGTCGCGGCAGCAGTTCCGCAGGAATTCGGCGTGTGGATGCCCCGCGGGCACGAGCAACTCCTCCCCGCCGGCCTGCAGCTCCTCCTGCGGCCCCTCCACGCGGACCTTGAGCAACTTCGCCCGCTCGCCACGGTTGATCGCGAGGACACGGTGCGGCGGTACCCGCTGGATGTGCTCGGCGTAGTCGAAATAGTCGCGGTAGTGTTTCTCGTCCTTGGTCAGGGCCTTGCCCGTGCTCTCCACCCGCTGGCTCTTGAGCTGTGCGGCACGGTGCAGGATCGCGCGCAACCTCTGCCGCAGGTCGGCCCGGGCGCTGAACTCCTCGGCGATGATGTGGCCGACCCCGAGCAGGACATCGGCGACGGTGGCGACCTGGGCATCGGCGTCGATGAAGTCGACCGCCCGCGCCTCGAGATCGACGACCGCCGGATCACCACTCACGATCTCGCGGGCCAGCGGCCCGAGCTTCCGCTGCCGGGCCACCTCGGCGAGCGAGAGTTTTCGCGGCTTGAACGGAAGGTAGAGGTCCTCCAGCTGCTTCGGGCTCTCGGCGGCCGCGATCGCGGCCTCGAGTTCGGGCGTCAGCCGCCCCTGCCCCTGAACGGTCCGCAGGATGGTCTGCTTGCGATCGGCGAGCTGCCGCGCCTTGCCGACGGCCTCGGCGATCCGCCGCACGTCGTCCTCGTCGAGGCCGCCGGTCTGGTCGCGCCGATAGCGCGTGATGAAGGGGATCGTGTTGCCGGCGTCTAGGAGGAGAGCCGTCGCCTCGACCCGCGCGACGGGCAAGCCGAGACGTTGGGCTATCCGCCCCAGGTCGATGACCGCAGTGATCGCTGTCGATCCCATCCGTCTCGCGAGCCGGCGGCCGTGAACCCCGCCACCGTTCCGCGCGCTTCTCCTCCGCAATCCCCCGTCCGCGCGACTGTGCAGGCAAACGGCAGGATCTGGATAATTCGCATGAATCTAGGTCGCCGCGCGAACGGGTGTCAAACGCCGTTCCAACGGCGCTCCACGCCCCGCCGGCGCCCAGCCTGCCTCGCTTCTCTCTTTCCGCGCGACTCGAGGCACGGGCCTGCCCTTGACGCCCCGGCGCAAAGTCGCCTATTTCCCGCCGTTCGTGCCGGTGACCGCGCCGCCGAGGCCGCCACACGAATCCCGACGCAACCGCCACATTCCGCTCCAGCGGATCGGTCGTTCATGACGATCACGAAGCCCGAAGGATGATCAGCGGGACGCGCCACGATCCCGCAGCACGAACGGCAGCAGCGACCCTTGGAGTTCCAGCCACGATGATCCGCCAGACGACGCCCGCCGACAGCACCGCCCCCGCCGCACCGGAACCGGAGGCGGGCCTGCTCCCGTCCGTGCCGCTGCTGGCCCTCGACCGGCAGCACGCGCCGCTTCGGGAGCAGATTCGAACGGCGATCGACCGCGTGGTGGATTCGGGGCGGTTCGTTCTCGGGCCCGACGTGACCGAACTCGAAGCGGAACTGGCGCGGGCGCTCGGCGTGCCCCACGTCATCTCCTGCGCGTCCGGGAGCGACGCGCTGCTGCTGGCACTCATGGCGCTCGGCGTCGACGCCGGCGACGAGGTGATCGTGCCCAGCTACACCTTCTTCGCCACCGCCAGCGCCGTCACCCGACTCGGTGCGGTGCCGATCTTCGCCGACATCGACCCGCGGACGTACCTCATCGATCCGGCAGACGTGGAGCGCAAGATCAGCCGCCGCTGCAAGGCGATCGTTCCGGTGCACCTCTTTGGGCGGACGGCGGACATGGACGCCCTGCTGCCGATCGCCAGGCGGGCCGGCGTGCCCGTCGTGGAGGACGCCGCGCAGTCGATCCTCTCCACCTGGCACGGCAGCTGCTCGGGGGCCATCGGCGACGTCGGCTGCTTCAGCTTTTACCCCACCAAGAACCTGGGCGGCATCGGCGACGGCGGCTTCCTCACGACGACCCGCGACGACGTCGCCAAGACGCTCAAGCTCCTCCGGGTCCACGGCATGGAGCCGCGGTACTACCACCAGTTGATCGGCATCAACAGCCGGCTCGACTCGATCCAGGCGGCGGTCCTGCGGGTCAAGCTGCCGCACCTCGACGCCTGGTCGAGCGCCCGACAGGTCAACGCCGCACGATACGGCGAGCTCTTCGCCGCCGCCGGCCTCACCGGCCATGTCACCGTGCCCGGCGAGGAAAGCCGTGGCCGGCACGTCTGGAACCAGTACGTCGTCCGCGTCGCCACCGGCCGCCGCGACGAGCTGCGCACCCATCTTTCGGGCCACGGCGTCGGCACCGAGATCTACTACCCCGTGCCGCTGCACATGCAGAAGTGCTTCGAACACTTGGGATGGCGAACCGGCGACCTGCCGCACACCGAGCAGGCGGCCGCGGAGACCCTCGCGCTGCCGATCTTCCCCGAACTGACGGAAGCCGAACAGCGAACGGTCGTCGCCAGGATCGCGGAGTTCTTCGACACGGCGCAGGCGCCTGCGACAAAGCCGGCCGCCGAGGCGATTCGCGGTCCGCACTTCCTCCGCCGCGCCGTCGGCAAGGCAGACGAAGTCCGCTCCTGAACCGGGCGCGTCGCAGACCGTCAGGCGTCCGTGTCGGGGTCGAAGCGGCGGCTCGGGCGGCAGACGACGAACACGCCCAGGGCGATCAAGAGGCCCATCAGCAGATAGGCCAGATAGTATTTCGACATGCGTGCGGCCCGCGGACGGGGAGGGTAGGATGCTGGCCGGTTTCGGCCCCGTATCCGCCCGACACTCTATCCGAAAATGGCCCCGAAAACGAAACGCACGCCCAAGGTCGCGGCCGGCGCGCTGCCTCCGGTCGACCGCAAGACCCGCTCGCTGATCATCGAACTGGCCGACGAGGTGGCCGCGGCCGCCGACAAGCGGCGCGACCCGCACCTCGACATCCCCACCCGCAGCCTCTCGAACGTCCGCTTCAACAAGTCGCGGAAGATCATCGAGATGGGCGGCCAGACCAACCGGCGGCAGCTCTTCAACCTCTCGCAGGCCAAGAGCTACATGCAGACCCTGCTCGTGGCCACTGGCTGCAAGCAGCTCATCGACCAGCAGAAGACCACCAGCATCCGAGGTCTCTACTACCTGCTCAAGCACACGATCGAGGGCACCCGCGAGGAGACCTTCGCCACGCAGGAGGAGTGCGATCCGATCATCGAGGATCTCGAGGTCACGCTCGAGAGCCTCCGCGAGGAGCTGCACGTCTACGCCAGCAACCGCGGTGCGATGGTGGGGCCGATCACGCTCGTCGACTCGGGCGACGAGATCGACTGCTCGCGGATGGGTTCGGGCGGGTATTCGATCCCCTCGATCGTCGAAGCCGACATCGTGCAGTTCAAGACGTGCGACGCGAAGTTCATCCTGCACGTCGAGAAGGACACCGTCTGGCGGCGGTTCAACGAGGACAAGTTCTGGCGGAAGCACGGCTGCCTGCTGACCCACGGCAACGGCCAGCCGCCCCGGGGCGTCCGCCGGATGCTTTACCGCCTGCATCACGAACTGAAGCTCCCGGTCTACTGCCTGCTCGACAACGACCCGTGGGGCTACTACATCTACTCCGTGCTCAAGCAGGGCTCGATCAACCTGGCCTACGAGTCGAAGCGGATGGCGATTCCCGAGGCCCGGTTCCTCGGCCTTCGGTCCCGCGATTTCCAGCGGTGCAAGCTCAGCCCGAGCGTGCAGATCCAGCTCAACGACACCGACATCAAGCGGGCGAAGCAGATCGCCGCCTATCCCTGGTTCGCCGGCAAGAAGGCCTGGCAGAAGGAGATCGAGACGATGCTCACCAACGGCTTCAAGCTCGAAGTCGAGTCGTTGATCTCGAAGGACATCAGCTACGTGACGGAGACGTACACCCCCGAGCGGCTCGAGGAAGCCGACTGGCTGGACTGAATTCACGCGAAACACCGGCATCCTGCCGGTTTTCGCTTGGGTCAGGCGGGGCGAAGCCGAGGTTCGCCGCGCCTGACTCGCCGCCATCCTGGCGGCGACACGCGAAACACCGGCATCCTGCCGCCACGACGGGCGGAGGCCCGTCCGCAACCAGCGCTTGGGTCAGGCGGCGCGAAGCCAAGGTTCGCCGCGCCTGACTCGCCGCCATCCTGGCGGCGACACGCGAAACACCGGCATCCTGCCGCCACAGGAAGCGTACCCGCGGAGACGGCACGACCGCAGGTCCGCATCGCTCACGCGATTGCGGCTTCTT
>JBIKND010000183.1:0-7665 GCA_044358905.1 Pirellulales bacterium | reverse complement strand
CTCGGCCCGCTGCCGGATCGCCGCCAGCCGCGCGGCGAACTCCGAGGTCGAGTGGTCCAGGTGGGCCATCGTCGCCCCCACCTCGACAAGGTCGCCCCGGCCCGCGTCGGCCACCTGCGCCGTTTCCGCCGCCACGCCCGCCACGTCGTTCATCGTGTCGAGCAGCTCGCGGCCGGTGACGGAGATCTGCCGGCTGGCCACGGCGGCCTCGCTCGTGCTGGCGCCGAGCGACGCGATCGCCCCCTCCTGCTGCCGCCCGGCCACCGAGAGCTGCCGGGCCGTGGCGTTGAGGTCGAGGCTCGCCTGCTTCACCTGCGACACGATTCCCCTCAGGCTCGAGGTCATCGCTCCCACGTCCCGCAGCAACTGCCCCGTCTCATCGCCGCCGCGGACGTCGATCGTGCCGGTGAGGTCGCCCTGGGCCACGCGCCGCGAGGCCGCCACCGCCCGCCCGATCCGCCGCGTGAGCGTGCCCGTCAGCCAGGTCATCAGGCCCAGCACGCCCGCCATGCCCGCGGCCGCCAGGCCCGCCGATGCCAGGAGCGGCCACTGCACGCGGTCGATGATGTCGCTGCTGCGGAGCTGCATCACCACCGTCCACGCCCCGGTGGGCACGCGGGCGGCGGCATAGAGGCAGGGAAAGCCGGTCAGCGGGTCGGCGGCCTTCACGACACCGCCGACGGTCACGGCCCGGTGGAAGTCGCCCAGGATCCGGGCGTAGGGAGTGTCGGCCAGCGGCTTTGTCCGCAGGTCTTCGGCCTTCACGGTCGAGGCGATCACCTTGCCGAGCCGGCTGACGAGAAACACGTCGACGTGCCAGCCCGCCAGCTTCTGCTGCTGCTTGATCGTCTCCAGGTCGGTCGTCACCTTGTCGAGCGCGCGGTCCACGCCGGCCACGCCCATGAACCGGCTGTTCACCACGATCGGATAGGTCTGCTCGACCATCAGCCGGCCGTCGTAGTCGTAGGGCTCGGTGACCATCGCCTTGTCGGCCTGCGTCGGATCGAGAAACCGCTCCTTGCAGCCGGCGTAATAGAGGCTGTCGAGCATGACCAGCGGCGTGAGGAAGATGCCCGAGCCGCCACTGCGGTCGCGAAACCAGTAGGGAATGAACCGGCCGTCGGGCCCGAGGGCCTGGGGCGGGATGCGGGCCAGTGCCGCGGGGGATGTCTGGTCGGCGAGCGGCTCGGGTGCGGCTAGCGCCGCCTCCTTCGGGGCGCTCTTCGCCGCATCGGCCGTCGCCGCCGCCGCGCGGGCGTCGAGACCGTCGGCGTCGGGCTCGAAGCCGTAGGAGGCGCCCACGAACTGCGGATGCGATTCGAGCACGTCCCGGGCGAGTCGTAGGGCGTCGAGCCGGCGGCCGAGGAGGCCGTTCTCGGCCGCGATCGCCATGAGTTTCGCCGCCGTCACCGCCTCCAGCGTGTCGCGATCGATCTCGGCGGCGATCATCTTCACGCGGTCGACGAGGATCTCCTCGCCGAAGCCGAGGAGGAGCGACCGCATCCGCAGGAAGTTCATCCCCAGCACGCCCGTCAGGATCGCCACCGCGGGCACGACGCCCAACAGCAGCATGCGGGTGCGGATGCCGAGCGTGGGAAGGTGCATGACAGGGGTGAACAAGGTTGCGGGCCGAGGAAGCGATAGCAGACGATGGAACAAGTCTGCCCGAGCAGGATGCGCGGGCCATCGGCCCAGGAAACCCTCGGCGTTTCCTGCGGTCGATCAAGTGGACAAAGGCCATGGAGGGCTTTGTCCACGGAAAGTTAGGTTACCGTCGGGTCACCGGCGGTTCCCGCAGCGGGCACCGGACCGTCCACGCCCGGCACGAAATCCCTCCAGGCCGTATAACCGGAAGGGCGATGACCCCCGCGGCTCCCACCGCTTCGAGACACCCCGCCATGTGGCAGCTCCAGGCCTACGACGCCCTCCTCTTCGACTGCGACGGCACGCTCGCCGACACGATGCCCGCCCACTACCGGGCCTGGCTCCACGTCACCGGCGCCCACGGCATCGCCTTCGACGAAAATCGCTTCTACGGCCTCGGCGGCCGGCCCACCCGCGACATCCTCGCCACGCTCGCCCGCGAGGCGGGCATCGACCTCGACCTCGACCACGGCGTGAAGCAGAAGGAGACGGCCTTCCTCGCCCAGCTCGACCGCGTGGAGGCGATCGATCCGGTGATCGACGTCGTGCGGCGGTCGCGGGGCCGCGTGCCGATGGCCGTGGTGACCGGCGGATATCGCTCCGTGTGCACGCGGATCCTCGAGCATGTAGGCATCGCCGACGCCTTCGACACGCTCGTCGCCAGTGAAGACACGTCGCTGCACAAGCCGGAGCCCGAGCCCTTCCTCGAGGCCGCCCGGCGGCTCGGCGCCCGGCCGCAGCGGTGCGTCGTCTGGGAGGACAGCGACCTCGGCATCGAGGCGGCCCGGCGGGCGGGCATGGAGTGGATCGACGTGCGGTCGTTCCACATGCCGGCGCGGGTGAGCGGATCATGACGCGGCCCGTGGTCACCCTCGACGACGTGCGACAGGCCCATGAGCGGATCCGCGCGGGCATTCAGCGAACGCCCTGCCCGGCGAGCATCCCGCTCTCCGAGGCGACGGGCGCGAAAGTGTTCTGCAAGCTCGACCTGCTGCAACGCACCGGGAGCTTCAAGGAACGCGGCGCCCGCAACGCCCTGCTGCTGCTCAGTCCGAACCAACGGCGCCACGGCGTGGTTGCCGCCTCGGCCGGCAACCACGCCCTCGGCCTCGCCTACCACGGCAAGCTGCTCGACATCCCGGTGACGGTGGTCATGCCGCGGTTCGCGCCGCTGGTGAAGGTGGCCACCTGCCGCCGGCTCGGGGCCCGCGTGATCCTCGAAGGGGAGACGTTCGACGACGCTCGGCGGATGGCCGTGGAGATCGCGGCGGCCGAGGGGCTCGAGCGGGTGCACGGCTTCGACGACCCGCGAGTGATCGCGGGGCAGGGGACGATGGCGTTGGAGGTCCTCGAGGACGTGCCCGACGCCGACGCGATCATCGTGCCCACCGGCGGCGCCGGCCTGCTCGCGGGCGTGGGCATCGTGGCCAAGGCGCTGCGGCCCGACATCCGCATCATCGCCGTCGAACCGGCGGCGGCGCCGAGTTTCAGCGCGTCGCTGGCGGCGGGCCGCCCCGTGCAGGTGCCGATCCGGCCGACGCTCGCCGACGGCTTGGCGGTGGGCCGCGTGGGCGACGTGTCGTTCCGGTTGGCCGCGCCGCTGGTGGACCAGGTGGTGACCGCGGGCGAGGCGGCGCTCGCGTTGGCGGTGCTGCGGCTCTTGGAACTCGAGAAGACGGTCGTCGAGGGGGCGGGTGCCGCGGCACTCGTGCCGCTGCTCGCCGGCGACTGCCCCGACCTCGTCGGCCGGAAGGTCGTGATCCTGCTCTGCGGCGGCAACATCGACCTCACGATCCTCGACCGCGTCATCGACCACGGACTGGCCGCCGACGGCCGCCGCTGGCGGTTCACCACGCAGATCAGCGACCGGCCCGGCGGCATCGCCCGGCTCACGGCCACCATCGCCGCGGCGGGGGCGAGCGTGCGCGAGATCGTCCACGACCGGGCCTTCTCCGGGCCCGACGTTTTCTCCACCGCCGTCGAGGTGACGGTCGAGACCGCGGACCGCGAGCACGTGGCCGCGCTCGCCGAACGGCTCCGCGCCGACGGCTTTACCGTCGTACCATCGCTGTAGCGGCGGTCTCTGACCGCCGATGCCCGTGACGTGCTGTAGCGGCGGTCTCTGACCGCCGATGCCCGTGACGTGCTGTAGCGGCGGTCTCTGACCGCCGATGCTTGTGACGTTTTCTAGGCGATCATTTCGACGGTCGGAGACCGCCGCTACAGGATCGGGCGTGAAACCCTGCGGGTCGTGCGGGTGGCGCCGGGCGGGAAAAAATCCTTGCGCTCTTCCCGGTGGCCGCGTCGAATCAACGGGATGCGGTATCGGGCCGGATGCCGCATGACGACAGGAGCGTCGGTCATGATCACTCATCAAAACGGCCTGCTCGCGCCGGTGGCGAGATCCGTCCCCTCATCCCCCGAAGCGGACCGCGAACGCGAGCGGCTCCGGCAGGAACTCCTCCGGCGCATCATCGACCGGGAGACCCGCCGCCAGTCGTCGCGGGGTGTACCCCGATGACGGCCCGGTGACAACGGGCAGGAGGCAACCATGCGAAGCACCAACCGCCCTCCCCGCCGCCTCCGACTCGCCGCCTGTCTCGCCCTGCTGGGATGCCTCCCGGCCATCCGGCCCGCCGCCGCCCAGGCGGCGCCGTGGGGCTGGGGTCTGGCCGGCAACCCGACGGCGAACTGGTCGCCCGAGGCGGTGGCCGACTACCTGCTGACGGGGCAGACGCCGCATCCGGCCGTGTGTCGGATCGTGGCTCCCGAACAGGCCGGCACGTCGCTTGGCTCCGGCGTGCTCGTGGACGTGAACCGCGCCCAGGGGCTCGTGCTCACCAACTGGCACGTCATCCGCGAGAGCCGCTCGGCGGTGCTCGTGCAGTTTCCCGACGGCTTCCAGTCAGCGGGCACCGTGATCCGCTGGGACGAGGCCTGGGACCTGGCGGCAATCGTGATTTGGAAGCCGAGCGCCACGCCCGTGTCGCTGGCCGCGGCCGACCCGACGCCGGGCGAGCCGCTCACGATCGCCGGCTTCGGCCGCGGCACCTACCGCGAGGAGACGGGCGGCTGCACGGAGTATCTCTCGCCCGGCAGCGGCTATCCGAAGGAGTTCGTCGAACTGCAGGCCACCGCGCGACAGGGCGACTCGGGCGGGCCGATCTTCAACGAGCGGAGGGAGCTGGCCGGCCTGCTCTTCGGCCAGAACGGCGGCCGCACGATCGGCAGCTGCTCGTCGCGGGTGCGCACGTTCCTGGCGAGCGCCGGCTCCCGCGGCTTCACGCCCACGCCGATCGCCGAGTTTTCCGACGCCAAGGCGGTCGATAGGTCGCTGGGCGTGCCCGTGCAGCCGCAGGTGCAGTTGGCTTCGGCCGTCGATGGCTCGGTGCAGCGGTCGACGATGGTGCCGGGCCCCGCGCCGCCGCTTTTGCCCGGCATGCCGCCGCCGGTGTTCGCCGCCGCCCCGCCGGCGCCGGGCGGCGATCTGTGGGCCGCAGTGCGACCGATCCTCGACCCGTTCAACAACGGCCCCGCGCTGCTCTCCATGGCTGGAGGGCTGGCGCTGGTGTTTCTCGGGCTGCGGACGATCTTCGGCGGGCGGCGGCGGCCGCCGGTCAACGCTTCGGAGTCTTGGTGACCGTCGCCTTCTTGATGACGACGGGCTGCACCGGGCGGTCGCCGGCCCCGGTCTGCACGGCGCCGATCGCCTTCACGACGGCCAGACTGTCGGCGTCGGCCGTGCGGCCGAAGGCCGTGTATTGGTTGTCGAGGTGCGGCACCCGCTCCAGGCAGATGAAGAACTGGCTGCCGGCGGAGTTGGGATCGTTCGTGCGGGCCATCGAGAGCACGCCCGGCTCGTGCGGAGTCTTGTTGAACTCGGCCGGGATCTTGTAGCCCGGGCCGCCGGTGCCGGTGCCCTCCGGGCAGCCGCCCTGGATCATGAAGCCCTTGATGATCCGGTGGAAGCCGACGCCGTCGTAGAAGCCGCTCTCGGCGAGCGCCACCATGTTGCGCACGTGCCCCGGGGCGTTCTTCGCATCGAGGTCGAGGCGGATCGTACCGGCGCTGGTGTCGAGCGTGACCTGGTAGTCGAAACCGTCGAGATCGACGGCCTTGGCGGCTTTCTGCAGATCGGCGGGGGCGGGCTTGGGCATCGGTGCTCCTGGGGTGGGAAGACGGCCTATACTCGGGCTCGATGGACGCGAATCCAGCGGGCAGTCCGAACGGCCACGATCTCGCGGGGAGAAGCCTCGGAGGATACCGGCTCCTGCGCCGACTGGGTAGTGGCGCGATGGCCGACGTCTACCTCGCCGAGCAGGAATCGCTGGGCCGGCCGGTGGCGGTGAAGGTGCTGCGGGCGGAGACGACGCGGCATCCCGCGGCGGTCGACCGCTTCGCGCAGGAGGCCCGCGCGGCCGCGTCGCTCGTGCATGGCAACATCGTGCAGATCCACGAGGTGGCCTGCATCGACGGCATTCACTTCCTCGCCGAGGAATACGTCGCCGGTCCGTCGCTGAAAGCCTGGCTGGCAGCTCGCGGCCCGCTCGACGCGCGGCAAGGGCTGGCCGTGCTCGGCCAGGTTGGTTCGGCGCTGGTGCGGTCGGCGCAGCAGGGCATCGTGCATCGCGACATCAAGCCCGAGAACCTGCTCGTGACGCCGGCCGGCGAGGTGAAGGTGGCCGACTTCGGCCTGGCCCGCGTGCTCTCCTCCGACGTCGAACTCACGCAGGACGGCATGACGCTCGGCACGCCGCTCTACATGAGCCCGGAGCAGGGGCAGGGCGGGGCCGTCGATGCCCGCAGCGACCTCTACTCGCTCGGGGCGACGGTCTACCATCTGCTCGCGGGCCATCCGCCGTTCACGGGGCCGACACCGGTGAGCGTGGTGATGGCCCACATCCAGGAGCCGCTCGTGCCACTCGCGACGCTGCGGCCCGACCTGCCGGCGGGGCTGTGTGCCATCGTAGAGCGGCTGCTTGCCAAGCAGCCCGAGGACCGGTTCCACGCGCCGGCCGAGATGCTGCACATGGTGGAGGAAGTGGAGGCGGTGGTGGCGCCCCGCAGTCGCCGCGGCCGCTCGCCGCTTGAGTGGAGCGAGGACGACGCCGAGTGGCTGATCGCCGGCACGGACGACCCGCGGTCGGCGGCGCTCGCGGCGGCGGCCACGTCGCCCCTGCGGGCTCGGGCGGCCACGGTGGCCCTCCGTGAGGCGACGCAGCATCTGCGGGTGGCGGCGGCCCGCGAGCGCGACGCGGCGGTAGAGAATCGCCGGGTCTGGCTGGGCACGGCCGCCGCGGCAGTCGTGGCCCTGGCGGTGGGCTTTTTGATCGGTCGGACGCGGGGGCGGAGGTCTGAGCTGTTTCGCCTCCGGCGGTGAGGGAACGCTGCCGCGTGAAGCCGCATTTTTTCGGCTGGAAGGCCGCTGGCGCGGGTGGTGCGCGGCCCGTTCAAGTCTGCTTGACTCCGCAACCGACAGTGCTAGAACCACATGGTCGGTTCCAGAGACCGACAGACGCCCCCATCGTCTAGTGGCCCAGGACGTCGGGTTCTCAGTCCGAAAACCGGGGTTCGACTCCCCGTGGGGGTACTACAACGGCCGCGCCGCCCGCGATTGCGAGTGGCGCGGCCGTTTCGCTTTCCCGGCTGGGCCCTGAAGTCCGGTGACGGCACTTGAGTGCACCGGATTCTGCAGCGCTTTTTCGGCGGCCCGTTCGTAGTCGTCTTCGGCGAGTGTCCTTGATGGTGGACCCTATGCAGGCACTTTCAATACCACGGTAAATGTGGTTGCCGTCCCCGAGCCATCGACGTGGGTGACCGGACTGGCGGGAATCGCCTGTGTGGGCTGGGGAGCGATTCGCCGTCGCAAGCGGGCCTGACGCAATCCAGCCAACGTGATTCCAACGCGCGGGGAGCAGGTCGCCATCACGGGCCTGCTCCCCGCGTGTGTTTTTTGGCCGGTCAGTGAACCGCCGGGCTCCCGCATAGCCCTGCCGCCGGACGCTCGTGCGGTCTAAGCAG
>JBIKND010000182.1:0-7700 GCA_044358905.1 Pirellulales bacterium | reverse complement strand
CGCCATCCCACCATCCACCTCACACGACATTCCCGGCTGCACCACAGGCCCCACAACGCATGGCATCCGGGAAGGCTCGCAACCCGGTGTCCCCCGGCTCCCGCCGGGGGCTTGTTGTGCCGGGCGACGGCGGTCAGAGACCGCCGCTACAGGGCCGAATGCGTTCGGTACGCCTGCGTTCCCGGCGGTCAGAGACCGCCGCTACAGAGCGCCGCCCGGGCCTCCGTGGCCCTGACACCCGCCTCGATCCAGCGGCCGAGCGCCCAGGCGGCCGCGTCGCGGACGACCGGTTCGGCGTCGGCGAGCGCGGCCGCGAGGGCGTCGAATGCCGCGGGGTCCGGCCGGTTTCCCAGCGCGATCGCCGCCGACCGCGCGAGGCCGTGCCGCTTGGCCCGCAGGAGCGGCGATCCTTTGAACCGTCTCCGAAAGCCCGCCTCGTCGAGCCGCAGCAGTTCGGCGAGGTCGAGCGTCGCCTCCCCGCCCCGCGGGACGAATGCCGGCTCCGCCGAGCCCGGAGCATGCCGGTTCCACGGACACACCTCCTGACAGACGTCGCAGCCGAACACCCAGTCGGCGGTGCCAGTTCGCAGGGATGGCGGAATTGGCCCGTGATCCTCGATCGTGAGCGTGGCGATGCACTTCGTCGCGTCGAGCACGCGGGGTTCCACGAAGGCGTCGGTCGGGCAGGCGTCGAGGCAGGCCGTGCAGGTGCCGCAGTGGTCGGTCTCCAGCGGCACGTCCGCGGGGAGGTCGAGATCGGTGAGGATCGCGGTGAGGAAGAAATAACTCCCGGCCCGCGGGTCGATGAGCATGGTGTTCTTGCCGATCCAGCCGAGGCCGGCGAGCAGGCCGTAGTCGCGCTCGGCCAGCGGCGCCGAATCGACCACGCCGCGCGTGCGGCAGCCAGGCACGCGGTCCTCGAGCCACTTGGCCAGGGCGTTGGCTCGCGATCGCAGCAGATCGTGATAGTCGTCGCCGCGGGCGTAGCGGGCCACGCGGCCGCGGCCCGGCACGTCCGCCGCCGGAGGATCGGCCGGGTAGTCCGTCGCCAGCACGATCACACTGCGGGCGCCCGCCAGCAGGTTCGCCGGGTCGCGCCGCAGCGGCTCGTGCCGCGTCAGCCACTCCTGCATCACGCCCGCACGGCCCGCCGCGAGCCACTGCCGAAACGCGTCGTGGTGCGGCGGTGGCACGGCGGGGGCGATCCCCACGCGGCAGAATCCGAGCCGCAGCGCCTCGGCCCGCAGGGCGGCCGCGAGGGTGTGGTCGTGGGGGCTGGCGGGCGTTGGCATCGGGGGCGGGCGGCGGGAGAAGTTGGGCAGGGAGGGCATCAGACCGACGTCGGCCCGAGCGGGCAAGGCGGGGCGGGCGGCGGGAACTGGTATGGACCCGCTCGCGGGAGTCGCTATCGTCCCGGCCCGAATCGCCCCGGCATTGTCTCCGCGGGCGCGACGTTTCCCAAGCCTCTTCCCTCGTGGAGTGCCTGACGTGTCGACCTCTCACCCGTCCCGTCGCGACGCCGCACGCGCCGCGATCGTCGACCAGCACCTGGGCGCACACCGATCGTATCTCTGTCTCGCCACCGCGGCCCTCGCGGCCGCGGCGCTCGTCGGCCTCGCCGGCTGCCAGACCGCCCGGGCCCCGACCACCGTCGCGCCTCCCGCCACCGGAATGATCGGCCAGCCGGCACCCTACGGCGTGATGCCACAGCAGATGGGGGCGGCCTATCCCGCCGCACCGCCGATGCCCGGCCCGGCGACCCAGTGGCAGGCCTCGGCGCCGGCGACCCCGGCCCCGAACACGTGGTCCTGGACCCAACCGCAACCGACCGCACCCGCGATGCCGACCGCACCGCAAATGACGACACCGAACTCGCAGAGCCTCTCGAACCAGGCCCAGCAGTTCGCCAACCAGATGCAGGCCCAGCCACAGCAGTACGCCAACCAAATGCAGAACACGGCGAATCAGCAGTGGCAGCAGATGGCCAACCAGTCGCAGCAACAGGCCAACCAATACATGAACCAGGCCACGCAGCAGGCCAACCAGTACATGAACCAGGCCGGCCAGCAGGCCCAGCAATACATGAACGGCGCCCAGCAACAGGTGACGGCCCAGATGCCCACCGGTCAGCCGCCGGCGGTGAACACGAGCTGGAATCCGTTCTCCACGTCGGCGACCTCGATGCCCGCGGCCCGCGCCACGCCGGCGCCGCCGCCCCGGTATTGACTTCACGGTATTGACGTCACGACGGTCGGAGACCGCCGCTCCAGCGCCGTCGTGCCCTCTGTAGCGGCGGTCTCTGACCGTCGTGCCCTCTGTAGCGGCGGTCTCTGACCGTCGTGCAAGGGCGTGCAGACCGGATTTCGGCGGTCGGAGACCGCCGCTCCAGCGCCGTCGTGCCCCGCCCGGGCTGGCAGACGCTCACGCCACGCGAAACATCGACACTACAATCGATGACATCCGTCACCCCTCCCGCCCACCGCGACGCCCGTGGTGCAACGCATGTTCGACTGGCTCGGCAGCATCGCGCCCGTGAGGCGTCCGGCGATCACCGCCGCGACCTGGCGGGTCGTACGTGAGATCGACGCGCTGGCCGCCGAACTGGAGGCGCTCGACGACGTCGCCCTGAAGCGGCTCGGCCGCTCGCTCTCCTACCGGGCCCGCTCCGGCGAAGCCGCCGACTCGCTGATCGTCGAGAGCTTCGCCGCCACCCGCGAGGCCGGCCGGAGACGGCTCGGCATGCGGCACTACGACGTGCAGCTGCTCGCGGGCGTGGCCCTGGTCCACGGCGCGATCGTGGAGATGCAGACCGGCGAAGGCAAGACGCTCGTCGCCACGCTGCCGCTGGTGCTCTACGCCCTGGCCGGCAAGGGCGCCCACCTGGCAACCGTCAACGACTACCTCGCCCGCCGCGACGCGGAGTGGATGACGCCGATCTACGAGGCCCTCGGCCTCTCGGTGGGGATCGTCGAATCGCAGATGGACTTCGACGCGCGGCGGAAGGCCTACGCCTGCGACGTGACCTACGGCACGGCGAAGGAGTTCGGCTTCGACTTCCTCAAGGACCGGCTCATCGGCCGCGAACTCGCCGAGGGCCGCGGCGACCTCGGCGCGACGCTCACGGGCCGGGCGGAGGGCGGCGCGGCGAAGCTGCTGCAACGGCCCTACTGGTTCGCGCTCGTGGACGAGGCCGACAACGTGCTCATCGACGAGGCGCGAACGCCGCTGATCATCGCCTCGCCGCCCGGCGAGGCCCAGGCCGTGCAGCAGGCGCTGTTTCGCTTCGCCGCCCGGGCGGCCCGGGAACTCGAGGCCCGCACCGACTTCGAGAAGGACGTGCAGAAGCAGACCTGCGAGCTCCTCGGCCGGGGCCGAAGCCGCGTGCGGGCCCTCGACCGGCCGCCGGAACTCGACGCCACGAGCCTGCTGGAACTCTACGACGCCGTCGAGCGGGCGCTGCGGGGCCGCGAGTACTTCACCCGCGACCGGCAGTACGTCGTCCGCGACGGCAAGATCGTGATCATCGACGAGTTCACCGGCCGCGCCGCCGAGGGCCGGACCTGGCGGGACGGCCTGCATCAGGCGGTCGAGGCCCAGGAGGACATCGAGATCACCGTGCCCTCGGGCCACGCGGCCCGGATCACGATCCAAGACCTGTTCGCCCGCTGGCCGCACCTCGCGGGCATGACCGGCACGATCGCGACCAGCGCGCGCGAACTCGCCCGCACCTACGACGTGGACGTGGCCGTGGTGCCGACCAACAAGCCGGCGATCCGCCAGCGGCAGCCGGCCGTGGTCTGCGGCGACTACCGCGAGAAGCTCGGCCGCATCGTCGCCGACGTGGCCGCGATGCACGCCCTCGGCCGGCCGGTGCTGATCGGCACCCGGTCGATCGACAAGTCGGAGGATATCTCCCGGCTGCTCGACCAGGCCGGCCTGCGGCACGTCGTGCTCAACGCGCGGCACATCGACAAGGAGGCGGAGATCGTCACCGAGGCCGGACAGCTCGGAAAGATCACCGTCTCGACGAACATGGCGGGCCGCGGCACCGACATCAAGCTCGGCGACGGCGTCAAGGAATTGGGCGGGCTGCACGTCGTGTGCACGGAGCTGCACGACTCGGCGCGCATCGACCGCCAGCTCGTGGGCCGGTGTGGCCGGCAGGGCGACCCGGGCACATGGCGGCAGTTCCTGGCGCTCGACGACGACATCCTCGTGCAGGGCTTCGGGCCCAAGCGGGCCGCCCGGATCGCCGCCGGCCTGCGGGGCCGGCTGGGCCGTGGCACGGCGGGGCTCGAGCGGATCTTCAAGCGGGCCCAGCAACGCGTGGAGGCACGGCATGTCCGCCAGCGCCGGCTGCTCGAATACGTGGAGCGGCAGCGAGCGGAGGCCCACATCCAGATGAGCCAGGATCCGTACCTCGACGCAGCGTCGTGACGGGACGCCAGCCACTGTAGGTGCAGACTGGCAGTCTGCACATGGACTGTCTCCGCAGATTGCCAATCTGCGGCTCCAGGGTTCGTCACCAATCTGCGGCTCCAAAGTTCGTTCCCAATCTGCGGCTCCGGGGACACCGGGCCGTGGGGTGAGACCGGATTCCATGCCACGCGATCGGCGCACACGCGCATGGCACGCGGGATCCGCCGCCACGCGGAGTCCCCCGGTTTCCACCGGGGGCTTTGTGATCGCCGCGCTCCCACCCCAACAAGCCCCGGGCGGAAGCCCGGGGACACCGGGCCGTGGGGTGAGACCGGATTCCATGCCACGCGATCGGCGCACACACGCATGGCACGCGGGATCCGCTGCCACGCGGAGTCCCCCGGTTTCCACCGGGGGCTTTGTGATCGCCGCGCTCCCACCCCAACAAGCCCCCGGGCGGAAGCCCGGGCTACTTGATCACGCCCGCCTTCTTCTTGGCCCGCCCCTCGGCCTCCTTCACGAAGGCGTCGAACGTCCACAGCCAGTAGTCGAGCCGGGCCAGGGCCTCGGGGTCGTCCTTCAACTCGCGTTGGGCCTTCTTCCGCAACTCCGCCATCTTCGCGATCACCGGTGGCGGCCAGGCGTCGAAGAAGACGTCGTGCGACATCTGGCCGGCCTCGCCCAGCCGCCCCCGGCCGATCGACTTCTCCCAGCCCTCGCACATCAGGAAGAGGAGTTCGCTGGACGTCTTGCCGGCGGCGCCGAATTGCCGGCGGCACAGTTCAGACAGCGTGGCCTCGACGTCGATGTCGGGATTCCAGAGAACCCGCATCCAGACGTACATCGAGGGGGCCGCCTTGCTCCACTCGCACACGAGCCCACCGTTGATGAACGAGCCCACCATTTGGCCGCGAAGCCGCTTGTAGTGGTCCTGCACGATGTGCGGCCACTGCACCGGGCCGTGCGTCCAGCCGACCGTGCACAGCGAGTATTCCCAGGTCGAGATCGGGCCGCCCACGGCGGCCGACCAGGCGCGGATCTGGGAGTCCGCCCGCACCCGCAGTCCCGCCTCGCGCATGGCGGGCATGCCCTGGGCGTTGTTGTTGGCGAACATCACCTCCACGTTGTCCGGCAGCTTGATGTCCGGCGGGCAGTGGGCGTAGTTCCAGTACGGCAGGAAGGTCACCTTCTTGTCGGGCCAGCGCCGCTCCACCTCCTTGGCGAGCCGGGTGACGAAGTCCACGATCAGCACCGACGCCCGGCCGCGGACGTCGCCCGCCGCGCCGAGCTTGGCCCGGCAGCCTTCGCAGAAGCAGGTCACGGCCGCGTCGCCCGGCGAGACGGTGCAGGAGGTCTCCGTGACCCACGCCGGATAGACCCCGTTCTTCGCGCCGTCCCACTTGGCCTCGCAGCCGGCGAGGAGGAACTTCAGCGTGGCGGGCGACGAGTAGCAGAGCATGCTGTAGTTGGACTTGCCGTCGCCCTTGACCTCGAACAGCTCCTTGTGGGACGTGGCCCACTTGCCGCCTTCGATCTTCCAGAGCCGCTGCGGCTCGTGGCACTTCACCGTGTAGGGCCAACTGCTCCCCTCCCGCAGGCAGGTGAGCAGCGGCTGCATCGACAGGTCCTTCGTGCCCGCCGGCAGCGGGAACGGCGGCTGGCCACCCCCCGGCTCGAACCAGGTCGATTGCCAGGGGGCGGTGTACTTGTCGCGCGGGTGGTGGGTGCGCATGCGAAACGCGGGCGCGTCGGCGTAATGGGTCGGCGGCACGACGAGCGTCTTGTGCTCCTCGACGCTCCGACCGCCCACCTCCAGCGGCCAGTACCAGCGGACGCCCACGAACCGCTCCAGGAAGTCGGCCACGGCCCAGGCCGTGCCGTCGTTGGCCCAGAAGTCCCACTTGTTGCTGCCGGGGGGCAGCGGCTGCGTGCTGCCGACGAGGTACACGCGGTTCGCGACGGTCTTGACGACGAATCCCTCGATCGGGATCTCATCGGCCTTGATCCCGGCCGCCCGTGACGCGGGGCAATCGCCGACCACGATCGCCGCCTGGGAGGCACCCGGGGGCTGGGCGACGACTGGAAGCGTGGCCCCCGTCGTGAGTCGCACGCTTTCGACGAGTTCGGCCAGGAGTTTTTGCAGCGCGGGGCTCGGCTGGGGCTCGGCCACGCAGACGATGGCCTTGGCCACGCCGTCCCGCACGATCGTGATCGGCTCGTGCTTCGCGGCGTCGAGCATCTTCACCGGCATCAGGTCGCGGGCCGACGCGGTCTGCGACTTCATCTCGTCGCCAGGCTTGGCCTTGCGTTTCGAGGGCTTTGCGGGGCGGTCCGGGGACTTTGGCGCCGCCGTCTCGGGCGGGGCCGTGGCGGCGTTTTCTGCGGCGGCGCCAGGCAGGCCCGCAAGCCCGATGGAGATCGCCGCTGCGGCCAGCCAGAACGGCGGCATACGTCGGAGCGACGGGAAAAAATGGCGTGGCAGGGTTGGCATGGGCGTTGGCTCCGCGGCAACCCGGTTATCACAGGCCCAACCGGAGCCCACAATCGTCGGATCCGACAGGCGGCGCTTTTACGCGGCGGTGGGCAGACTGCCAGTCTGCACCCACACAAGCCCTGATCCAAAAAGCCCCCTGCGGAAGGCGGGCGACTCCGCGTGGCGGCAGATCCCGCCCGCCATGCCATGCGGCGGCGACCGCGTGCAGACTGACAGTCTGCACCTACAGGGGTGCGGGTGCAGCAGTGCCGCCGGTCTTCACCGTCGGCGGCGCCACGCGACATAGCCACTCATGGCGATGCCGATGCCCGCCAGGGCCAGGGTCGTGGGCTCGGGCACGACCACGAACTGCGTGATCTGCCCGGTCACCGTGACCGTCTGCGGCACCACGCTCCGCTGCACCGACAGCGCCGGGTCGAACGCCCCGAGCCGGGAATACGTCACCAGCGAACCATCGGGGCCGACTGCGAACTGCTGCTGGTCAGCGCCGGTGCCGTAGGTGCCCGACACCCAGTAGGCGAACGACCCGCTCGAGATGCTCGAGAAGAAATTCACGTTGCTGTCGGTGAAGAAGCCGCCCGTGTAGGTTCCCTGCGTGACCGGCGCCGCCGTGCCCGACAGGTTGAAGAGCACGTTCACCACGTTGCCCGTTCCGAGGGCCGACGCGAAGGGGGCGCTCAAATCCGTAAGCCGCAGCACGTCGTTGACGCTGGCGTCGCGGTTCGTGAAGTCGGGCGCCGCGCCGGTGATCTCGAAGATGAAGTCGATGCCGGCCCCCGGATCGAGG
>JBIKND010000180.1:0-7735 GCA_044358905.1 Pirellulales bacterium | reverse complement strand
CTCACGCGGCGGCATGCGATCCGTGTGACCCTCGCTGCCGCGAGACACCCCCTGCCGGGAAGCCCGAAGCGCAAGCTGAGGGAAGACGCGCGACATCTCGTGAAGCGATCCACATTCCCTCGGCTCGCGCCTCGGGCTTCAAGGGCACGCGGACGAAAACCACGAACGAAATCGGGCCCCTCAACTGCCGCCCAGAACAGCGAGGCGATCGCACCTCCAGGCGACCGTAGCCGCCGCAGGCCCGCAGGGATGTGTCGGCGCGAAACGAGCCCATCCCACTTGATCCTCGCGCATCGTTGGCGTTGTTTGCGTGGTCGGAAGGGAGGTCGGCCGCTCCAGGAGGCGAGGTGAGGCCTCACGTCCTCACGAGCACGAGCCGCACGTCGGCCACGTTCGTGCCTGTGGGCCCGGTGATTACGAGGCCGCCGGCCGCGGTGAGCAGTGGATACGAGTCGCAGCGGGCGAGCGCGCGCGGCACGTCGAGCCCCGCTGCGGTGATCGCGGCCACGACGTCGGCGTCGGCCACCGCGCCGGCCGCGTCCGTCGGGCCGTCCTCGCCGTCGGTGCCGATGCTCTCCAGGAGCACGCCGGCGGGCCAGGCGGCACCCGACCGGCGGACTGCGTCGATCGCGGCGAGCACCGTCTGCTGATTGCGGCCGCCCTTGCCGTGGTCGGCCGGCACCTTCACCGTCGCCTCACCCCCCTCGATGATCGCCAGCGGACCCGCCCCTGCCGCGGCCATGGCCTCCGCGGCCAGGCGGCGGCCGATCGCCTCGGCCGGCGCTTGTGTGTCGGCGCCCGGCGCGGCATGCCGCAGCGTCACGCCATAGCCGAGGTCACGAGCGGCGCGGGCGGCCGCGTCCACCGCCGTGGCATTGCCGCCGAGAAGCACGTGGTCCACGCGGCAGCCGCGCGGTGTCGTCCAGGCACCGGGCGGCGTGGTCGGCGATCCCGGCATGCACGGGCCGGAGGCGATCACCTCGAGATCGTCGCCGATCACGTCGGAGAGCACGAGCACCAGCAGCCGGCCGGCTGCGCAGGCCCGCGCCAGGCCGCCTCCCTTCACCGCGCTCATCTGCCGGCGGGCCGCATTGAGAGCCGCGATGTCGGCCCCCGCCGCCGAGAGCCGCTGCGTGAGGGCGATCTTGTCGGCCAGCGTGAATCCGTCCCGCGGCTCCGCGAGCAGCGCCGAGCCGCCGCCGGTGATCACCGCGATCG
The DNA here is from genome assembly GCA_044358905.1 of Pirellulales bacterium. GTDB lineage: Bacteria > Planctomycetota > Planctomycetia > Pirellulales > UBA1268 > QWPN01. Next base: position 6,517 of record JBIKND010000180.1, on the reverse strand, counting down.
CCAGGTCGCGGGGGCCGAGGCCCGCCACGAGACCGCGCATCTCGCGCGTGGCCGCCACCACGTCGGCCGTGGGGAGATTCGCGCCGGCGGGCCGGGTCGCGCGGACTTCCACCGGGCCCGCGTCGAGCACGCAGCCCGCGGGCACGCTCACCAGACCCGTGACGCGGTGCCGCGCGAGACGCTGCGGGCCGAGCGCCGCGATCACGCCGGCGGCCAGGCCCGCGGCCGCCTTGCCGGCGCCCACCACCACGACGCGATCGACGGCGTCGAGATCGATCGGCGGCGGGGCGTCGTCGAACGTGATCCGGCCGCCGTCCACGGCCAGACGGCGGGTCACGAGCGACGCCGGGGCGACCGCGGCGATCGCCGCCGCGCGGATCGTCGCCGCGTCGGTTCGCAGCCGCGCCGCGTCAGGCATCGCCGGTGTCCCCGGACGCCGGGAACTGCTTTGGATCGAACCGCGAGAGGTCGATGCCGCCCCGGCCCTCCTCCTCGAGCAACTTCACGCGCATCTCCAGCCGCTCGAGCCGGCGGGCCAGCAGCGCGGGCGATTCCACGGCGGGCTGGGAAGTCTGCACGCGGGGCACGGCCGGATAGCCGAGCTGCCGCTGCAGGGCCGCGAAGAAGAAGAGCGGATCCTTGCCCCGATTGGCGCGGGCGATCCGCCCCTCCTTCTCGCCGAACAGGATCGGCCGGTCGGGCTCCGGGGCCGTGCGGCCCGCCACCAGCGCGTCGCGTTTCTCCAGCCGCCAATACTCCGGGCTGCGGACATAGACGAGATCGGCGAGGTCGATGAGCCCCACCTGGCGCGAGACCGTCTCGATCCACGCCTTCCAGTCGGCGGAAAAGATGTCGTCGGTGGCGACCGCCGTGAGGCCGTGACCGTAGTCGAGCCGATTCCGCGACAGGCACTCGAAGCGGTAGAGGAACAGCCCCTGTGGCGTCGCCCCCTCGGCCCGATAGGTCGCCTCGCGTTCCAGCATCGCCAGCGCCGTGCGGATGTCGAACCGGCCCCCTTCGTGCTCCGCCTGTCGCATGACGAACGTCTGGAACGCCGTGAAATAGTGTGGCAGCCGCGACATCGCCGTGGAGAGCGTGCCCACGAGTTTGAGCTCGCCCACGAGGTAGTCGAGGGCCATCGGCAGCTTGGAGGTCGCCAGCACCTCCTGGCCGATCGCGACCAGCGCCTCCTGGGCGGCGATGCCGGCGGTGATCCGCTCGGCGAACGACCGGAACAGGTAGGCCTGTTCGATGTATTCCTCACGGTCGAGCATGGGCGGGCCGTGGCGGGCGGTGCGGGGCCGCCGCTCCGGAAGGCAGGGCGTCGGCGGGCCGGAGTTCCATCCTATAATCAGAGTGGGTGGTCTCGCAGGCCGCCGCGTTTTCCGCAGGGACCAGCAGCCATGTCGTCGCGGTTTTCCACCATCGAGGCCGCCGCGGCGGCGATCGGCCGCGGAGAGGCGGTGATCGTCGTCGACGCCGAGGACCGCGAAAACGAGGGCGACTTCGTCTGTGCCGCGGAGAAGGCGACGCCGGAGATCGTGAACTTCATGATCCGCGAGGGCCGCGGCCAGGTCTGCATGCCGATCCTGCCCGACGTCGCCCGGCGGCTCGAGCTGCCGATGATGGTGGAGGCGAACTCCACGCCCCTGGGCACGGCCTTCACGGTGCCCGTCGATCACAAGACCGCCCGCACCGGCATCACCGCCGCCGAGCGGGCCACGGCCATCGCGGCGATCCTCGATCCCGCGACGAAGCCCGCCGATCTCGTTCGCCCCGGCCACCTCTTCCCGCTGGTGGCGAAGGAAGGGGGCGTGCTCCGCCGGGCCGGCCATACCGAGGCCGCCGTCGACCTGGCCCGTATCGCCGGCCTCGCCCCCGCCGGCGTGCTCTGCGAGATCCTCGACGAGGTGGGCAACCGCGCCGATCGCGAGGCGCTCTTCGCGTTGGCGGCGAAGCACCGTCTGGAGATCATCTCGATCGAGCAGCTCATCCGCCATCGCCGCACCCGTGAGAAACTCGTGGAGCGGATCGCGGAGGCCGACCTGCCGACGAAGTGGGGCCGCTTCCGCGTCCTCGCCTACGGCGTGAAGTTCGAGCCGCAGCAGCCGATCGTGCTCGTCATGGGCGACGTGGCGGCCGCGGCGGCACCGCTCGTGCGGCTCCACTCGTCTTGCTTCACCGGCGACCTGCTCGACAGCCTGCGGTGCGACTGCGGCGACCAGTTGCACATGGCGCTCGAGATGATCGCTAGCGAAGGGGCCGGGGTGCTCGTCTACCTGCCCCAGGAGGGCCGCGGCATCGGTCTGGTGGAGAAGATCCGCGCCTACCAGCTCCAGGACCAGGGGCTCGACACCGTCGAGGCCAACCTGGCGCTCGGCTACAAGGCCGACTCCCGCGACTACGGCATCGGCATCCAACTCCTCAAGGACCTCGGCCTGCGGCGGGTGCGGCTGCTTACCAACAACCCCAAGAAGACCGACGCTTTCATCTACGGCGGCTTCGAGCTGGAGGTCGTCGATCAGGTGCCGATCCTGCCGCCGGTGAATGAGTTCAACGAGCGGTATCTCGCCACCAAGCGGGAGAAGCTCGGCCACCGGTTTCCCGGCTGAAGAGCCCCGACATCCCATGGTCGAGGCGACGGGATCGGCGTGAGGATCGCGAGCGTGGCGGACCTTCGCCAGCGAGCGAACTCATGCCGTCCCGGAGCCGGGGGCTGCCAGTGCCCCGTCGCCGGACGTTCGCGTCAGGCATCCTGCCTGACGCTCCCTGCATGTCCGCTGCGCCACGCCGACCGATCCGCCTTCGGCGGATCGGTGCCCGTGGCTGCGCTTGCTCCCATAGCCCGGCTCCCGGGGCACCGGCAGCCCCTCCCTGATGACCCGCGTCAACGCGATTGACCCGGCGGCGCGCGGCCCCGTAGCATCGCGGGTCTCGCAAAACGCGATCCGGAGGCCTGCATGACGCATCGCAAGAACTCGGCCATCGTTGGCGCCCTGTGTTGGCTGGCCGTGGCCGGCTGCGGCAGCCGCCAGGACGACCTCGCGGCTCTCCCCAAGCCGGAACCCAGCACGCCCGCGGCCACCATCGCCGCCCCGGCCGCGGCCGCCGACACGGCCGAGCCGTTCACGCCGCCGACGCTCGAGGCTCTCGACCGCGACGCCAAGTGGATCGACCGCCCGGTCCGCGACGGGCTGGCGCTGTTGCGGGAAGAGCAGCGCGGCCAGACCGTGCTCTGCACCGCGGAGGAGGCTCTCGCGCTCAAGAACGACTCCGATGTCGCCAACGCCAAGATCCTCTCCGCCCTCGGCCGGCTCGCCGAGTCCGAGCAGGCCGATGCGGAGGCCCGCATCGAGCGGCACATCCCCGCCGACGTGGGCAGCACCAACCCGATCCTCATCAGTTCGTCGGTCGAGTTCGACGTCCTCGGCCTCACGGGCTTCGGCCTCTTCTCCTTCGATCGCCGGCTCGAGCCCTTCGCTTCCGCCGACACCGTCGTCAGCTGGCAGACGAGCGCCGACGGGCTGTACGACAAGGTCGTGATCCGCGACGACCTCGTGTGGAGCGACGGCCGGCCGATCACCGCCCACGACGTGGCCTTCAGTTACCACGTGATCATGGATCCCCGGGTGCCCGTGCCGGCGGTCCGCAGCGGCACCGACCAGATGAAGGGCGTGCACGCCTACGACGACCAGACCGTCGTCTTCTTCCACAAGGAGCCGCTGGCGACGAACGTGTGGAACATCAACTTTCCCGTCCTGCCCAGGCACGTCTACGAGAAGACATGGGAACAGGATCCCACGCTCAAGGACAGCCCGGCCCACGTGCGGCTCGAGCAGGCGCCGGTCTGCGGCGGGCCCTACGAGATCGTGGACCGCAAGCGGGGCCAGGAGATCGTGCTTCGCCGCCGGGCGAGCTGGAGCACGGTGCGGGGCGAGAAGGTGCGGGACGATCCGTTTTTCAAGGAGATCCGCTTCCGCATCGTGGAGGATCCGAACACGGCGTTGTTGGCCCTCAAGGCGGGCGAGATCGACGAGATGATCCTCTCGCCGGAGCAGTGGACGACCCAGACCACCAAGGACGACTTCTACGAGCGGAACACCAAGGCCACCGACACCGAGTGGGTGAGCTTCTCCTTCGCCTGGAACATCGCCACGCCCTATTTCGCGGACCGGCGGGTCCGCCGGGCGATGAGCTACGCCTTCGACCACGACCGGATGCTGGAGAAGATCTGCTTCGGCCTCTACGAGCCCTGTGCCGGCAACTTCCCCGACGGGGCGTGGATGGCCTCGAAGAAGAAGCTCGAGCCCTACAAGCAGGACCTCGACAAAGCCGAGGCGTTGCTCGACGAGGCCGGCTGGGTCGACCACGACAACGACGGCATCCGCGACAAGGAGATCGACGGCCGGCTCGTGCCCTTCGAGTTCTCCGTCGTCGTCAATCAACAGCCGCTGCGGATCGCGCTGTGCACCCTGCTCAAGGAGAACCTCGGCCAGATCGGCGTCGTCGTCAACATCCGGCCCGTCGAGGCCACGGCGCTGCAGGACATGATGCAGCGCCGGGATTTTCAGGCCTGCTGCCTGGCCTGGGGCTCGGGCGCCGACCCCGACACCTCCGAGAACCTGTGGAAGACCGGCGAGATGCGGAACTACTCGGGTTACTCCAATCCCGAGGTCGATCGGCTCTTCGCCGAGGGCCGCCGCGAGCTCGACCGGGCGAAGCGGGCGGAGAAGTACGGCCGCATCCAGGAACTCCTCTACGAGGACCAGCCCTACACCTGGCTCTTCTGGCGGAACAGCTTCTACGGGTTCTCCAAGCAGCTCCGCGGCTACGTCTTCAGTCCGCGCGGGCCCTACAACTACTCGCCCGGCTTCAGCAGCCTGTGGAAGCCGCGGGTGGAGTGAGCGATGGCCACCTACTTGCTCCGCCGGCTGCTCCTCGGCATCCTCACGCTGCTGGTGATCACGTGCGTGGTCTACGGCCTGGCCCGCAACATGCCGGGCACGCCGCTGACGGCGCAGATGGGCGAGGACCCGAGCCGGAAGATCAACGCCGAGGACCAGAAGCGGCTGGAGCGGATCTACGGGCTCGACAAGTCGTGGCCGGAGGGCTACGTCCAGTGGCTCGGCAACCTCCTGCGCGGCGACCTCGGCCGGTCGATCACCCGCAAGCAGCCGGTGGTGACGCTGATCCGCGAGCGGATCGGGCCCACGTTCCTCGTCTCGGGCACGGCGTTGGTGCTGATCTGGCTGATGGCGATTCCCCTGGGGCTCTACGCCTCGGCCCGCAGCGGCCGCCCCGACGAGCGGGCGACGAGCCTGCTGTTGTACGTGCTCTATTCCTTCCCCACCTTCGTGGCCGCCCTGTTCCTGCAGATCATCTTCGCCGTCAAGCTCCGGGGCACCGCCTGGGAACTGCCGCTCTTCGGCATGGCCGACCTGCCCCCCGACGCGCCGCTGCTGTCGCGGATCGCCGATGTCGCCCGGCACGCGATCCTGCCGGTCACCTGCCAGACCTACGTGAGCCTGGCCTACGACAGCCGCTTCATCAAGGCGACGATGGAGGAGGCGGTCCGCCAGGATTACATCCGCACCGCGCGGGCGAAGGGGGCCGGCCCCTGGCGGGTGCTGTTTCGCCACGCCTTCCGCAACACCCTCATCCCGCTGGTCACGCTGCTGGGACTGTCGCTGCCGGCACTCGTCGGCGGCTCGGTGATCATCGAGCAGATCTTCACCTGGCCGGGGATGGGCCGGCTGTTCTTCGAGAGCATCCGCGAGCGTGACTATCCGACGATCATGGGGCTGACGCTGATGTTCAGCGTGCTCACGCTCCTCGGCCAGTTGATCGCCGACCTGCTCTATTGCCTCGTCGATCCCCGGGTGAGCGTCGAATGACCGCAGGCACCGCGGCGCACGGATTCTGGGCGGAGGCGTGGCGGCGCTACCGGCGACGGCCGCTGGCGATGGGGGCGCTGCTGTTCGTGGCGTTCCTGGTGACCGTGGCCGTCTTCGCCCCGGCGATCGCCGGCACGAAGCCCGTGATCTGCCGCTACAAGGGGCGGCTCTACGCCCCCTGTCTCGGCTACTTCGACCGGCGCTGGGAGCCGGCGATCTTCGCCAAGGACAAGTTTCGCGGCACCTATCCGGCCAACCTGAAGGCGAAGGATCCCGACAGCTGGGCCGTGTGGCCGCTGTTCTTCCAGGATCCCTACCGGTCCGTGCGGGCCGACGAGTGGCCGGGCCGCCCGGAGAACCCGGCCAAGGACGAGGGGCGGCCGAGCCGCGTGAACCTCTTCGGCACCGACCAGGCGGGCGTGGACGTGCTGGCGAAGATGGTGCACGGCACGACGATCGCCCTGCTCGTGGGCTTCGTGTCGATGGGGATCGCGGGGACGATCGGCATCCTCGTGGGGGCGATCGGCGGCTATTTCGGCGGCTGGGTCGACACGATCACGAGCCGGGCCACCGAGATCGTGATGTGCATCCCCACGCTCGTGCTCATCCTGGCGATCATCGCC
>JBIKND010000031.1:0-26096 GCA_044358905.1 Pirellulales bacterium | reverse complement strand
GAGGTCGTGGCGTACGAGCGTCGCCTCGCGGCAGTCAATACCGGCCGCGTGGGCGAGCTCCATCACGGCGCCGCGGGTGATGCCCTCGAGGATGCCGGCGTCGGGCGGCGGCGTGAGCAGTTTGCCCCCGCGGACGACGAACACGTTGTCGCCCGTGCACTCGGCGACCTCGCCCTTGTGGTTGAGCATCAGAGCCTCGACGCAGCCGGCCTGCAGGCCCTCGAGCTTGGCCATGATGTTGTTGAGGTAGTTGAGCGACTTGATCCGCGGCGAGAGGGCGGCCGACTGCGTCCGCTGGGTGGCGGCGGTCACGATCCGCAGGCCCTTCTCGTAATGTTCGCGGGGATAGAGAGCGATCGTGTCGGCGATCACGATCACCTGCGGGTTCTTGGTGCGATTGGGGTCGAGGCCGAGCGAGCCGGCGCCGCGGGTGACCACCAGCCGCACGTAGCCGTCGACGAGCTTGTTGGCCGCCAGCGTGTCGTTCACCGCCTTGGCCAGCGGCTCCTTGGCGATGGGGATCTCCAGGCAGATCGCCCGGGCGCTGTCGTAGAGGCGGTCGAGATGGGCGTCGAGGCGGAACACGCGGCCGGCATAGCTCCGCAGGCCCTCGAACACGCCGTCGCCGTAGAGCAGGCCGTGGTCGAAGACGCTGACCTTCGCCTCCGCCTCGGGGACGAGACGGTCGTTCATGAAGATGATGCGAGACATGGAACCTTCCTGGCGGCCGGCGGTGCGGGCCGAAAAATGTTCAGCCGGCCATCCGGCAGGCGGTCGCGGGCGAGGCCTCGACGCGTCCCGCCGCCAGCCGCACGATCCGCTCGGCCCGCCCGGCGATGGCCGCGTCGTGCGTGACGAGAACTATAGAAAGGCCTTCCAGGCGGTTCAACTCGCACAGCGCGTCGAGGATTCCGGCCCCCGTGGCCTGGTCGAGGTTGCCGGTGGGCTCGTCGGCGAGGAGCACCCGCGGCCCGGCGACCAGGGCGCGGGCGATCGCCACCCGCTGCATCTCGCCGCCGGAGAGCTGCCGTGGCTTGTGCCGCAACCGGCCGCCGAGTCCGAAGCGATCGAGCAGATCGCGGGCCCGCTCGCGGGCCGCGCGGCGGACGCGGAGCCACTCGAGCGCCCCGTGCCGCACCAACAGCGGCGCCATCACGTTCTCGAGCGCGTCGAGTTCGGGAAGCAGATGGTAGGCCTGGAACACCATGCCGATGGCCGTGTTCCGCAGGCGGTCGCGCCGGCCCGCCGGCAGGTCGTCGATCCGGGCGCCGTCGAGGAGCACGGCGCCGCAGTCCGGCGCGTCGAGCAGGCCCATGAGGTGCAGGAGCGTGCTCTTGCCCGAGCCGCTCTGCCCGACGATCGAGACGAAGCCTCCCCGCTCGAGGTGGAAGTCGACGCCGCGCAGGATCTCCAGGGTCGCGTCGCCGGAGCGGTAGGTCTTTCGCAGGTCGCGGACCTCGAGCACGGGGGCCGTGGGGTCAGTCATGACGCAGGGCCTCCACGGGGTGCAGGCGGGCCGCCCGCAGCGCGGGCAGGACGCTCGAGGCCACGGCGATCGCCACCGCGCCGGCGATGATCCAGGCGATCGTGGCGACGTCCACGATCGTGGGGATGCGGTGGAAGTAGTAGATGGACGGGTCGAAGACCCGGGCTCCGGAGAGCCATTCGACGCCCGCGCGGATGCGGTTGAGGTTCGTGACGATCGTCAGTCCGAGCGCCAGCCCGGCCCCCGCCCCCACCAGGCCCAACGCCAAGCCATAGCCGAGGAAGATCCCCGCGATTCCCGACGAGCCGGCGCCGAGCGACTTGAGAATGCCGATGTCGCGGGTCTTCTCCACGACGATCATGAAGAAGATCGCCAGGATGCCGAAGCCGGCCACGGCGATGATCAGGAAGAGGAGGATGTTGAGCACCGACATCTCCATGTCCACGGCGGCCAGGAGCGGCCCCTGCTTGTCGCGCCAGGTGGAGACGGCGTACAGGTCGGCGGGAAAGGCCTTGCGCAGCCGGTCGCGAACCGCGTCCAGGTCGGCTCCGGGGGCGAGCTTGATCTGGATCGAGTTGACGCTCGTCAGGCCCGACTGGGGATCGACCATGCCCCGCATCCGCTGCAGGGCGGCGATCGGCACGAACACGAAGTTCGAGTCGTATTCGCTCATCTTGCTCTCGTAGAAGTCGACGATCGTGAAGGTGTCGGTCGCCGCCTTGGGCGGCGTGCCCGCGGTGGGAAACGTGACCTTCACGTCGTCGCCTGGGAGCACGAGGAACCGGTCCACGCCGCTGGAGTCGCGAAAGCTCGCCAGACCGATGCCCGGCACGATGCCGGTGAACTGCTCCTTGGCCGGGTCCATCGCCGTGCCGGCCTCGGGCCGGGCCGCCTGAAACGGGTTGGCAGGCGGCGTGGCGCCGGGTTCCGCCGGCGGATCGCCATCGGCCGCCGTCTCGACGGTCGCCGCGAGGACGGCTTCGACCTGCCGGTCCACGGGCCGCACCGGCCCGGCCTCAGCCTGGGTCCGCTCGCGATACAGCCGCTCGCGCTCGACCCGCATCCGCCGGTGGGGCCAGCCCGCGCCCTCGAGCGCCGGCCGCGTCGGCTCCGCCGCGGCCGAATCGGCCTGGCTATCGACGGTGTCGTAGCCGCCGTCACGGAGATCGAACGAGAGCTGCGTGCGGTTGGCGGGATGCTGCAGGTAGCGGCCGAAGTCGCTCACGCTCGCGTGCGTCGCCTCGTCGATGCCGATGAACATGATCTGCCGCGTGATCCACTGGCCGCGGACCTGGAAGTTGAGCATCGCCGGGACCGCGACCGTCGGCGTCATGCCCGCGATCTGGTCGCCGGCGGCGCGGCGGATCTCCTCCATGTGCCACTGCGGGTCCTGGAAGCCCGAGAGGGAATGGCTTTCGAAGACGATGTCGGAGAGGATGCCGTGGATCCGGGTCTGCATCTCGTGCGAGAAGCCGGCCATCACGGCGTTGACCACGATCATCGTGGCCACGCCGAGCGTCACGCTGACGACGCTCGCCAGCGCGATCCAGCGGGTGCGGAGGTAGCGCCAGCAGAGGAGGAGCTTGTACATGCGGGGACCTTGAGGAGCGGGGACGGTAGCAGACCCCCGGGAACCGACCAAGGTCGGAAACCACCCAGTTTTCCTCGGCCCATCGCCCGCAAGCGGCCGGTGACGGGAGGGGATGCCCGTGCCCCGTCGCCGGACGTTCGCGTCAGGCATCCTGCCTGACGCTCACTGCATGTCCGCTGCGCTTCGCCATCCGGGCTGCGCTTGCTCCCATAGCCCGGCTCTCGGGGCACGGGCATCCCCTCCCTGCGTCATTGATCAGGAAGGACTGACGTGCGCGAAGAACGGGTGTGAGCCGAATCAGCCGTCGGCACGCGGGCGGTGGATCGGGAACAGGATCACGTCGCGGATGCTGGCCGCGGCGGTGAGGAACATCACCAGCCGGTCGATGCCGATGCCCAGGCCGCCGGCCGGCGGCATGCCGTGGCGGAGGGCGCGGATGAAGTCGGTGTCCATGCGGGCCATCGACTCGTCGGCCGGCAGGCCGGCGAGCTGCGTGCGAAACAGTTCTTCCTGGAGGTCGGGATCGTTGAGCTCGGTGTAGGCGTTGGCCAATTCCATGCCGGCGACGTAGAGCTCGAACCGCTCGGCCACGTGCGGGGCGTCGGCCTTCCGCTTCGTCAACGGGCAGACGGCGGCAGGATAGTCGATGACGAACACCGGGCCGGAGAGCGTCTTCTCGACCGTGGCCTCGAAGAGGTCGCTCTTCACGACGTCGGGATGGCGGCCCGCGGTCTCGATGTCGTGACGCGCGGCGGCCGCGGCCACGCTCGCCGGATCGGCCGGGTCGCAGCCGGTCGTCTCGCGCAGCAGGTCGTCGTACTTCGCGCGGCGGAACGGAGGCGTGAGGTCCACCGTGTGGCCCATCCACTCGAACCGCTCGGGCGTGCCCGCCGCCTGCGCGGCCGCGACCAGGATCGCCTCGGTGAGATCCATCATCGTGCCGTAATCGCCGTAGGCCTCGTAGGCCTCGAGCATCGTGAACTCCGGATTGTGCCGGGGGCTGACGCCCTCGTTGCGGTACACGCGGCCGAGCTCGAAGACCCGCTCCAGTCCGCCGACGAGGAGTCGCTTGAGGTGCAGTTCCAGCGCGATGCGGAGCACCAGCGGCATGTCGAGGGCGTTGTGATGGGTCTTGAAGGGCCGCGCCGCCGCGCCGCCGGCGGTCTCCTGGAGCGTCGGCCCCTCGACCTCCAGATAGCCGCGGTCCGCCAGCACGCGGCGCACGGCCTCCACGATCCGGCTGCGGGCCACGAACCGATCCCGCACGCCCTCGCCATGGATCAGGTCGAGGTAGCGCATCCGCTGCCGGAGGTCGGCGTCGACGAGGCCGTGGTACTTGTCCGGAGGCGTTTCCAGCGACTTGGCCAGGAACGTCAGCCCCGCGGCGAAGACCGTCAGCTCGCCGGTCTTCGACCAGCCGAGGCGGCCGTCCACGCCCACGAGGTCGCCGAGGTCGAGGCAATCGACGATCTTCCACGCGTCGGGGCCGACCTGCTTCTTGCCGAGCATGATCTGGATCCGGCCGGTGCGGTCGTGGAGATCGAGAAACACGAGGCTGCCGGCGCTCCGCTGGAGCATGATGCGCCCGGCGACCCGGACGGTGGGCCCGGCGTCGCTGTCCTTGGCGATCGGTTCCCCCTGGGAACGCACGGCGGCGATCGGCGCGACGTCGTCGAGACGGCCGCCCCACGGATCGATGCCCAGGGCCTTGAGCTTGTCGAGCTTGTCGCGGCGCGCCTTCTCGAGCGCGGCGCCGGTGCCCTTGGGGGATTCGTGAATCGGCGGGGGCGTGTCTGCCATGAAACGTGGGTTCCGCAGGTCTGCCGCGGCCGGGTCGCCAAGTGGCGCCGGCCGCGGGGCCTGCGATTGTCGGTTCCCGGGCCGGTTTGGAGAAGGTCTGCTACAAACTCGGGCGTGACCGCCGCCTCATCCGACCATCCCGAACTGTTTTGCGTCGAGCTCCGGACCACCCGCTGGGCGGAGCTGGTCGAGTGGTATCGCAGCGTGCTCGGCCTCCGCGTGCTCGTCCGCGTAGTGGACGACGGCTACGCCCTCCTCGGAGGCGGTGCCACCCGACTGGCGATCCTCGCGCGGCCCGAGACCGGCCCGGCGAGCGGCCGCTGGAGCCTGGGCTTTGAAGTCGCCGATCTGGAGGCGGTCGGCCGTCGCCTGGCGGTCGCCGGCGCATCCGGGGCGCCCACCGCCCACCCCGAGGGCTTTCGCGAACTGGTCGTCGCCGATCCCGACGGCAACAAGATCCGGCTGTTCACCTGGTGAACGCGGATCCGACCGGTCGCCGGTCAGGATAGGTCCACTTCCTCCGCGGCCGGGGCGTCGGCGCGGGAGAAGTAGACCGTCACCGCCGCCATGCCCAGCCCGAAGAGCAGGATGGCCGCGAGCGCCGCGCCCATCAGGCAGCCGGCGCTGGCGTCGTCGCTGCGAAGCGCCGCGAGATCGGCGCTACCCTGCCGTCCCTGGTGGCGGTTCACGGCGCTGTCGAGCGCCAAGAGCAGGCTCCGGGCATGGCGGAAGAAGAGCACCGGCAGGAGGACAGCCACCGCCAGGCAGGTCGCCAGTGCCGTTTCGTGCGCGCCGCCGAACCCGAGGACGATCGCGGCATAGACCGCGAGCGTGACGAGCACGGTGACGCCGTAATTGATGTAGATCGAACCGAGATAGAAGCCCGGCTCCCGGGTGAAGGGCAGGCCACAGTGCGAGCAGGCCGGATGCATGCGGAACCAGCCGGCGAACAGGCTGCCACCGCCGCAGTGCGGGCACACGAGCGCGAAGGCGCGCCGCAGTCGGAGGGCACGCGAGGCGGAGGGCTCCATGCCCTCCACTATGACGCAGCCGCGTTGCCCGGGCGAGGGCGTCGTCAGGCGGCGGCGTATGCCCGACGATCGTGGTGCGGCGTCGAGCGCAGCAGCACGCAGCCCTGTAGAACCTCCGGCCGGCCGGGGCTGCCGACCGCGGCCGTGGGGCAGGCGACGAGTCCCCGCAGGCGACCCCAGGTCTCGTGCAGGGCGTGCGGCACCGAGCAGGCGCTGACGTTGCCGGTGCGGCGCACCAGGCCGTTGACGACCTCGGCGGTGATCCCCTGCTCCTCGAGTTTCATGCTCGTGAACCGCACGATTCCCGTGCCGGCTTGGTGAGGCACGACGTGGCTCACGTCGCCGCCGGCCAGCCCGCACGTCGCCAGCGCCCGGGCGACCGCGGCCGACATGGCCCGCGGAGCCGTCTCGGCGATCGCCATGCCGTCGAGGGCGTAGACGAGTCGTTCGGCGGCCACGTCGCGGCCACCATCGGGCGCCGGGACCGGCACGGCGGGCCGAAGGTGGAAGTCGAACGCGGGCCGCTCGATGGGCTGCCGCTCGGCATGCGCGTGCACGAGCTCGAAATGCACCGGATGCCGACGACTGGCCAGCGGCGCGATCAGAGTGGCGGAGGCCATGTCGCCGAACAGGCCCGCGGTCTGCCCGCAGGCGTAGTCGGTGATGCGGCTGATGCGGGTGGCGACGACCACGAGCAGGAACTCGTCGCGGCCCAGCGCCAGCCGCGGCGCCACGCGGGACTGGATCACCGCCAGGGCGCGGCTGTAGCCGCAGCAGAACCAGTTGAGGCCGATCGTGCGGCAGCGCCGCATGCCGAAGGCCCGAGCGAGCTGCCGCGCGGCGCGGCCCGGCCGCTCGACCGCCGCCTGGTCGGGATCGAGATAGCGCTGCGCGATCGACGGGGGGATCAGCGACGGAGAGACGAAGACGAGGCCGCGGCAGGCGGCGAGGTCGCAGCTCGTCTCCCGCTGGATGCGGCGGATCGCCTGCAGGCCCATCATCACCTCGTCGTCGAGCGAGATGCCCCGAGCCTCGATGCCCGTGTGATGGGCGAACTTGCGCGGCATCGTGTCGCCGAACCAGCCGTTCTCCAGTTCCCACTGCGGCTGGTGGATCGCGATGGCGGAGATGCCGAGGGCGGCGGCGGGGTTGGCAGACATGACGCGGACGGCTCTGCAGGGGGACGCGGGCGGGGGATTGTGCCGGGCCGAGGCCGGCGAGGCCAGTCGGAAATTGCCCGCCTTTTCGCGTATAACCTCGATCCGGTCGCCCGTCCAATCCACGCTATCCCCATGACGCCTAACGCCTCCCTGCTCGTGTTCGTGTCGCTGTTCGCTCCCGCCGACAAGGGGGGCGGCATCCGGGCGTTCCACCTCGACCCGCAGGCCGGCACGCTGACGGCGGCCCACGAGACCCGCGCGGTGCCGCACCCGTTCTTCCTCGCGGTCGCCCCCGACCGGGCCACCCTCTATTCGGTGTGGGCGCCCGCGTTCGGCGGTGGCGAGGAGGAAGAGGTCGCCGCCTGGCGGATCGTCGGCCGCGACGGCGTGCTCGAGCCATGCGGTCGGCAATCGACCCGTGGCACGGCGTCGTGCTTTCTGGAGACCGACTCCACGGGCCGCACGCTGCTGGTCGCCAACTATTCCAGCGGCAGCGTCGCCGCCCTGCCGATCGGTCCGGATGGAGCGCCCGGCGCCGCCGCGGCGGTGCAGCGGCACGTCGGCTCGAGCGTCAATCCTGATCGGCAACGCGAGCCGCATGCCCACGCGATCATTCCGGCGCCGCCGCACGCCGGCACCGACGGCAAGTCCGTCAGCCGGTTCGCCTATGCCGCCGACCTGGGCACCGACCAGATCCTTTGCTATCGGTTCGATCCCGTGCGGGCCACGCTCGAGCCGCACGATCCGCCGTTCACCAAGGCGCCACCGGGCGCGGGCCCGCGGCATCTGCGGTTCCACCCCGACGGCCGCACGCTCTACTGCATCAACGAGCTGGCCAACACGGTCGGCGTGTACGGGCACGACGGGGATACCGGCACGCTCACCGAGCGGCAGATCGTCTCCACGCTCCCGGCCGCCTTCAGTGGCACGAGTTACACGGCCGACCTGCGGCTCACGCCGGACGGCCGCTTCCTGTACGGCACCAACCGGGGGCACGACTCGATCGCCATCTTCCGCGTCGTGGCCGACGGCCGCCTGGAGACGGTGGACATCGTCCCCAGCCGGGGCAAGGGCCCGCAGAACATCGCCGTCACGCCCGATGGCAGGCTGCTGCTGTGCGCCAACATGCCCGGCAACAACGTCGTCGTGTTCCGCATCGATCCCGAGACCGGCCGGCTTGCGCCGATCGGTGAACCGGTGGCCGTCACCTCGCCCGCCTGTATCGCCATCGTGCCGTGAGGCCAGGTGCCGGCGCGGTCGCGCCGGCATGGGGCGGTCAGCCGGCGCCGCGATCGGCATCGGGCGTCGGTGGTTCCTCGCGTTGCACCGGTGCCGCGCCGGACACGTTCGGCCGCGGCAGTTCGACCGCGATCGCACCGAGCGCGTCGTAGTCGCGGTGGTTGCACGACAGCACGACCACCTGCAGCCCCCGGCCGGCGGCCCGGTCGAGCATCGCGAGGACGGCGGCGACCCGGCCCGGGTCGGAGTTGACGAAGGCGTCGTCGAGCACGATCGGCAGGCAGCCGCCGTGCGCGGCGGCGAGGATCTCCGCCATCGCCAGGCGGAACGCCGCCCCCACCTGCTCGCGCGTTCCCCCGCTGAGCCGCTTGAACGGGAGGCGCACGCTGCCGAAGTCCGGCCGCGCCACTTCCAGCGTCGTGAACGCGTCGGCCTCGTAGCCGACGGTGACGGTGGTGTCGGCGCCGAACAGGCAGCGCAGGTATCCAGCGACGCGGTCGGCCAGCGGGGCGACGAACCGGGCTTCGATCTCGGCCTTCTTCTCGGCGAACAGCCGGGCGAGCAGGGCGTGGGCCCGCGCCTCGCGCTCGGCGTGGCGATGCGTCGCCGCGGCGACCCGCTCGGCCGCGAGCGCCGTGGCGAGATCCGCGCGCGGGTCGAGCGTGCCCTCGGTGCGCAGGCGGTCCAGGGCGATCGTGCGCTCGGCCCGGGCAGCCTGGCCCGCCGCCAACTGGTTTTCGATCGCCCGCAGGAGCCGCCCCGACGTGTCCCGGAGCAGGTCGGGCTGGAGCCGGGCGAGCGCGGCGCGCGTCGCCGCGAGTCGCTCGTCGGCGTCGTCGCGGTCGCGGGTCGCGGTGCACAAGGCCTCGTCGCGACGGGCGCCGTGCTCTTCGACGAGGACGTCGAGCCGCACCCGGGCATCGCGCAGATCGCGGTCGATCGCGCCGACCGCGGCGGCCGCCTCGACGCATCGCGCGCGGGCCTCGGCCGCCAGCCGCTCCGCCGCCTGCTGTTCGGCGTCGGCCGTCGCCAGCGCGACCGCGAGGTCGCGGAGCCGTCCGGTGATCGACTGTCGGGCCGCGACTGCGGCATCGAGGTCCGCCGGCGGTGCGAAGCCGGCCCGGGCGTGAGCCGCGCACACCGCTTCCAGCCCGCCGATCTCCGCATCGAGGGTGGCGAGTTCCCGGTCGGCCTGGGTGTCGCCGAGGTCCGCGATCGCGGCCTGCTTGGCCGCGAGGGATGCCTCGACGGTCTGGCGGATGGCCTGGATGCGACGTCCCTCGTCGCCATCCGCCACGGCCATGCCGCGGAGCCGGTCGGCGAGGGCCACCGCGGCGTCGTCGCGGAGCCGCGTGGCTGCGGCGAGCGACGTGCCACCGCCGGGCGTGATCACCAGCCGGGCGCCGGCGACCTCGAGCACCGTGTCGGCGGCGATGGTTTCGGGCCGGCCTACCCCGAGGTCGTGGTCGCCCAGCCGCACCGGCGCCGTGGCAGCCAGGAGTTCGACGCGGGTGGCGATCGCGTCGAGCGTGGCCTGGGCGGCGTCGCGGGCACGTTCGCAGGCCGTGAGGGCGGCGAGGTCGGCCGCCGTGACCGGCGGCAGGGCGTCGAGTCGGGCCCGCAGTTCGGCCGCCTCGGCCCGCAGCGTCGCGATCCTGCCGCAGCGTCCGGCGAGGCCGGCCCGCTCCGCGCGCCGCTGCTCGAGGTGCTCGGCCTGACGGTGCAGTTCCGCGAGCTCGGCGACCTCGGCCTGCTCGCGCTGGCGGGCGCGGGCCGTGTCTTGGGCGGCCGTGTCGCGGGCCGCGGTGTCGTGTTCGGCCGCCAGTGCGGCTGCGTGCCGCTCGGCCGCCGGCGCCCGCCGGGCTTCGATGTCGGTGACGCGGGCCGTGCACTCGCGGATCTGGCGGTCGCCTTCGGCTAGCGCGGCGAGTCGGGCGGCCGTGTCGTGGGCGGCCGCCTGCTGCTCGGCCTGGAGCACCTGCAGGGCCTGGGCCTCGCGCAGGAGCCGCTCGTTTTCCTCCTGTTCGGCCCGCCGCGCGGCGAGGCTCCGCTCGCTCGCGGCGATGGCGGCGTCGGCGCGTTCCACGGTCGCGATGGCGGCTTCGAGCACGTCGATCGCGGCCCGCGCCTCCCGGACGCGGGCTGCCGCCGCCGCGAGCGCCGCGGCGGCCCGGCCGAGGGGCGAGTCGACCCGTGGCGTGCCGTCGTCGCGGGTCCGGGCGTCATGCGCATCGGCGACGGCGCGGGCGACGGCGGCGTCGAGCCGCGATTCCGTCACGCTTCCCGCCTCCAGCGTGCCGAGCCGCTCGCGCAGCCGATCGAGCGGCTCCCGCAGGGCGTCGCCGTCGAACGGGTCGTCCGCCGCGGCGCCCTGCCATACCCAGAGGTGGGCCCACTGCATCCGCAGCCGCTCCTCGACGTTGCGGCCGCCGATCGCCTCCGCGGCGACGAGCTCCCGGAGCTTCCGCTCGGCCTCGTCGCTCCGCAGCGTGCCGCCGCCGACCGTGGTGAGCGTGGTGGGGGCCGTGTTGGTGCCGGTGAACTGTTTGGCGACCGTCCACCGTCCGCCCGCGCACTCGAAGGTCAGCTCCACGGCCGGATGGCCCGCGTGGAAGTGCGATCGCATCGAATCCAGCACCGCCCCCGAGGCCCGGCTGCGCAGGAAGAGGGCCCGGTGGATCGCCTCGACGATCGTGGTCTTGCCGGTCTCGTTCGGGCCGCCGATGACCGTCAGCGGCCGGTCGAGATCCACGGTCAGGTCCCCGTGGATCCGGTAATTCCGCAGCGTGACGGAGACGAGCCTCATCGCGGCGGCTCCCCGGGCTGCGTGCACAGGCCGTGGAGGATGTTCACCGCCTCGCGGGCGTCGTCGGCGTCCGGGCCGCCGGCCGCGATCCGCTGCAGGAGTTCTCCGGCCACGCGGGAGATGATCGGATCATCGGCGCGGTCGGCCAGGTCGCCGATCTCGTCGGGCGCCGGCGCGAGCGTCGTGTCGTCGCGGACGTCGAGCCGCAGGAGCCGATGCGACCAGGACTCGAGGATCCGTTCGAGTTCGCGCCGCGCCGCCAGCGACACGCGGCCGGTGAGCGCGAGGTCGACCAGCGCGCGGTCGAAGCCCGCCTCGCGGGTGATGGCGGCGAGTGTCTCCTCGAGCCGCGTCGGGCCGTCCTCCCCGAGGTCGAGCGACGTCGCGCGCCAGGCCAGCCGGCCGGTCGGGAGCGGCTCGACGACAGGTGCGCCGCCGCGGGTCGCGGTCACGCAGGCGACGTGGCCGGGACGCTGGTCCGCCTTCGGAAAGCGGTCGGTCTCGTGGGCGCCCGCATACCAGGCCTTCGGTCCCACCTGCATGAAGCCGTGCCAATCGCCGAGGGCCGCGTAATCGATCTCGGCCATGGGCAGGGCGTCGAGCGTCACGACATTGGCCGGGCCGGCGATGTCCTCGCCGTCGGGCTGAGAGCCGAACGTGCCGGTGCTGCCGTGGGCGAGCACGATTCGCGGCGCGGCACCGAGCGCGGCGAAGTCGAGGTCGCGGATCCAGGCCGTGGGATCGGCGGTCTCCTGCCGCTGGAACAGCGGGCAGGGCAGGATCACCGCGTCGTCGCGCACGACCGGACGGCGTTCGAGGAGCACGTGCAGGTTCGGGGCGCGGGTGCGGTGCTCCGTGACGAAGAAGGGCTGCTCCCACAGGCTCCCGTGGCCGCCGTGATCGTGGTTGCCGGGGATGGCGTAGACGGGCACGGGGATCTCGCCGATCACGCCGAGGGCCTGGGCGACGACGGTGCGGGTCGGCGTCGGGGAGTCGAACAGGTCGCCGGCGACGAGCACGAACTCCGCCTGTCGCGCCACGACCGCCTCGCGAACCCGGCGCAGCGCCTCGATCCGCTCCTGCTGCACGAGCGACCGCTTGGCAACGTCGCGGATGCTCGCGAACGGCTTGCCCAGCTGCCAGTCGGCGGTGTGGATGAAGGTGGTCATGGGGTGATCGGGGTGCGCCGGCCGTCCGTCAGTTGTAGGGGATCGCGGACGAGCCGTGCGGCGAGGCCGGTGGCCCGGCGGATCGGCCGCTCGATCGCCGCCCGGATCACCTCCTCCGAGCCGATGACCGTCACCTGCTGCGCGGCCCGCGTGATGCCCGTGTAGAGCAGTTCCCGGGTGAGCAGGCGGCTCCTGGCCTCGGGCAGCACCACGATCGCGTGCCCGTACTCGGATCCCTGGCTGCGGTGGATCGTGAGGGCGTAGACGGTCGCCACCTCCTCGAGCCGCGTCACCGGCACCCGGATCACGTCGTCGCCGAGGGCGAACACGGCGTCCATGCGCCGGCCGGCCTGCGGTTCCGTGCCCGGCACGACGACGCCCACGTCGCCATTGAAGAGCCCGAGGTCGGGGTTGTTTCTCGTCACCATGATCGGCCGCCCGGCGTACCAGCCGGCGGCTGGCCCGAGGCCCATGCCCCGCTCGATCCGCTGATTCCAGCCGCTCACGCCCGACGGTCCGTCGCGCCGCGCGCAGAGCACCTGCAGTTCCGTCTGCGCGCCGAGCACCTGCTTGGCCCGCGCGGTGGCGGTGCCGGAAGCGTCGTCGGCCAGGTCGCGGAGCCGATGGGCGTGGGCACGGACGAGATCCGTGATCCGGGCCAGTCCGGCGGCATCGCCGGGCTTGATCCACACGACGTCGTCCGTGCCCGCGGCGAGGGCCGCGAAGGCCCCGGGCACGTCGCCGGTGCGGATGGCCCGGGCGAGCCGCGCGATGGCGGAGTCGGCGGCGTAGCGGTGCTGCCCCCCGAGTTCCGTGAGCCGGGCCGCGAGCGGCGCGGCCGGATCGCGGCAGGCCAGCGCGATGTCGCCGAGGACCGAGCCCGCTTCGACGCTCGCGAGCTGATCGGGGTCGCCGACGAGGCGGATCGCCGTGTCGGGCCCGAGCGCCGCGAGCAACGCGTGGAGGAGCGAACTCGACACCATCGACACCTCATCGACCACCACGAGGTCGTAGTCGAGCGGGTTGGCGGGGCCGTAGGCGAACTGCGGCGCACGATCGGGGTTGTACTTGAGAAGCCGATGGATCGTGGTGGCCGGGGCGGCCCGCACGGCTTGGATGATCTCGGCCGATGCCTGGGCCTTGAGACAGCGATCCTCGAGCGCCTTCGTCATGCGCGCCGCGGCCTTGCCCGTCGGGGCGGCCAGCGCGATCCGGGGCGGGGTCGGGGCGTTCGCGAACAGGTCGATGAGATCCTTGGCGAGCGTGAACGTCTTGCCCGACCCGGGGCCGCCGAGCAGGATGCTCACATGCCGCGCGCCGTCGCGGAGTAGGGCCGCGGCGATCGCCTCCTCCTCGGAGAACGCCTGGCCGAGATACAGCCGGGCATCCTGGCCGTGGGGGGAGTCGGCGCCGTCGAGGATGAACGGCCGGGACGCGCCCGGCTCGCCCACCAGGGCGGGTATCGTCCGCAGCGCGTCGATCCACGGCCGCGGCTCCGTGGGCCACGGCAGGGAGCCGGGGCCGAACACGATGCCGCCGGCCCAGTCCGCGATCTGTCCGAGGTGCACGCAGGTGTGCCCGTCGCGCGGAGTGCGGAGCGCCAGGCACATCCCCAGCCAGGCCAAGAGCGGCGGCTCGACGGGGTCGCCGGCGGCACGGGCGATGCCCACGAGCATCCGAGCGGCCGCGAGGTCGGCCGGAGCGATCGCGCCGGAAGCGCAATAGTCGGCGAGGGACACGGAACTGTCGGCCGACGTCGCGGCGGCGGTCATGGGCGCTCTCCGGCGAACAGGCTGCTGAGCCGGGGCCAGAGGCCCGCCGGCGGCTGCCAGACGAACATGCCGTGTCGGCGGCCGGCCGCATCGGCGGGGCCATCCGGCCCGCGGGTGCCGCGGATGAACGCGTACACGACGCCGGCGATGCAGTCCGACGGATCGGGCTCGCGGAGCCGCCAGCGGAGCATCCGATAGACCGCCGTGCCGTAGACCGCCGCCTGCAGCGGATAATGGTGCTCGGCCATCGCGGCCACGAGTCCGGGATGGGCATACGCCTCCGCCGGCCGGGCCGCATCGGCGCGGTGCAGTTTGTTGGTCTTGTAGTCGGCGATCACCAGCCGCGGCCGGCCGGCCGCATCGGCGCGGATCCGCAGCACCGCGTCGATCGAGCCGTTGATGAGGCCGGCGAGCGGAATGTCGAAGGATGGTGCGCTGAGCTCCGCCGCGTAGCCGTGGAGCGGATCGGACGCGGGCAGCATGGCCGCGAACACGCGGCCCACGTCGCTGGCCAGCACGGCGGCGGCGATGTCCGCCAGAGCCATTTCGAAGTTCAACTCCGCGAGCCGATCCGTGGGGGAAAAATCGGCGAAACACCGATCGCCGAGCGGGCCGCCGAAGGGCGTCCGCAGCGCCCGGGCGATCGTGTCGGCGAGAACGTCCTGGTGGCCGGCGAACAGTCGCGACGTGGCGGTCGCCGCGACGACGTCGCGCACCTCCTCTGCGAGCGGCCGCCCGAGGTCGAGCCGCTCGAAGATCTCGTGGACGACGCTGCCGAACGCCGTGCCGGCCGGCAGCTCGGGCACGGTGAACTCCGCTGGTGATCCCGCGCCGGCGATCTCGGGCGGAGCGGTATCCGCTTCGGCGGCGTCGCTCGTGGCGCCGTCCGCCTGCTCGTCGCCGCCCCCGGCGGTGTCGGCGAACAGCGCGGCCGTCCGATTGTGCCGGCGGGCCGTGATCCCGCTGAACGACGTCCGTTCGTAGGTTTGCCGGACACCGCCGACCGGCAGCGGTGCGGTGGCGGCGGCCTGCACGCCCGGCCGGTCGTCGGCCCGATTCCACCGCGCGGGGAGCGGAGGCAGGCTGGCGACCGGGCGGGCTCGGACGACGCCGTCGGTGTGGAGCACCTCGGGAAGGATCGAGCCGTCCGCGGCGTCGGCCGTGAGCACGCAGAGGAAATGCTGGGCCCGCGTGACGGCGACGTAGAGGAGGCGTTTTTGTTCCTCGCGGTGCAGCCGCGCCATCTCGCGCGCGGCCGTCGGCGACTCTTCTCCGATGGCATGCGCGAGATCCACGACCCGCCGGCCCTGGTCGTCGTGAAACACGCCCACGGCGCTCTTGAGGTGTGCGCTCCGCTCACCCTTCCACAGGTCGGCCACGATCACGCAGGGGAACTCGAGCCCCTTGGCCGCGTGGATCGTCATGATCTTCACGGCGTCGTCGTCGCTCTCGACACGGCGGACGACCGTGTCGTTCTCGTCGTCGAGTCGCTCGAGCCGCGCGAACGCGGAGAGCAGCTCGTCGGGCCGGCAGCCGCCACCGGGGCCGTGCTCGTGCAGCAGTTCGACGATGTGGGCGAGATCGGCGAGGTGCCGCTGCCCCTCCGTGCCGGCCGTCACGTGCCGCATCATCTCCGCATCGGCCGCGATCGCGGCCCCACAGGCGGCGATCCCGCGCCGCTGCACGATCGCCGCCAGGCCGGCCACGGCCTCCTGCACCGGCCGGATCGCGTCGTCGGCGAGCGACCCGGCGTCGCGGAGTGAATGGGCGCCGAAAAACCGAGTCACGGCGGCCCGCCGGATGCGCCCCGGATGAGACGGCCGGTCCATCGCTTCGAGCAGATCCCGGATGGCACCGGCCATCTCCCCCTTCATCACGCTGGCGGTGCCGGCCGTGACGGCCCGAATATGGAGCCGGGCGAGGAGTCGGGCCACCTGGTTGCCGACGTGCTTGGTCCGTACGATGACGCAGATGTCGCCGGGATTCACTGGCCGCGACGACTCCCCGGCGCGGAGTGCCGTTGCCTGCGGGTCGAGCAGCTCGACGATGCGGCGGACCACGGGCTCGACGAGCTGGTTTTGATTGCTGATCGCGCCGACGGCCAGGAACTCGACGGGCTCCGGGCCGATGATCCGCGCCGTGCCCTGCGGATCGGACGCGGCGACCGCCTCGTATGTCACCC
This sequence comes from Pirellulales bacterium, assembly GCA_044358905.1. GTDB lineage: Bacteria > Planctomycetota > Planctomycetia > Pirellulales > UBA1268 > QWPN01. Next base: position 9,860 of record JBIKND010000031.1, on the reverse strand, counting down.
GCGGCGTGGCAGGATCCTCGGGGGCGGCGAGGAACACCGCCCCGGCCATGACCCGATTGAGCGTCTCGATGATGGGGCGGTCGGACCGCCGATTCACCGGCAGCGTGCGGCGCTCGGCGGAGCCCGTGAAGGCGACGTAGGCGCTGACGTCGGCTCCGCGAAACCCGTAGATCGCCTGCTTCGGGTCGCCCACCGTGACGAGCCGCCGGTCGTCGTCGCCGGGAAACAGCTGGCGGAAGAGCCGCCACTGCAGGGGGTCGGTGTCCTGGGCTTCGTCCACGATCGCCAGCTGGAATCGCTCCCGCAACTGGGCGACGACGGCCGTGCCCCCCTGGCCGTCGACGACGTTCCAGGCGAGCCGAAGGAGGTCATCGTAACTCGGCTGCGCCTCCATCGCGCGGTGCACCCGCGCCACGCACCGGGCGACGACCTCGCCGACGGCCGTGAGCTGCTCCTGGACGGCGGGGGCCGCCGTGGGCTCGATCCAGTGACGCATGAACGGATCACGGACGGCGGCATCGACGAGCGTCGTGATCCGGTCCTCGGCCCAAAGGCGGCCGTTCACGGATTCGCGGACGAGCTCGTCGTTGACCACCTCGGCGAGAATCCGATCGCGCACGTCCTCGCGGTTCTCGTTTTGCACCTGGCGTCCTGCGCACGCCAGGATCCGCGAGCACACGGCATGGATCGTGGCGATCGTGGCCATGTCGAACTCGGCGGCCGCCCGCTCCAGCCGGCCGGCGACCACCGCCGGATCGCCCGCCTTACCGTCCCGCAGGCAGCGGTCGAGGTCGTCGGCGGGCTCGAGGGCGGGGTTTCGCAGCAGCGCGGCCGTGGCGATGATCCGCCGCCGCACGCGGTCGCGCAGCTCCGCCGCGGCGTTGCGCGTGAACGTGGTGACGAGAATCTTGCCGATCGACAGATTGCCATCCTTCGCGAGGGCGAGCGTCACGTGGGCCGCGACGGCGTAGGTCTTGCCGGTGCCGGCACTGGCGTCGACGACCGTGCCCACGGGCAGCGGATACTCGGTGTAGTCGAAGGACCGATGCCCGCCTCCGGCTCGGGTCGTGACGTGATCGTCGCTCATGACAGCACGTACGTCCGCGAGAGTGTGAAGAGCCGCTCGAAGTCCGTGTGGAAGGCGACTTCCGGGGAGTCGGGGCCGAAGATGTCGTCGAACCGGGGCGCCGGCCCGTAGACCATCTCCTCGGCGGTGCCCTCGTGCGCGTGAGACACGTGGTTGGCGAACTTCTGCCGCGCCCCGGCGTGATCGCCGGCGGCGAGTTTCTCCGCGACAGACGCCACCACGCCGCCGAACCGTCCGCAGGGCGCGGCCAGGGCACGAGGCAGGAGGTCGCAGATCCGCGCCAGCCGCTCGGCCGCGGCGGCCTGCCCGCGCAGGGCGTCGGCCAGCTGCACCGACCGGGCGATGGCGGCCGGTCCGTCGAATGTCGGAGCTTTCCAGTCTTTGTGCCGGGCGACGACGATCGCGCGGTCGGGCGTCAGGCCCGCCGCCCACGCGACCAGCAGGCGGAGGGCGGCGATGTGCAGCGGCAGCCCCCACGCATCGCGTTCGCCGCGCGAGACGCGGATGTCGACGAGCACGTCGGCGTCGGGCCGTCCGGGGTGCGCGGCGTACTGGGTGAGGGTGCCCGACAACAGCCGGCCGGGAAGGCCGACGCGCACCGGCTTGGCGGTGAAGCCGGTCAACGGGACCGGCTTCTTGGGGTCGGCGGCGAGCGCGACGATCCCGTCGACGAGCGCCCGCACCTCCCGCAGCGCTTCCGCGCCGAACCTGCCGAACGGGATGCGGCCTGCGGCCTGAACAGCCTGCACCCATGCGTCCGTGTCGCCGTCGGCAAGCCGGTGGCGGAGGAGATCCTCCGTCAGTTCGCGGGACTCCCGGCTGGTCAGCGCCAGCGGGAACGTGGCCGCCGGAAACTCCTCCTCGTCGCGCCACAGATCGATGCCGAGCGTCTTGCGGAGATAGAGCCGCAGCGGATCGCGGACCATGTCTTCGAGCAGCGACAGTTCGACGACGGGCAGCTCCGGCGGGTCGCCCACCAGGGTGACTCGGGGCGGGGCCTCTCCCCCCAGGGCCTGCGACGCGCGGCAGGCGGCGGCGTCGTGGCTCCAGGTGCGGCCCGGCTGCACGGCCCCGGGCTCGAAGTTCCGCCGGCCGACGGCGTGGCGCGGATGCCGGATCTCGATGCCGCTGGGGTGCTCGCCCGCCGCCGGGCGCACACCGTGACGGACGGCGAAGTCGACCAGTTCGGCCAGCGGGGTGACCAGCGGCAGCGGCTTGTTGTTGCGAATGTCCATCCCGGTGCCCGTGATCAGCACCCGGTCGCGGGCGGCGAGAACGCAGTCGAGCAGCGCCCGTCGCGCTTCGACCCGTGGGTCTCCGTCACCGGCCAGCGGCTGCCGCGCCACGAGGTCGTCGCCCGATGACTCGGCCGCAGCGACGGCGCGGTCGTCGTAGCCCGCCACGCAGACCACGCGGAAGGGAACGTCGCGCAGGGGAACCAGCGACGTGGCCGTGATCGCCCCGGTCCGCAGCGGCTGCCTGCCGACTACCGACGTGAGCGTCTCCTCGAGAACCGCACGGACGTCGTGAAACGGCACCGGCGTCGCCGAAGCTCCCGCGCGGAGCCGGCGCAGGGCCTGCAGCGGATCGGCAAGATCGGCGGCCTCGGGCCCGCAGAGCCCGACGAGCGCATCCTCGAGTGCGTCGCACCAGTCGCTCGTGGATCGTGCCGCCGGCGTGCCGTGGCAGGCGTCGTCGAGGTCGCGAACGACCTCGAAAATCCTCGCCAGGGTCTCGATCGCCGGCAGCGCGCCCAGGGGAACGTCGTCGAGCGGGATCGTCACGCCAGGCGGCGGCATGGGCGCGCCCGTTATCGGCAACACCGCGCCCAGGAGCATGCGTTCGAGGCCCGCCCGCCAGGTGTGCGGTGCCGTGGCCGCCGCCGGAAAATGTTCCCGGGCGCGGTGGGCGGCATCGAATCCCCAGTGAATCTTCGTGCGAGCGACGAGCCGATCCCAGCCGCGGATCATGTCGTCATCGATGCCGAAGTGCTGGCGGACGAGCGGGTGCGTCGCCACGGCGCGGAACTCCTCGATCGAACACCGCGAGCCGACGAGCCGCATGACGTCGATGAGCAGGCGGGCGGCATCGCCGACTTCGTGGAGCCCCCGGTCGGCCACGACCAGGGGAAGTTTCACCCGGCGGCCGTCGCTGCCGGTGATCTCGCGATCGAAGACCGCCTCGAGATGCGGTGCGAGTTGCTCGAGGCACGGACTGACGATGACGACGTCGTGCGGCTGGAGACCGGGCAGATCGTGAAAGGCGTGAAGGAGGGCGTCGTGCAGCACCTCCGCCTGCCGGGAGAGCGTGTGGCAGCGGTGGATCGTGACGGACGCATCGGTGGCGACGTCGTGGGGATGCGGCACGGGGGCGGTGGCCGTCGTGATCGAATCCTGGATGCGTGACAGCAGGCGGATGGGCTCGGGGACGGTCGCACCGGGGGCCGCGCGATGCTCGGGGGCGAACCCTTGGGACGCGAGCAGCATCTGGGTATCGCGGGCCCCGTGGAGCCAAGTGGCCACGAGCGGGTCGAGATCCGCGGGCAGGTCGGCCGTGGTGCGCGGCGGCGGCACGTCGATCGACAGGGGCGGCGCCGTCGCCGCCCACCGCGCCCGGAGCGCGGACGAAGGATGCACCAGCAGCACGCTCACCTCGCAGTCCGCGGCGAGCGTGCGTAGGGCGGTGATCTGCTGGAGCGACAGGGTTTGGAGTCCGGCCACGAGCAGCGGCTCGCGACTGGCATCGTCGTGCAGCCTCGTCCGAGCCGGAGGACTCGGGGTGCCGATCGTGTGCCGCACGGCCTGCCAGGTACGAAACTGCCAGGCGTCGCTCGCGGCGAGCGGATCGGCGGCCCATTCGCTGTCGATGCTGCGCTTTTCCGTGGCCACGGGGCTGAGGTGCGGCAGCCCGGCTTCCCACCGGGCGATCATCGCCGGTCGGCGGACGTGATAGGTGTCGAACAGGCCGGCGATCCGCCGGGCCGCGAGGAGCGGTTCGCGGGTGACGTCGAACGGTAGCTCCAGGTCCGCCGCATCCGCTCCCGTGATCACGTCGAGCACCGTGAACATGAGCGGGTCGAACGACCACGGGTCGGGCTCCCGGCCGCGCGGCGGCTGCAACAGCCCGAGGATGGTGCCCGGATACGAGATCGCGACGTTGGCGACGATGCCGTCGCCGTTGCCCGATCCCGCGCCGTCCGGCCCCGCGCCGCTCGCGCCGAGCGTCCGCGCCAGCTCGCTCCACAGCCACGCCTTCGCCCCCGCCGTCGGCACCACGATCCGGGGCGTCGCGAAGAGGTCGCGCTCGCGGGTGAGAAACTCACGGACCGGTGCGACGATCTCGCGGAGGGCCGTGACGTAGCGGATCGTGAGCGCCATGGCGGCCATTGTCTACCGGGCCAGGATGGGGGCAATACGTCCCCGGAAGACTGGGCGCCGCGCCTTGGCCCAAGACGGGGGAAACTGGCGAGGATGCGGTATTCTCTGGCGGCGAGTCTCGAGGATCATTCCATGAAGCCCGTGGCGATCGCACGCTGGTTGGCGCGAGAGGTCGATGCCCTCGCGTTTCGATCGCCGACCGCGTGCACCTACAACCCGCTCGTCTACGCGCGCCGGCCCCATGAGGCCTATCTGACTCGCTACGCGCGGCAAGGGATCGACGGGCTACTCCTGGGGATGAACCCGGGGCCATGGGGCATGGCCCAGACCGGCGTGCCGTTCGGCGAGGTTCAGCACGTGCGCGAGTTCCTCGGCATCGAGGAACCGGTGCGTCAGCCGCCACGGGTGCATCCCGCCCGGCCGATCGAGGGATTCGCCTGCACGCGGAGCGAGGTGAGCGGCCGGCGGCTCTGGGGGTGGGCGAAAGATCGCTTCGGCTCGCCGGAGGCCTTCAGCGCGCGGTTTCTGGTCGTCAACTACTGTCCGCTGGTCTTCATGGAGGCATCGGGCCGCAACCGCACGCCCGACAAGTTGCCGGCCGCGGAGCGGGAGCCGCTGTTCGAGGCCTGCGACGAGGCCCTCCGGCGACTCGTTGCGTGGTGCGATCCCCGGCGGGTGATCGGTGTGGGGAGTTTCGCCGCGAACCAGGCGCGGGTGGCGCTCGCGTCCACCGGCCTGCCGGTCATGAGCATTCTCCACCCCAGTCCGGCGAGCCCCGCCGCGAATCGCGGCTGGGTCGCGCACGTGGAGCGGCAGCTGCTCGCCCACGGGGTCGACTTGCCACCCGTCCGCCGCGCGCGGCAGCCGCGTCGCGGGGCTGTGCGCCGGTAGCGCCGGGCATGACAATCGTCGCGGCGGTGGACGGACCCATCCGCTTCTCGTGCGCACCGCGACGGAAACACGATGGCAGCCCGCAGGCTCCTCGGTGATGCGATCCTCATCGAGCATGGCCGCTTTGACGACGACCGTGGTTTCTTCAACCAGACGTATCAGGCCGGTGAACTGGAGCAGTTGCTCGGCCGGCCGCTGCGGCTGCGTCAGGGAAATCATTCGCGTTCCCGTCGCGGCGTGCTGCGCGGCTTCCATCTGGAACCCTGGGACAAACTCGCGTACGTCGTAAGGGGCACGGCGATGTTCGCCGTCGCCGATCTGCGGGTCGGCAGCCCGACGTTCAGGCGGGCCGAGACGGTTCTGCTCGGCGATCCGCCGGGGCGCGCGGCGCGCGTGTTCGTGCCACGGGGTTTCGCGAACGCCTTTTTCTGCCTCACCGAGGTCGACTACGTCAACGATGTCTCGGAAGAGTTCGAACCGGCGAACCGGCACGGTATCATTTGGAACGACCCCACGCTGGATGTGAAGTGGCCGACGATCGATCCGCTCCTGTCGGCATCGGACCGTCGCCTGCCGACGGTGGCCGAACTCTTTGGTCGATGCCCGTGAACGCCGCAGGGCAGCCCCACTCAGCGTCCGGAACGGAGGCAGCGGCCGATCACGCGCGCCAGCGCCCGCCGACCGCTGTGCAGGGCGGCGCAGAATCGGGCGGTGCGCAGGCGGCTTGACCGCGGCCGCGCAGCGTGGCGAGCGGTGAGGCTGGCTTCCAGATGGGCGACGATCGCATCATGGAGATCGCGGCTCAAACGATAGTGACGTTCGAGGTCATCGCCGGCAGGCGTTTTGGTGTCCGGTAGCGATTCGCATGCGATCGGCATCGCCGTGCCCGCGTCACATGCTTGAGCGTAGCGCGTGGCGCGAAGCAGGGCCAACTGAATATCGCCCGTGTGGCAAGGTCTTGGTTCGGGCTCATGGCCGGCGATGGCGGTCGCCCACTTGCGCAGAAGATAGGAACGGTTGCGGGCGATCGCGACCGTCCGGAGAGCTTTTCCACTGCTCGCATGCCGGTGATGTCGCACCAACGAACGCGGTTCACAGAGCACGTAGTATCCCTGGGCGCGCAGCGCGAGGCCGAGATCCACATCGACGAAATACCCCGGGTAGATTGCCTCGTCGAACCCGCCGACGGCGTCGAACGCCTCCGCTCGGATCAGCAGCGAGCAGGTGCCGCAATAGTCGACCGCCCGAGCGTGCGCGACATCGCGGGCGGCCGGGGCCGCGCCGGTCCAGGGGGGCGTGGTGACTCCAGACCGCCACAGAATCGCCCCGGCGCTCTGTAACCGCCCGTCGGGGAAGAGAATCTTGGAGCCGATCGCACCCGCCCGCGGATGCTGTTCGGCCGCTGCAAGGAGGGCCTCGGCCCAGCCTGGTTCGACGGTCGCGTCGTCGTGCAGCGTCACGAGAAACCGCCCGGAGGCCTCGCGGCGCGCCCGGTTGGCCGAACCTGCCATGCCGAGGTTGACGGGCGAGCGCAGAAACCGGACCGTCGGATGCCGACCTTGCAAGACGCTGGCGTGCGCGGGGTCGAGTTCGTTGAGGACGACGATCGTCTCGTACGAGAGATCGTCGGGCATGTGCCGCTGGAGGGAGGCCAGGCAGTCGGCGAGGAGATCGGTGCGCGACGAGACGGCGATCAGGATCGACAGCAGCACTTCCGGCCCCGCATCGTCACGTCAAAGGCGAGTCGCCCACCATTCGCGCTGTGGCCCAGCGGGATTGGGAAGCGATCGGGGAATTATGGGTGGAGGCGCGGCCGGGGAATAGGTCACGTTCGTGCGGCGCCCGCTGCGGATTCTCTCACCAGTACTGTTTCAAGACGTTTGGGAGTGGTCACCAATGGAGACCCCCGGAGAAGCGTCCCGTGCGAAAAAAACGGAACGAAAGCGAAGTAGGCTCGGTGTGCTTCAAACACACGACCAAGGGAACATGAGTGGAGACGAACCCGAAGAATAGGTCATGGTCGTACCGCGGCCATGCGTTTTCCTCGGGAACAACCCATGTCGTCTCGCGCGGGATTCCGGCGTCAAGAGGGCGTTTGCTACCAGTTTCACTAGCAGTGCCGAGGCAGGTCACCCCGGCTGCTGCATCTACGGTTGTGCTTCACCCGGCCGCCGCTTGCCGACGTGCCGTTGATCAACCTACATTTTCGGATCGCGATTCACCTCCTTTTCGCACGGTTTTATTTGGAGGACCCGGTGATGAATATCTTTGGCAACAGAGGCACTACGCTTCTCCTCCTCGTTGTTCTGTCGACGCATGCACCGATGGTCGCTCAAGAGACAGGATCGGCCCCGACGGCACCGGTAAACCAGGCTAAGGGCACTGTTTCCGCACAGGTTTCTTCCACAGCGGGGGATGCAGGCTCGACGGCGGACGAAGACTGGGTCGCGTTCGCGAAGACGCGGCCGATGGTCGGGCCCGACGGAATGGTGGGCGAGGCGACACTCTTCGACGTCAAGAGCGGAACGGTGTTGCGATCGTTGCGTCGCTACGGAGACAACCTCCGACATGTGCGGTTCTCGCCGGACGGCAAGTTTGCGTTGCTCAGCTTCTACAACAAGTGCGTTTTGTGGAATCTCGGGAGCGGCGATGTCGCTCGTGAGTTCGGCCAGGGAGGCATCGCACATTTTTCGGCGGATGCATCAAGCATCTTGATCTACGGTGAGCATCAAGCGACACGCCATGAGCTGATCACCGGGAAAGCCGTCGAAACGATCCGGCTACCCTTCGGCAGAGGTTTCAAGAGCCGTTACACCAAAATCAACGCGCACATCGACAATGAGGAGCGACACGACGCATCCGGGACTCTCATCTATAACGCCGATGCATCCAGCTACCAGGCGATCCTTGACGCCGGGACAGGTCAAGAAGTTGGACTATGCCCGAGCGAGACACGAGGGTGCATGGTCTCAGGAGCAACGAAGACGGTTCTTCACGGCGGCCCCTTGCACCCAGTCAATGTCGTGCGTGTTTTTGATTTCACGCGCAATGAAATCGCTCGATTCGACATGCCGGTCGGCGTCATCAAAGGGCTTGGCGGTGAACTGAAAGCAGTGAGTCGCGATGGGAAGCAGTTCCTGTATGCGCGTCCGGCCAAGGAAGGCGGTGAAAATCCAGGCCCGCAAGCTCGATATCGCACGAGGCATTATTCAGTTCATGACGCGGTGACCGGTAAAGAAATGAAGGCCTTGGGCGACTTCGACACCAATTACAGAGCACATTTTTCGCCCGACGCACGGTTTGTCGTGCTGTTGCCGACGTTCGGTCACGACGCCAGTGACGCCCGAGATCCCGAGATCCTTGTGATCGACGCCGCGACCGGGGCCGTGGATCGCCGCATGTACTCCGGGCCATGGGCTTTGCCGTCATTGGACTTCGACGCCGACGGCGGCCGCATGCTTGTGGCCGGGGCCATGAATCTCCAGGACTGGCGAGAGTTTGGTGCGTGGCGGCAAATGGAAGCGCAGAAACCCATGCCGAGGAAGGTGGTCGATACGCTGAAAATTCTCAAGGATGGCTTGGCGAAGGATTCCGCGGCTCCGGAAACCGCGCCGACAAGTAAGCCGAAGAGCACTGGGACGTGAGAAACCGGCTGTTCGCATGTTGCTAACAGTCGGCGTCAACCATGCGATGCTGACGGCTGGCACCTTCGGCTGGCAGTGAGGCCGGCATCGTGACCTGCCCCCCCTTAAACGAGGCCACTCCGGGAGCGAGAATCCTGGGTGGCCGCAACCAAGGGAGGGCACGAAATGCCACGAGGAAAGGCGGAGCAGGCGGAGGTCATTATCCCCAAGCTCCGAGAGGTCGAAGTTGAGCTGGGTAGGGGGAAGACCGTCGCGGAGGCGGTGAAGAAGATCGGTGTAACGGAGCAGACTTACTACCGTTGGAGGAAGAAGTACGGCGGCCCGTGACTACCAGTTTCCGCACGAGCCACGCATGTGGCGGCAGTATCCGCTCTACCAGGAGGAGTTCCTGTCGCTGCACCGCTCGTATCCCCAGGTCGAAAACATCGGCATTTATACCGGCGGCTCCGAGGTGGAGCTCGTCAAGGCGCTCCATCAACTCAATCTGCTTTCGAAAGAGACGCTCGGGACAAATCCGGAACTGACGATCGAGGCCGCGGTGCGGGCGGCGATGCCCGGCATGAAGAAACCCCGACGGATCGAGGACTATCTGCGCTCGGGCGTGATTCGTCGGAACCACTTCTGCGCCGCGGCGGAGATCCGCGTGAGCGAGTGGGTGCGAAACGAGCGGCAAACGATCATCGAGACCGTGGGCCTGAGTTTCCTGAGCTACCGCGTGTGAACGCCGGTTGAAAAGTGCAGCGCGGGGCGGTCGAAAAGTGCAGCGCTGGGGTTGGGTTGAATCTACTCCGGGGTAGCCGGTTGCTCCAAGGGTTGGTGGGTCAGGAAGTCGCTGCGGCGCGGCTCATGCCCGCCCAGCTG
>JBIKND010000030.1:0-26108 GCA_044358905.1 Pirellulales bacterium | reverse complement strand
GGCTTCTGGTTGCCTCCAACGGGCCCCATAAAGGACTCTCACCTTCGATCATTCATCCATGCCCAACGCACCTCCGGCCTCCGTGCCTCCGCTGGCCGCCTACGCCGGCTCTCAGGGCATGGGCAACCCCTCCCAGAGTCAGCGATTCACGAGTGAGGATCGCACCGAAAAACAGTGCTCGTCGTATCAGTCGTCCGCGCCGGCGTAGAACATGGCCCGCGAACTCACGGCCCGTTCACGACGGCGGCGGGGCCGGTGCGGGGCGATCATCCGCGACGCGAGCAGATCGACGAGCATCTCCGCATCGGCGGCCTCCTGGTCGCCGGCGGCCAGGAGCATCTCGGCCTCGACCTCGAGCACCTCGTGGATCGGCCAGACGGTCGTGGCCCGGACGGTGCAGTCGGTGCCGGCCACCCGCATCACGAAGCAGGCGGACGAGGCGGGTTCGGGACGGCGGGACGTCTGACGCGTGACGACGTTCATGATCTGGTCCTCCTGGCGGGCGGGCAGGCCCGACGGGCGACGCCCGCCGGCGACGGAAGACAGTGCAGATCGCGTGCCAAGTGAAAAACGGCACCGGAGGCCGGCGCAATCGCCCCATCCCGCCTGACTTCCCAGCCGAATGGCGAAAGAAGGCAGATGGCGCGGACCGGGCCGGCTCGGCGTTGCAAATTTTTCAGCCCGGCCCGGCGGCATTCCGCTCGCGGGCCTGACCGCGGATCCGATCGCGGATCTGGGCGGCCAGTTCGTAGTTTTCCGCCCGCACGGCCTCGGCGAGCTGCTCGTGCAGCGTCTCGCCGACTTCGTACCGCTGCCGCACGCCCTCGCGCATCTCCTCCAGCCGACGCACCAATTCGTCGCCCGAATACTGCTCCTCGGCGTCGTAGCGGGCGAACAGGTCGCGGAACCGGGCCAGCCCGGCGTTGATCTCGGCGATCGCCCCTTCGGGACCGCCGTCTTGCAGCGCGGCCAACGCCGCCGCCTGCACCCGGTGAAAGAGCACGAACGGCCGGTACTGCTCGTGCGACAACGTCCATTCCTCGTCGGCGGAGTGCTCGCGCACGAAGTCCATGAATGCCAGGCTGTGATCGGCGTCGCGGGCAGCTCGCGAGTATTCCCGCAGGGAGAGCCAGCACAGCCGCCGGTGGTAATACTGCACGAACTCGCGATCGGCCTCCGCACACTGCTCCTTTGAAAGCCGGAACGAGCCTCCTTCGCGGATCACCTCGCCCACGAGGTAGTCGTAGTAGGTCTCGGCCCCGTGCGGCCGCACTCCGTCGGGCCGCAGGTCGGTCTCCATCTGCAGCACGCCCATGTCCACCCGCATCTGCAGCACCTCGCGGCCGTCGCGAGCCTTGACGAGGCGGGCGTTCACTTCACCGGGGCGGAACTCCCACTTCTGCAGCAGCGGGTCGATATCGCGGCGGATCGCCATGGGGGCTGTCCTTGTCGGGCGGCGGAGGCGGGCATCGTCGCCCGCATGGCCGATTATATCAGCCGGTGCGGTCGTCGGGCCGGCCGCGGAGCCGCTTGGTTTTCGAGCGCCGCTTTTTTTCGTCCAGACGCTCGCGAATCGCCGACCGCGGCGTCTTCGTCCGCCGCCGCGGCGTCGGGGGCACGAGGGCCCGCTCGAGTATGGCCGACAGTTTCGCGAGGCAGTCGGCGGCGTTCCGCGGCTGCTCGCGGTGCCGCTGGCTGGTGATGACGAGCGTGCCCTCCTGGGTGAGGCGGGATCGCTCCCGCGTCCAGAACCGTTGCCGCACGTCCTCGGGCAGGTCCGGGCAGCGGCCGACGTCGAACCGCAGCACGGCCTTGCTGCTGGTGCGGTTGACGTGCTGGCCGCCGGGCCCGCTGGAGCGGACGAACTGCCACTCCAGGGCGTCACCGGGCACGACGATGACGCGGCGACCGTCGGTGACGCGGATGCCGCGGGGGGTGGCCATAATGGGGGAGGGTCCTGCGCTGCCGAAAACCGCGGTTCTATACTACTGCGAACGATCCGATCTCGGTTCCATGAAGCCCCGGGCGGCAGCCCGGGGACTCCGGGTTTGCACACCACCCCACCATCCATGCCACACAGCGGGACGCAGGCGCAACCGCGTCGGGCTGCGATCCGCGCCAGCTTGCTCGGCGCCTGGGTCGCGGCCGCGACGGCCGGCGCGGCCGAGGTGGTGCCGCCGCTGGCAACGGCGGAGACGCCGGATGTGGGCAAGCGGCAGGGAGAGGATTGGGGCGCCTTCCTCGGACCGACGGGCAATGGTCGCAGCAGCCTGCGCGGCCTGCGGGCCCCGTGGGCGGACGGCGGGCCGCCGGTCGTGTGGCACTGCGAGGTCGGCGAAGGCTACTGCGCGCCGGCCGTGGCGCTCGGCCGCGCCGTGGTCTTCGACCGCATCGGGCGGGACATGCGGCTCCGCTGTCTCGAGGCGGAGACGGGTCGCAAACTTTGGGAAGAGCGGTATCCCACCGACTATGCCGACATGTTCGGCTACGACGGCGGGCCGCGGGCCGCGCCGGTGATCGCCCGCGACCGCGTGGTCACGTTCGGGCCCGAAGGACGGCTGGAGTGCCGCTGTCTGGCCGACGGGGCGAGCGTCTGGAAGATCGACACCGGCCGCGACTACCACGTCGTGCCCAACTTCTTCGGCGTCGGCGCCGCGCCGCTGATCGTCGATGCCGGGGCCGGGCCGCTGGTCGTCGTCCAGGTCGGCGGCAGCAAGCCGGGCACGGCGCCGCCCGCCCCCGAGCGGCTCGACCTGGTCAAAGGGCTCGACAGCGGCCTGGTCGCCTTCGACCTGGCCACCGGCCGGGAACGCTGGCGGACCGGCGACGAGTTGGCCAGTTACAGTTCGCCGATCCTCGCACGAATCGGCGATCGCGACCGGATCCTCGCCTGGACTCGCGACACGCTGCTCGTCGTCGATCCGGCCTCGGGCGCCGTAGCCGGCGAGTTTCGCTGGCGGGCCGAGGAGGTGTTCAGCGCCGTCTGCGCCACCCCTGTCGCCGCCGCCGGCTGCGTGCTGTTGTCGGAATGCTACGAGCCCGGCAGCGTACTGCTCGACCTCGCGGCGGGCGGCGACCCGCGGCCGCTGCGGCAGGACCGCCGCAACGCCCGGCCCGACGCCGCGATGAAGGCCCACTGGGCCACGCCCGTGCTCCACGAGGGGCACGTCTACGGCGTCAGCGGCCGCAACTCCGGCGACGCCGTACTCGCCTGCGTGGATTGGAAAACCGGCGCCGTTCGCTGGGCGGAAGGCGGCTTCGGGCGGGCCAGCGTGGTGCTCGTCGCCGGCCATCTGCTCGTGCTCGGCGAGTATGGCGACCTCGCGCTCGTACAGGCCGTGCCCGACCGCTACACGGAGGTGTCACGGACGCGGCTGCGGGATCCGGCCGACGGCCGTACCGACCTGCTCGCCCCGCCGTGCTGGGCGGCGCCGGTGATCGCCCGCGGGCTCGGCTACGTGCGCGGGCAAGGGCGGCTGGTGTGCCTCGACCTCGCCACGCCGTAGCGGCGAAGGGCCGCATGGGCGACGCGTGGACTTTGTCAAGCCCGAACCGGCGCCGCGTGCTGTCATGCCCCGCTGGCATGCGGGCGGGCGCAAATCACGGGTCTGACGCAGCCCGCGGCCGTTCTCTGGACAGTGCGCGCGCGACCGCTCCATACTTCGCGCCCGCTCGGTGAGCCGAGCCTTTCGACCGGTCCGGAGAAACCTCCCGCATGTTCGACGTCGCGATCAGCCAGTTGACGGCGCCCCGCCTGGACCTCGAGCGTGAACTCGCCAACGCCACCGCCGCCGGCTTCGACGCGATCTCTCTGTGGCGCCCGAAACTCTCCGACCTGGGCCTCGGCACCGTGGCCTCGGCGCTGGCCTGCGCGGGCGTGCGGGTGTCGAGCCTGCAGTGGGCGGGCGGCTTCACCGCGGGGGACGGCCGGTCGTACGCCGAGAGCGTGGACGACGCCGTGGAGGCGATCGACGCCGCCCGGCTGCTCGCCGCGCCGGTGCTCGTCGTTCACAGCGGCTGCCGCGGCGGGCACACGCGGGCCCATGCCGCCCGTCTGGTCCGCGACGCCCTGGAGACCCTGGCGCCCGTGGCCCGGCAGGCGGGCGTGACGCTCGCCCTGCGGCCGATCCACGCCGCCGTGGCCCCCGGTTGCAGCCTGCTGACGGGACTTGCGGATGCGCTCGATCTCGTGGAGCAGGTGGGCGACGCCGCCGTCGGCCTCGCCATCGATCTCTGGCAGTTCGCCGACGCCGCCGACGCGGTCGATCTGCTGCCCCGGTTGGCGGAACTCGCCGCCATCGTCCAGGTGGCCGACCGTCACGGGCCGCCGTCGCCCGACGCCGACCGGCTCCCGGCCGGACGGGGGGCCTTGCCGCTCGAACCTCTGCTCTCGGCCTTCGTGCGGCACGGCTATCAGGGCGACTTCGAGTTCGACCCGGTCGGCGAACTGGTCGAGTCGCTGGGCCACGAAGCAGTCCTGCGGGAAACCGCCCGGACTGCGGAGGCCTGGATCGGCCGCACGGCCGACACCTGCCTCTCGCCGCCGCGCAACGCTCACCGCCGCGGAGCAGCGGCCGGCACAGGCTCCCGCAGGTCCCAGGCCTCCAGCCAGACGGTCTCCCGCGGCTGAAGCCCGTAGTCCTTTCGCAGGCGACTGTCGAAGTCGTCCATGTGAGCGGCGCCGTAAAAGATCGCGATCCGCCGCCGACCTTTGGCCATCTGGTCGCGCAGCACGCGCAGCGCAGCGGCGTTACGGTCGGTGATCAGCGTCGAGCCCTCCTCGCCGCCGAAGGTTGCCGTCAAGACCTCCATGTCGGTGAACTGCTCGGCCATGATCCGCCGCAGCTTCACCTGCCGCGCCTCGCCCGAACCGAAGAGCAGGCCGAACATCTCGCCGATGCTCACGTCGCCGCCGGGCTGCCGCCCCTCCCGCTCGGCCCGGGCCATGCCCTCACGCATGAGCTTCATGAACATCGACCACCACGACTCGCCCCGCTTCTTCATCGCCGCATCGAACTCCTTGGGCGAGAGGTCGGCGTGCACGAAGTTGGCGGCCGTGTAGTCCACCGCCTCGAGCTGGAACTCCAGGCCGAGCATCTGCTTCAGGCCCTGCTGGGCGGAGCCGATCGCGCCGGACGGCTTCGCCCCGGGCTTGGGGCGGGCGTTCGGCGGGGCGACGAGTTCGTAGAGCACCGCGTCGTAGTCGGCGAAAAGCCGGTCGAGCGTGTCGTAATACGACTGGCTGCCGACGTGCACGGCCGCCACGAGGTCGACCTGCAGCGCGAGGCGACCCCCGGTCCCGGGCTCGTCCTCGGGCCGACCGTATTCGACGATCGAGGTGTCGAGCGACAGCGGCCGGTCACGGTCGTCCCGCGAGAGCCGCAGGAACTCGACCTTCTCGTCGGCCGCGGCCTTCGCAGCCCGCGCCGGCTCATCGGCCCGGACGACGGCCGTGGCGAGCAGGGCGACCAGAGCGACCCGCAGCAGGGCAGGGTGGGACATCATCGAACGGCACTCCTTAGTAAGCAGCGGCACCGCCATCGAGTAGGCGAGGGGATCGGCGTGAGGATGCGGAGCGTGGCGGACCTTCGCCAGCGACGCATCCCGAAGGACCGCAACGCGGCACTCATGCCGTCCCCGAGCCGCTTTGGGCTTAACCGGCTCTGTTCACGAGCCACCCGCAGGATACCCGAGTCTTCCCAGCCTGCCACGCTTTCGGCCTTGGGGGCAAAAAACCGGGAGAACCGTCAGGGTTTGCCAAGTTTCATCAACCCGATCGACCGGCACGACCGATACGAAAGGAGACTCCGCATCGGCGGAACACTGGCTCCTGCACCACAGGACACACGAGCGATGGCTATCACATTGGGAATCAAGCGTCTGGCGGGACTCCTGCTTGCGGCCGCGGGGCTTGCGGCCTCGGCGGCGGCCGTCCGAGCGGGGCAGAACTGGATGCCGTTGCTCCCCGACCAGGACTTCTACGACTTCCAGGTCTTCGCACCGCCAGACCTGCAGGAATACGCAGTCCGCCAGGATCCGCGCGAAGGCATCTTCTTCACGTATGACCGCACGATCTGGGCGGTGACGCCGCCGCAGTCGCGGCCGATCCTCAACGACTTCTTCATCCCCGTGCAGCCGCTGTCGCCATTCGCGGTCGCCCAGCTCAACAACAACCTGATCCGAGCCGGCTACCCGGGCTCGGGGCTGTACGTCTTTGGCTCGGACCCGCTGCGGCTCGACCTCAACACCAACTGGATGCGAACCGACCTCCAGTGGGGTAACCGCTTCGAGGGCGGCTGGATCTACGACGACTTCGGCATGCTCTTCAGTTATTACGGCTCAGGGCCCGACAGCCAGGCTTTCTCGACGACCAATTCGTTCGCGGTGAACTCGCCCACGACCACGTTCAGCCAGCAGGCGGTGGCCGGTGGCGGTGGCCTGGTGAACGGCGGCTTCCCCCTGGTCGTGACGACGATCACCTCCGAAAGCCCGCCGCCGGATCACATCATCACCCAGACCCTGACCCAGCGGAACTCGACCGAACTGACGTCGGCCGGCTTCGCCTGGGCGGTCCGCCGCAACCTCTCTTCGGCCGGCTCGGGTTCCATTCGCACTGCCCGATTCACGTTCGGTCCGCGGTATCTGCAGGTGGCCGACCGCTACAGCATCGACTACTCCAGCAACCAGCAGGGCTTCGTGAACGGCTGCCCCGACGGGAACATCTGCCCGCTCCAGTACGGCGGCTGGGACACGTCGGCCTACAACAACATCGTGGGCCCCGAGTTCGGCTTGAACTACGCGTTCGAGCGGGGCCGGTGGTCGATCGAGACCGATCTGCGGTTCACGGCGGGCATGAACTGGCAGAACACGCTGTACCGCGGCTCGAACTTCCCCGCGGCTCTCGGTGCCGACTACTTCCGCTCGACCTACACGTTCGCCAACACCGTGGCCCAGGGCACCAACGCCTCCAACCCAGTGGCAGCGCCGCCGCTGTTCGTGCAGATCTACGGCGTCGGCCAGACGAACGCCACGAACACCGCGGAGCACAACTTCGTGTTCGCTCCGCTCGGCGAATGGCGGCTCAAGGGCCGCTACAAGGTGAGCAAGGCGATCTCGCTGAACGTCGGCTACACGGGCATGTGGCTCGGCGGCATCACGCGGGCCAGCACGAACACGGAGTTCAAGGCCGATCGGAAGCCGGTGCTGGTGGCCCAGCAAAACGGTGACGCGTCGGGCGTGCCGCAGATCCAGTCGCCGGTCCTCGACGCGGCGGGCAACGTGACCGGCTACACTCCGGTCCAGGCGTGGACGCCCCCGCCGGTGAACGCCCCGAGCATTAGCCCCGACAGCAACAACCAGTTGCGGGTTTACAACAGCGTCGGCCCGCGGCCCGGCAACGACCTCGGCTACATGTTCGTCAACGGCCTCGACCTCGGCATCGAGATCAATTACTAAGCGCCTGCGGGGCCATCTATCTTCACGGCTGCGAAGCCATCAATGGCCTTCGCAGCCTTGGCCCGGCGTGGTCGCAGCCAAGGTGCGACCAGCCGGGCGAGCGGCCGCCTTCCGGGGCGGCCGTGTGCCGGAAGCGGCATGCGATTGCCCGACCTGTAGCGGCGGTCTCTGACCGTCGTGCCCCATGGGCCGTCGGCGCTCACGCGGCGCGGCCTGCGGCCGCTGCGTGCGGATCGACCGGTGGGCTGCCCCGCGGACGAAAACTCCTTCTGCTTGGAAGCTCGAAGCGCGAGCTGAGGGAATGCGCGCTGCCTCATCCGAAACCCACCCGCATTCCCTCGGCTCGCGCCTCGGGCTTCAAGGACACCGTCAGCCACCCCGACACCGGCTGACAACGTCATCCGGCGTGCCATCGTTGCTGGGAAGCCCGAAGCGCGAGCTGAGGGAATGCGTGCTGCCTCATCCGAAGCCCTTCCGCATTCCCTCGGCTCGCGCCTCGGGCTTCAAGGGCACCGTCAGCCACCCCGACACCGGCTGACAGTCGGGCTTCAAGGCACCCCGGTCGCCCGCAGCGATCGTCCGGCGATGGTGCATGGGCGGCCCCGTCCCCCAATGTGGGTGCAGACTGGTAGTCTGCACATTGCGGCTGTCCGCAGAGTGCCACTCTGCGGCCACAACAGGGGTCGCTCACTCGACCGCTTATCCAGTGGCACTCACGCGCCGAAGCCGGCGCTGATCCAATCGGCGGTGGCGCCGCGGATGTCGGCGAGCTTCTCGAGCCGGGCCACGAGCGGCTGCCAGAGCGGGGCGTCGCCCACCGTCTCGATCGCCTGCGGCAGGTCGACCGGCAGGCCCGCGGCGTCCACCTGGGCGAAACCGAGCAAGCCGTCCATCCAGGGCAGCGTGTGACCCGCGAGCGGCATCCCCACGACGCCGACGACGAGATAGCCCTGCCGCACCTGGAGGACCGCGCCGCGGATCTCGACGAGCGCCCCCACCGGCACCGCCCGCCGGCACTCGAGGGCCAGCACCCGCCGCAGCATGAGGTTCGCCCCGGGGCCGACTCCCCGACACGCCGCGGCGTAGGCCGCCTCGAGCGCGTAGCGGAGCAGGCTCCCGGCATAGAGCGTGCCGTGGTGGTTGGCGTCGACGGGCAGGACGAGCCGATGGCTCGTGGTTTCCGGGGCGGGCATGCCGCGAGTTATAAGAGCCGCGGCCCGCCCCGAAAAGGCGGCGGCGGGTCAGGCGACGCCGACAGGCCGCCGAGCCCGCTGCGGATCGATCTTCGCCAGCTCTTCCTGCATCACCGTGACCGTGCGACGGATCTGGTCGGGCGTGTGCCGCGAGGTGATGAAGAACCGCAGCCGCGCGGCCCGCTCCTCGACCGCCGGATAGAGGATCGGCTGCACGTTGATGCCCCGGGCGAAGAGCGCCCGCGAGAGTCGCAGGCTGTTCATCGAGTTGCCGAGGATGATCGGCACGATGGCCGAGCCGCCCGACGGGCCGGTGTCGAGCCCCGCCTCGCGGGCCAGCTGGAGGAACAGCCGGGCGTTGGCATGGAGCTGCTCCACCCGCTGCGGCTCGCGCTCGAGCACCTTGAAGGCGCCGAGCGCGGCGCCCGCGGCCGCCGGCGGCAGGCCGACGGAGTAGACGAAGCCCGGCACGGTGTATTTGAGCCAGCGGACGAGTGTGTGGGTGCCGGCGATGTAGCCGCCGCAGCTGCCCAAGGCCTTGGAGAGCGTGCCCATCCACAGGTCGACGTCGGCAGGATTGACGCCGAAGTGCTCGCCGATGCCGCGGCCGCGGCGTCCCATGACGCCGATCGAGTGGGCCTCGTCCACCATCAGCAGGGCCTTGTGCCGCTTCGCCACGCCGACGAACTTCGGCAGGTCGGTGAAATCGCCGTCCATGCTGTAGATGCCCTCGATGACGATCAGCACCCGGCGGTATTGGCTCCGCATCTGGGCGAGCAGGGCCTCGGCGGCGGCGTAGTCGTTGTGCGGGAACGGGCGACGGCGGGCCCCCGAAAGCACGGCTCCCTGGAGGAGGCTGTTGTGGGCCAGGGCGTCGTGGAGCACGAGGTCGCCCGGACCGACGACGTGGCCGATCACCGTCTCGTTGGTCGCGTGGCCGCCCACGAAGGTGATCGCGTCCTCGGTGCCGACCACGCGGGCGATCTCTCGCTCCAGTTCGCGGTGGATCGTCTTCTCGCCCGACACCAGCCGGCTCGCCGAGACGCTCGTGCCGAAGCGGTCGACGGCTTCCTTGGCGGCCGCCGTCACCTCCGGGTCACCCGACATGCCGAGGTAGTTGTAGGTCGCCCAGCTGATCATCTCCCGGCCGCCGATCACGGTCCGGTCGTTGGTCAGTCCTTCGTGGAGGCTGAAGTAGGGGTTTTCCAGGCCGGCGTCGCGGACCATCGTGAAGTTCTGCTCGAGGGCCCGCACCTCCGGAAACTGGTCGATCCGATAGGCGTCGGGCGCGATCTCGGCGACGACGCGGGCCGCCTGCACGTTCGCCCGTCCCTCGACCGGCATGTGGTCGATGATCGCTTCCGTGACCTCGCGGCAGGTCTCGATCTGCGGCAGGACCTGCTCCGGGAACCGGGCTCCGAAGGCCTCTTCGAGGCTGGCGACGATCTCCATCCGCTCCAGCGAGTCGAGGCCGAGCTCGACGATGTTCGAGTCGAGCGTGAGGTCGCCGGCCCGCTCCTTGGCGATGCGTCGCACGTGCTCGAAGACCGTCTCCACGATCTCGGGCGGCAGCTCGCGGTCCGGCCGATGGGCGCGGGTGGCCTCACCCACCGGCCGCTGCCGAGCTAGCCGCGGTGCGTCGGACGGGGGCGCCGGGGGCGCCGTGGCGGCGGGGGCCAGCCAGCCGATGTGCTGCTCGACCACGTCGAGCGTGTTCTCGAGGAACTGCCGCTTGCTGGCGTGCCGCTGGATCTTGCCGCTGGAAGTCTTGGGGATGCTGTTGGGCCGCACGAGCACGATCGCCTCCGCGGCCACTTCATGCTCGGTCGCCAGCCGCTTGCGGATCGCTTCGAAGGCCGCCGACACGTCGGCGCCGTCGCGCCGGCCGCGCTCGACCTCGGCCACCACGACCACCCGTTCGCGACCGCCGACGTCGACGGCGAAGGCCGCCACGCTGCCGGCACGAACCAGGCTGCTCGCCTCCTCGACGGCGTGCTCGAGATCCTGCGGATAGTGGTTGCGGCCGCGGATGATGATCAGGTCCTTGAGCCGGCCCGCGACGAACAGTTCGCCGTCGTCGAAGAAGCCCAGGTCGCCGGTCCGCAGGTAGGGCCCCGGATTGGGCCGCCACTTGGCCACGCCCTGGGAAGGACCAGCCGGCTCGCCCTGGGCGAGCATCGCGCCGAAGGTCGCCTGCGACTCCTCGGGCCGGTTCCAATACCCCTGCGCCACGCTCGGCCCGCTCACCCAAATCTCGCCGACCCGGCCCGGGGGCAGGGCCTCGCAGGTCTGCGGATCGACGATCAGCACGTCCTGCCCGTCGAGTTCGCGGCCGCTGCCCACCAGGCGGCGGGCGCCGGTCGCATTCGCCGGCCGGGCCACCGCGGCACCGGTCTCGATCGAGGCGGCGTCGAACGAGCGGAGCACGGGCGGCTCGAACTTCATGCCGCCGGTGACCATGAGCGTGCTCTCGGCGAGGCCGTAGCACGGGTAAAAGGCCTGGCGGCGGAAACCGGCCGGCGCGAAGGCCTCGCAGAACGCGTCGATCGTCTCGGCCCGCACCGGCTCGGCGCCGTTGAAGGCCAGCGACCAGCTAGAGAGGTCGAGCGCGGCCCGCTGCTCCGGCGTCGTCTTCCGCACGCACAGCTCGTAGGCGAAGTTCGGCCCGCCGCTGATCGTGGCGCGATACTTCGAGATCGCCTGCAGCCAGCGGAGCGGCTTTTGCAAGAAGGCGACCGGCGACATGAGGACGTTGAACTTGCCGCCGTAGAGCGGCACGAGGATGCCGCCGATCAGCCCCATGTCGTGGAAGCTCGGCAGCCAGAACACGCCCGACTGGCTGCGGGTGATCTCGAAGGCCTGCATGATCCGCAGCGAGTTGTGCAGTAGGTTCTCGTGCGAGAGCATCACGCCCTTGGGCGTGCCGGTCGAGCCGCTGGTGTATTGCAGGAAGGCGAGCGTGTCGCCGTCGATGTCGGGGCGCTCCCAACGTTCGGCCCAGCGCGGCTCGAGCTCGGAATCGACCTGCCAGATCAGGTGCTGGAGGCTCGGTGCGGCGGCCCGCAGGCCGTCGAACCGGTCGAGCACGTCCCGCGTGGTGAGGGCCACCGCTGCGTCGGCATCTGCGGCGATCGCCTCGATCCGCTCGACGGACCGGTTCTTGCGGGGCGGATAGGCGGGCACGGCGATCGCCCCGCCGTACAGGCAGCCCATGAAGGCGGCGATGAAGTCGAGGCCCGACGGGTAGAGCAGGAGCACCCGCTTGCCCACCATCCCCTGATCCATCAGCCACGCCCCGACGGCCCGAGCCTTTCGGTCGAGCTCGGCGTAGGTGATGTTGAGTTCCTCGTTCTCGCCGTCGACGAGGAACGTGAACGCCCGGTCGTGGGGCCGGTAGGCGGCCCGCTGCCGGAGCAGATCGACGATCGTCGGAGCGAACGAGGCGTCGCTGGTGGGATTCGGGATCACTGCCGGGAACGCCTCCGCCCTCGCTTTCCTTGCCCAAGACCACCAAGGGATTCGGCAGGAACCCCGGCGTACGACCACAGTTTACCCGTCGGCGCCAGACAACCGGAAGTTTCGGACCACCCCGTTGTTTCCACGATTTTCTCGGGTTTGAACGCGGTTGTGGCCGGTTGAGCCGGGCTCGACCCGTCCGGTCAGGGGGAGTTTGCGGCCGCCGCCGCGGCGTTGGCGAAGGCCTGTTCGAGCCGCACGAAGTCGTCGGGAGGGATGTCCTCGGCTCTCGCCTCAGGGGGGAGCGACAGGGCGGCGAACACCTCTTCCACCACCCGCCGACCCGCGTCCTTGTCGCGGCCCGCAGCCATCCGGGCCAGGACACCACGCAGGAGCTTGCGGCGGTGACAGAAGACCTCGCGCACGAAGTCGTGGAACCGACGGAGGTCCGCGATCCGCGCCCGGCGTTCGGGCTCGAGGTCGAGCCGCACGATCGCCGACTCCACCTTGGGCCGCGGCCAGAAGACGCTCGGCGGCAGCACGCGGACGATCTCCCCGCGGCACTGGGCCCCGACCCACACCGAGAGCCCGTTGTAGGCATGCGATCCGGCGGCGGCCGTCATCCGCTCTCCCATCTCGCGCTGCACCGTGACGACGGCCGCGTCGAACGGCCGGGGCAGCGCGAGGAGGTTCGAGATCACGGGGGTCGCCACGCAGTAGGGCAGGTTGGCCACGAGCAGCAAGCGGCTCCCCGGCGCGGCGGCGAGCGCCGCGGCCACGGCCTCGAGCACCGCCGGGGCGAACCGATGCTTGCCGGCCAGCGCGTCGCCTTCGACGAGCGTCACGTTCTCGCGCTCGATGAGCCGGTCGCGGGCGAGCTGGGCGAGGCGGGGATCGATCTCGCAGGTGACGACCCGCGCGGCCGCCGCGGAGAGCCGCTCGGTGAGCACGCCGGTGCCGGTGCCGACCTCGAGCACGACGTCCTGCGGGCGGATCTCGGCGGTGCGGACGGCCAGGTCGACGAGGTTCAGGTCGACGAGGAAGTTCTGGCCGCGGCGGGCGTCGATCGTGAACCCGACCTGCACGAACAGCTTCTTGAGATACGCCGTCGTCTGTCGGGGCGGCGGCGCGGCGGGCTGATCGGCCGGAGTGTCGTGCGTCATCGGCGGCCCGCCTCGACGAGCCGGGCCACGTATTTGAAGAGCATGTCGGTTTCCAGGTTCACGCCGTCGCCGACCGCAAGACCGCCGAGCGTGGTGCAGGCGAGCGTGTGCGGGATCAACGCCACGCTGAAGAAGTCGGCCGCGGCCTCGACCACCGTCAGGCTCACGCCGTCCACGGCCACCGATCCCTTCGCCGCCATCTGGGCGAGCAGGGCAGGGGGGGCCGAAAACCGGCAGGTCACCCAGTCTCCCTCCTGCATCCGCGACGCGAGCCGTCCGACACCGTCCACGTGGCCGGTGACGATATGGCCGCCGAGCCGGTCGGAGAGCCGCAGCGACCGCTCCAGGTTCACCGCCGCGCCGGGGCCGAGGCCGCCGAGCGTGGTGCGCGAGAGCGTCTCGGGCCCCAGCTGAAAGTGCAGCGCGCCGTTCTCGTTGCGCACGACCGACAGGCAGCAGCCACTCACGCAGATGCTGTCGCCGAGCCGCGCGTCGGCGGCGATCTCGGCCGCCTCGACGACGAGCCGCACGCCCGGCGGCTCGGGCACGACGGCGGCGACGCGGCCGAGCGACTCGACGAGTCCGGTGAACATAAACAGCCCGCTGCTGGGAGAACGGAAGAGAGCCCGCCGTGGTCGGCGAAACCCGCCTCTGCAGGATACCCCCGGTTTTTCATCCAGCCATGCCCGCGGCTCGCGGCGCACACAAAGCCCCCGGCGGAAGCCGGGGGACTCCGCGTTCCGCAACGTCCCGCCCCCAATGCAGAACGGTGTCGCCCAAAAACCCGGTGTCCCCGGGCTTCCGCCCGGGGCTTGTTGGGCTTCGTGTCCCCGGGCTTCCGCCCGGGGCTTGTTGGGCTTCGTGTCCCCGGGCTTCCGCCCGGGGCTTGTTGGGCTTCGTGTCCCCGGGCTTCCGCCCGGGGCTTGTTGGGCTTGGGGATGTGAATCGCGAGCGCACTTCGTGCCGAACCGGTTTGCCCGGAGGGCCGCAGCGATCGTCCGGCGATGGGGCACGGGCACCCCCGACCCCGGCAACCAGACAGCGCCTCTCTTGCATACCGGCGTTCCACCGGCACAATTGCCGCCGGTTTCCGCCCCACCCGCACACCCCGAGGCCCCTTCCATGTCCACGATCGTCGACGTCCACGCCCGCCAGATCCTCGACAGCCGCGGCAACCCCACGATCGAGGTCGACGTCACGCTCGCCGACGGGGCCTTCGGCCGTGCGGCCGTGCCCTCGGGCGCCAGCACCGGTGCCCACGAGGCCTGGGAGAAGCGCGACGGCGACAAGGGCGTGTACCTCGGCAAGGGCGTGCTCGAGGCGGTCGAAAACGTCAACACCCGGATCGCCGAGGAACTGGAGGGCATCGACGCCCTCGACCAGACCGCCGTGGACGAGCTGATGCTGGAACTCGACGGCACGCCGAACAAAAAGGAACTCGGCGCCAACGCGATCCTCGGCGTCTCGATGGCGGTGGCCCATGCCGCGGCCGAACACTGCGGCCTGCCGCTCTACCGCTACCTCGGCGGCGCCTCGGCCCGCCTCCTGCCCGCGCCGATGATGAACATCATCAACGGCGGCGCCCACGCCGACAACCCGCTCGACGTGCAGGAGTTCATGGTCATGCCGCTGGGCTTCGACACGTTCGACGACGCCCTCCGCGCCGGCGTGGAGACCTTTCATGCCCTCAAGAAGGTGCTCAAGGACAAGAAACTGGCGACGGCCGTCGGCGACGAAGGCGGCTTCGCCCCGCACATCGGCACCTGCGCCGAGGCGTTGGAGGTGATCCTGGCCGCGATCGGGAACGCGGGCTACAAGCCCGGCGAGCAGATCGCGATCGCGCTCGACGTCGCCGCGACCGAACTCTTCGACGCGAAGAGCGGCACCTACACGATCGAGGGCAAGAAGCTCGACTCGGCCGGGATGGTGAACTTCTTCGCCGACCTGGCCGGCAAGTACCCGATCGTGTCGATCGAGGACGGCTGCTCGGAGGACGACTGGAAGGGTTGGAAACTGATCAGCGAGAAGCTCGGGAGCCGGGTGCAGCTCGTGGGCGACGACCTGTTCGTCACCAACTCGGAGCGGCTCTCCCGCGGCATCGCCGAGGGCGTTGCCAACAGCATCCTCGTGAAGGTCAACCAGATCGGCACGCTCACCGAGACGATCGCGGCCGTCACGCTCGCCCACCGTTCCGGCTACACCTCGATCGCCAGCCACCGCAGCGGCGAGACGGAGGACGCCACGATCGCCGACCTCGCCGTCGGCCTGTCGACGGGCCAGATCAAGACCGGCTCGGCGTCGCGGAGCGATCGGATCGCGAAGTACAACCAGCTCCTGCGGATCGCGGAGTCGCTCGGCGACGGCGCCGTGTACGCCGGTCGCGACGTGCAGGCCCGCTGGCCCGGCTGCGCCTGAGGCGGGCTACAATGTTCGGATGGTCGCCCCCGTCCCGTCCGAGCACCGTGGCATCACCGACAGCCCCTGGTTCTGGGGGCTGCTGTTTTCGCTCATGGCGCTCGCGGGCATCGGCCTGATCGCGCCGAAGTTCGACGTTCGCCAACGGCAGGTCGAAGGGCGGTTCCTCGGCCGCCAGGCGGCGGCGGACGAGCGGACGCGGCGGTCGGCGGGCCTCGAACCCGTCGATCTCGCCGATTCGGCCCGCGACCGCGAGGAGGCGCAGCCCGGCCGGATCGTGCCCCTGTGGACGCTCGCGGTCGGCTCGGCTGCCGCCGCCGCGGCCTGCGGGGCGATGCTGTGGCGCGAGCGCCGCAGACATGCAGTGAGCGCGGGCCCGGAGGGCCGAAGCGAACGTCCGGAGACGCGGTAGGGCCACCCCCGACTCACCGAAGACGCGACAGAATCCATCGCTTCGCAAGTTGGTTCGCCAGATCAATCCCACCACCAACCGTCGCCGTCGGGCCGCGGCCCGACGGCTGACCGCTTGTCCTCGAGGACGCCCGCCGGGGCGACGGAGACCTGCTCCGGGGCGATGAGTTCGTCGGGCACGATCGACACGCCGCCGGCCGGTGCCAGCAACACCCGGCCCTTCCAGACGACGTTCACGGCACAGGGCATCCGCCGCGGCGGCGGCAGCGTCTCGGTGGCGACGGTCGCCTCGTCTCGGAGGCCGCGGGCGTCCCACGCGATGGCGGTCTGCCAGCCCTCGCGGCGCATGAAGGCGGCCAGCACGAGGAGGTCGATGCCGTTGCGCAACTGGGCGAACACCGGGCTCTTGTCGGCGATCTGCGGATACTTGGCCGTGAACGCCCCCGCGAACGTCTGGGCCGCCGCGCCGGCCTTGCCGCCGCGATCGACGAGGCGGCCGTCCGGCCCGATGAACAGATCCTCGGTCGAGAGCCGCACGCTCCGGCCCAGCAGTTCGCACGCCCGACGATCCTCGGTCACCCGCAGGCAGTGCTCGTCCGGGCGAAACCACCAGCGTTGCAGCGTGTTCGGTGGCGCCGACTGGAGCGCCCCGAGGAACGTCCGCATCGGCACCGGCGGCGGCTCGAGGTCGATGGCGATGAGCTTCATCCGGTAGTCGGCCTCGACGAGCACGCGGGCGAAGTGCGTCGCGGCGGACACGCCGAACACCCGCACGTTCGCGTCGCCGAGGGCCGTCTGCAGCCCCTCGTGGATCAGGGCGGCGACGGCCGGACGCTCATGGTCGGCCACGGCCTTCGGCACGGTGCGCTGAAAGTGCCGGAGCCGCTCCAGCGACTCGGGCGCGGGATCGATCGAGCATCCGACGGACTGCGGGCCGCGTCCGCCGGGCCAGAACGCCCGCAGGGCCACGCAGAGATCCTCGAGGAGGAGCACGGGCTGGCCCGCCTGGAGCGACACCGCTCGCCCCAACGCGTCCTGCCCCCAACCTCCGGCCGGGCCGGCGATCACTATGTCGCCGCGGTCCGGATAGAAGAAGGCGAACTCGACCCGCGTGAGCCCGGCGAGGTGCCGCTCGATCGCATCGGGCCCGGCGCCGGCCGCCGCCCGACGCCGCAGCGCCGCGTCGAGACCGACGAGCGAGATCTTCCGCAGTCGCGATGGCCGCAGGACGTCGGCGGGCAACGCAGCCCGGGCGGCCGCGACCCGTTCCGCGGCCAGCCGACCGCCGGGATCCTCGACCGCGCGCCGCGAGACGACGCCCTCCGCGTCGATCGCCACGCCGAACTCCGGCAGTTGCAGCGTGGTGGCCGCCTGCCCGTAGGCCTCACCGCCGGGCAGGGCCCCGAGGCCGAGGCCAAGGCACAAGACCATCGCCGAGGGTAGCACGGCCCGGGCTCGGGGACCGCGGCGTGCAGATGACATCATCGCAGGGGCTCCTTCATTGCCGCCGCAGCAGGCTGTCAAGCCGGTGCCCGGCGAGTTTCCATTCACCCGATTCCTCCTTCACGCGGCCGCCCGGCCCAGGATCCGCGCCGGTCGTGGCCGGCAACGGCGTGAGTTCCGCCGTCCAACGAAACGCGGGCCGCACGCCGGCGGCGCGGCCCCAATCCTCGAGGAGCCGCTGTGGCGCGCGGGCGTGCGCCGGGATCACGCGGTCGCCCTTCTGGATCACGAGCTCGTGCACGCCGGTCCAGCCGAACCACGGATAGCAGGCCGTGTGCGCGGGGATCCAGTGGCCGACACCGGCCTCATCGACGAGGTGGAACTCGGCCCAGTTGTGATTGGGCACCCAGACCAGACGGGCGGGGATGCCGGCGCGACGGCACAGGGCGACGAACACGCCGGCCATCTCCTCGCAGTCTCCGACCCGATCGTCGATGGCCCGGGTTACGCTCGTATACGGCCCGATCCGCGGCCGGATGTTCTCGCGGACCCAGACCCAGCACCGCCGCGCCACGTCCCAGGGGTGCTCGTCGCCGGGGCCGCGGACCGCGGCGAGGAGCTTGCGAACCTGCGCGGAGCCGGTCTCGATGCCCGGGCTGTCGAGGAGGTAGCGGCCGCGAATCTCCGCCGCCGGCTTCGGCTGCACGCGCGGAAAGCGGTCGCGCTCGTGGCCGAAATACTGCTTCGCCACGGTGAGTTGGTAACGGGCGATGGCCCGGAGAACGCCCCCGGCGCCGATCGCGGCCGCCGCCACGACCAGTTGTGCTGCGCCCTCGCCCACCGCCTGAATCCTGGCCTGGCAGCCCTCCGTCTCGATCCTCACGTCGCCGATCTTTTGTTCCGGATGGGGCAGCGGCACGGGCGTGACTGCCTGGACATCGGTGCCGTTGCCGCGGCCCCGCATCTCGATGCCGACGGAGAGTTCGAACGGCCGTTCGTCGTAATTGCCGAGCGGCTTGCGGGGCGGCTCGATTTCGATCCAGCGACCGTCGCCCACCACGGGGATCACCGCCCAAGCCGGCGGCGGTCCGGGGGCGATGTCGCCACCCCACGGCCCGCGGCGCCAGGCCGACGATGCAACGCCGGCCACGGCTGCGCCCGCCGCGAAAAGATCCCGCCTCCGCATGGGAAATCGCCGTCGTGTTAGGTTTGCGAAGGTGCCGAGGATTCCTGCTGTCGGCCTTCGCGGCGAAAACAATCCGCACGCGGCCGCACAATCTAACACCCCGCCCGGCTGGCCGGAGCACCATCGGCATGAAGACTGCCTCCGCCTCCATCCAACACCCCGGTGTTGTTTTCCTGCGCAGCCCGTGTGGGCGCGGCGCCGGCGTCGTGCTCGGCCTGCTGATGGCCGTCACCTTCTTCGGGACGGCCCGGGGGCAGTTCGGGGGCGGCGGGTTCGGATTCCAGTCGGTCGGCGGCATCTCGGTGGACACCGCCGGCATCGTCCGCGCCGTGGACGACACCGTGCTCGACGAGTCGGTGCGAACCATGCGGCAGGCCGTCGCCACCGCGGACCTCCCCGCCGGTCCGAGCGCCATGCGGCACGTGTCGCTCGCCCGCATCGTGGCCGCCGTCCGTAAGGCGGCCGAGCGCGGCGAGCCGCTCCCGCCCGACCTGCTCCTGCTCGGCGGCCTGGAGCGGGTCACGCACCTGTTCGTCGTGCCGGATGCCCACGACATCCTTCTGGCGGGCCCGGCCGATCGGCCCGCCGTCGGCGCGGGCGGTGCGCCGGTCGCGCAACGCAGCGGGCGACCGCTCCTGCGGCTCGAGGATTTCATCGTCGCCCTGCGATCGATCGAGCAGAGCCGCGGTGGCGGCATCCTCTGCTCCATCGACCCGACGCCGGAGGGACTCGCCCGCCTGCAGGAGTTCCTCTCGCGGCAGAAGACCATGGGCCGCGATCCGCGGGCGGTGTTCCGCGGCATGGAGGAGGCGCTCGGCCCGCAGGTGGTGACGGTGGGGGGCGTGCCGGCCGACAGCCGGTTCGCACGAGTGCTCGTGGGCGCGGATCACACGATGAAGCGGATCGGCATGGGGCACGAGCCCTCGGGCATCAAGGAACTGCCGAGCTACCTGTCGATGGTCCGGCCGGGTGGGCGGTCGTCGTCGCTGCCTCGTTTCTGGCTGGAGGCGGCGTACGAGCCGCTCGCCCGCGACGCCGACGAACTGACCTGGAGGATCGGCGATCGCCGCATGAAGTGCCTCAGCGCGAACGACCGCGCCGGCGCCGCGGGCATCCAGCGGGGCGTCGGGGCGCCCGACGAGAATCTCGACGCCTGGTGCCGGGCCATGACCGAGCACTACGACCGGCTCACGGCCAGGCACCCGGTGTTCGCGGAGCTCGTCAACTGCGTCGATCTCGCCGTCGTCGCGGCCCTGATCCGCAGCCATCAGCTCGACAAGCGGGCCGGCTGCGACCTCGGGCCTCTGCTCGACGACCGCGTCGTCGCCTTGCCGCGGTACGAAGCGGCCACCCGGGCATCGACGATCGCCAACGGCCTCAAGAAGGGGTCGAACTGGGTTCTGTCGGCCTCCGGCGGGGTGCTCCTCCACCCGTGGCGGTTCGCGGGCAACGTGCGTCGCGCCGACGACCTGGCCGCGGCCAGGACCGCCGCCACGGCGCCGCGGACCGAAGCCGCCACGAAAACCGGGGCCTGGTGGGACTGACTCCCGGGCACTGCCGGCCCCGCGGACCACGATGGACAGCCAGCGACGCTTCCTCGAGCTGTACGAACCGCACCGGGTGCCGCTGCGCGGTTTTCTCCTGGCGGCAACCGGATGCCCGCATCAGGCCGAGGACCTGCTGCAGAACGTGGCCTGCATCCTCGTCGCCAAGTTCTCCGCCTACGACGCGACCCGGCCGTTCGGGCCGTGGGCGCTGGGGATCGCGCGGCTCGAGGCGCTCAAGTGGCGGCAGCAGCGGGCCAGGCGCCGCGAGGTGCTCTCGGCCGAGGCCATCGACCTGATGGCAGACGGTCTCGCCGGCGACTTCGATCTCTTCGCGGATCGCCGCGCCCTCCTGCCCGGCTGCATCGCCCGGCTGCAGGAAACCGCCCGACGGCTCGTCGTCCTCAGGTACGACGAGGGACTGCGCGTGAAGGACGTCGCCGCCCGCGTCGGTAGGACCCCTGCCGCGGTCGACATGGCCCTGAGCCGCATCCGGCGGACGCTTCGCGAATGCATTGCCCGAAAACTGACGGAGACGCAGTGATGACCGACGAACGGCACGAGCAGTTGATCGACGACTATCTCCACGGCCGAGCCGACGAGGCGACCATCCGCACGGTCGACCGCCTCGTGCGCGAGGACGAGGCCTTTCGAGACACGCTGCTGGCGGCCGCGGTCACCGCGGCTGCGCTGCAGGAACGGTCTGATCCGCGTGCCGCGCCGGTTCTGTCGCCGCCGCGGCGCCGGACCTGGCTCACGGGCCTGGCCTCGGCCGCGCTGGCCGCGGCCGCCGCGGCGGGCTGGCTGTGGCTGGCGACGGCGTCGGGCCGGAGCGACGCCTGCCAGGTCGTGGACACCCGCGGCAGCGTCTTGCTCCTGGGCGCGGCG
Organism: Pirellulales bacterium; assembly: GCA_044358905.1. Taxonomy (GTDB): domain Bacteria; phylum Planctomycetota; class Planctomycetia; order Pirellulales; family UBA1268; genus QWPN01. The sequence continues at coordinate 4,954 of JBIKND010000030.1, read as the reverse complement.
CCGGGGGAGAAGCCGCAGTCGCTCGCGGCCGGCGATGTCATCACCAGCGCCCGGCGGATCTGGACGTGCCCATGGGGGGCGGTGTCGTTGCAACTGACGGACGGCACGCGGATCCAGTTCGACCGCGGCTCCGAAGCGCGGTTGGTCTGCACGCGGCAACCGCGGATCGATCTCGCCCAGGGCACGGCCTTCGTGACGCGAAAGGCCGACGTCACGGGCGTCGCCACCCTCACCAGCCCCCACGCGGCGATCACGATCGACCGCGGCCTGGCGGCCGTGATCGCGGACCGTGAGAGGACGATCGTCGAGGTCGCCGAGGGGGAGGTGGGGCTGACCGACCGCGACGGGCGGAGGCAGACCCGAATCTCGGCCGGTCAGGTCGCGGTGGTCGAGCGGGATGCGCAGGGCAACATCCGCGTGCGCGAGGGCCGGCTGTCCTGGGAACTGCCCGAGGATCCGTCGGCGACCGAGGCCGAGGAGCCGGCCGGATCCTGACGGCAGTCCGGGCCGCCGGGGACCTCGCCCGGTCCCGGAGATCGCGAAATCGGCGTTTCCACCGGGAAATTCCGCCGGCACCTTTTTCCCTCTTCGCGCCTTTTCGTGCCCAGCGCTACATTTTCGCCTGGCTCGCCGTTCGCAGATGTCTGCGTGCGAGGGCCAACTGAATCACCTGAAATGGATTGCGATTCGGTTCGGTTCGACCCTAGGAGAAAGTCATGATGCGTATGCCCAAGTTCGTCTCTTTGTGCTTTGCCTTCGCCGTCATCGGCCTCGTGGCCGCGGACACGGTCTCGGCAGCCAGCCACGGCGGCTGTGACAGCTGTGCCGAGCCGGCCTGCGGTGCGGCGGAGCCCGGCTGCGGTGCCGCGGAACCGGCGTGCGCCGCCGCGGAGCCGGCCTGTGCCGCTGCTCCGACTTGCAGCTCACAGCCCCGCCATCGCCGCGCCCGGCGTGGTTTGTTCAGCCGTCGTGCCAAGGCCAGCGCCAGCAACTGCTGCGAGCCCGGCTGTGCCGCCACGGCCGGCTGTGCCGAGCCCACCTGCGCCGCGGCCGAACCGGCCTGTGGTGCGGCTGAGCCGGCCTGCGGCGCCTGCGCCGGTGGCTGATCGGTCCGCTCCGCACCGGCTCCCCGCGAGCCGGCGGACGTGAATCAGGGCCGGGCCTTCCCCGTGAAGGCCCGGCCTTTTTCTTTGATTCGGGATCACCGTCGCGGGAAGCTGGAACCCGTTGCCCTGGAAGCCCGAGGCGCGAGCCGAGGGTATGCGGTGCGCTTCCAGTGCGGCGACGCGGATTCCCTCAGCTCGCGCTTCGGGCTTCCCAGCAGTGGCGCGGCCGTACCGGCAGTCAGGCAGTCGGGCAGTCGGGCTCACCCGATGATCGAGCGGCGGCGGGCGACGTAGTCCCAGACGACGAACCGGTCGAGGTCCCTGCCCGCCGCGAAGAACACGCGGCCCTGGGCGGCCTCGGCCAGCCGGTAGGCGAACTGGATGTCTTCCCGCGACTGCGACCAGCCGGCAAGCAGGAACACGTTCACGCGGATGCCCTCGCGGCGGCAGGCCCGCGCCTCGCGGAGCGTCGCCTCCTCCGTTCGCCGGTGCGGTGGATAGAGCAGATAGAGTTCGCTGCCCTCGAAGTGGGCCGTGGGCAGGCCGTCGGTGATCAGGATCACCTGCTTGTTGGGCGTGTCCTGCCGGGCCAGGTGCTGCCGCGAGAGCTGCAGGGCGTGCTGGATGTTCGTGAAGTGCGGCGGCACGTCGGCCTCCGTGATCCGCGGGTCGGCCATGTCGGCCCGGAGGCGGACGACCGAGTCGAAGATCGTCACCGGCTTGGGCATGAGCTTCACGATCTCGCCGGCCGGCCGCGGCTTCGCGAACGAGAACATCTCGATGAACTGGAGGAAGTCGCCGGGAAACTCCCGCTGCACGATTCCCTGCAGCGCCAGCGCCATCTTCTTCACGCTCACATGCAGGCCGCCGTAGCGCATCGAGCCGCTCATGTCGAGCACCACGCTGGTAGCGCATTTGGGCGTGTTCCGCGTGCGATGGACCTCGATGTCACGGGACGTAAGCCGCAGCGGGCCGCCGCCCCCCGCCTGCCGGAGCATGGCGTTGACGAGCGAGCCGGGGATGTCCATGTGGGCTACCGAGTCGCCGAACTCGTAGGGCCGCGTCGGCACGAGCTCGACGGCGCCGTCGCCGACGATGTCGCCCTGGTGGCGGCCGGTTCGCCCCGGGTCGAGGTCGGCGAAGATCCGCTCCAGCAATTTGCCCTGGAAGACCCGCAGGGCCGCGGGCGTCAGGCCGTAGCCGCGGCCGGTCTTCTCGAGCCCCTGCCGGGCGGCCATCTGCTCGACGAGATCCTGCACCTCCCGCCGCAGGCCGCGCAGGTCGTCGAGGTCCGCCTCCTCGACGTGGCGGCCGAGCGCCTCCATGTCGATGAGAAACACCTGCGCGTTCTTGCGGGCCTCCTCCAGCGCTCGGAGCAGGGCCTCGATCTCCTCGAGCCGCTCCTTGACCTCGAGCGCGTCCTCGACCGTGAGTTTCTCCCGGCCGGTGAAGGTCCACTTCGCCGCCAGTTCGTCCACCTGGTAGACGTCGCCGAGCCGCTCGATGAGGCCGGCGAGTTGCGCCGCGAACGGGCTGTGGTCGTCCTCCTGGGCGTACCACAGCCGTTCGAGCCGCCGCAGCTGCTCCTCGCGGACGGCCCGCTCGAAGCCCTCGCGGTGCCGCGACGGCGGGCTTGCACGGCGGGCCGCGTCGCGAAACGCGCCCCGCGCCTTCTTCCGCACGGACTCGGTCTCGAACCGCTCCAGAATCTTGCGCCGCGCCTCCTCGAGCTTGCGGCGCAACGCATCGAGCGAAGGACCGAGCCGGCCGATCTGGGCCGGGTCGAGCTCGATGGCGTTCGCCAGTTGCTCCTCGGTCAATTCATCCGTGTCGCCGAACTCGAGCAGGTGCTCCATCAGCGGCGACACGAGGTCGGACTCCGGCGGCCGCGGCGGCGGAATCCGCGCCGGGTCGTACTTCTGGTACGAGTGGACGACGCCGCCGAGCGTGTCACGAGTGGGCATGGGACTTATCCTCCCGGCGATCGACAATGGGGCGAAAGGACGACCTTCTCAAAGTCACCAACACGGAGAACCGTGAGGGGCCGCCCGTGCCCTAAGAGCCGGCGTAAAGACCGACAAGCCCCGGGCGGAAGCCCGGGGACACCGGGTTTTTGGGCGACACCGTTCTGCATTGGGGGCGGGACGTCGCGGAACGCGGAGTCCACCGGCTTCCGCCGGGGGCTTCCATCGAAATGGCGCACATGCCATGCCGAACAGCATTTCCTGGAAGGCCGCAGCGAACGTCCGGAGACGTGGCGGGGGCATCCCCGACCGAGGATACGTGAATGGGCTCATTTTCACCTGAATCCACCGGTGTCGTAGACCGTCCGGCCGTGCGACTGGATTCGCGAGATGCGCTCCGTGGCGTACAGCCCTGCGAGCACGAACTCGATGCAGCTCGCCCGCACGGCCTGGTCCTGCGCCGCGTTCACCTCGAAGGCCTTCTCCCAGACCTGCGGCACGTCCGCGACGAGACTCGCGTAGGCCGCCGACGGCACCGCGTCGCCGACCTCGATCTTCACGCCCTGGCCGAACACCTTGGCGATCTCGTCGAGCCCGTGGGCCTCGACGTACTCCTCGAACACCGTCCCGATCGCCTCGGCGACGACGGCGTCGAGCACCTGCCGCTCGGTCATCTGGTGGCTGCCCATGAGGTCGAGCTCCAGCTTGCCGAGGCTCGACGCGTAGAGGTGGCCGAGGTCGCTGATCCGCACCACGGCGGGCTTCTCGCCGAGGCGGACGGCCCGCTGCCGGGCGCTGGCCACGACGGTCTCGTAGTTGGCGATCGAGAACCGGGCGCTCACGCCCGACTGCTGATCGATGAACTTGCTCTTCCGGGCCGCGATCGTCACCTGCTCGAGGATCGCCTTCATGAACGGCGGCACGAGCACCGGCCACTCGCCGCCGAGGTCGATGCCCGCCTCCTGCTCGACCATGGCGATGCCCAGGTCGCGGTCGGCCGGGTAGTGGGTGTGGATCACCGCGCCGATCCGGTCCTTGAGCTGGGGGATCACCTTGCCCGAGCGGTTGTAGGTCGCGGGATTCGCGGAGAAGAGCAGCATCACGTCGATGTCGAACTTCACGGGATAGCCCCGGATCTGCACGTCGCGCTCCTCGAGAATGTTGAACATCCCCACCTGCACGAGCTCGTCGAGCTCCGGCAGCTCGTTCATGGCGAAGATACCGCGGTGCATCCGCGGGATCAGTCCGAGGTGCAACGCCTCCTCGCTGGCCATGCTCGTGCCGCCGGCCAGCTTCGCCGGGTCGATCTCGCCGATGATGTCGGCGAACTTCGTGCCCGGGGCCAGCCGTTCGGCATACCGCTCACTGCGCGGCCACCAGGCGATCGGCACGTCCTCCGGCGGCCGCGTGGCTACGAGCCGCTTCCCGGCCCCGGTGATCGGGGCGTAGGGGTCGTCGTGGAGCGGGATCGCGGGATCGTCGAGGTAGGGGAGGTGCTCGTCGAGGAACCGGACGAGCAGCCGCATCAGCCGGCTCTTGGCCTGGCCCTTCTCGCCGAGGAACAGCATGTCGTGCCCGGCGAGCAGGGCGATGTTGATCTCGGGGATCACCGTGTGGTCGTAGCCGACGATGCCGGGGAACAGCTCTTCCCCGGTCTTCAACATCCGCAGAAAGTTCTCCCGGACTTCGTCTTTGACGGGGCGGCTCGTCCAGCCGGAATTGCGGAGTGCGGCGAGCGTGCGGGGCAGGGGGGCGGCGGACATGCGGGCGGCTCCTTTGCGGGATGCCCGGATTGTAGGCGAGCTACGCCGCTCGGACACGCGTCCGGCCGCGTCATACGGTGCAGGTCGGGGTTGCCCGTACCGTCTCACCCGGACGTTCACT
>JBIKND010000179.1:0-7773 GCA_044358905.1 Pirellulales bacterium | reverse complement strand
GCCTTCGGCCGCTGCGTGCGGAGCGTGCCATTTGGCGTGGCCTCGACCCTGTAGCGGCGGTCTCTGACCGTCGTGCGCCGTGCGTTGGCTGCCCGCCTGGATGGCGGGCTCTCGCGAGCGGGCGGAGGCCCGCCAAGGAAACCGAGGCACGAAGCCGAGGGTTTCCGTATGGCAAGCACGCGGCGCGGCCTTCGGCCGCTGCGTGCGGAGCGTGCCATTTGGCGTGGCCTCGACCCTGTAGCGGCGGTCTCTGACCGTCGTGCGCAGGTGCTGGGAAGCCCGAAGCGCAAGCTGAGGGAATACGCGTTGCTCCACCGGATTCCGTTCCACATTCCCTCGGCTCGCGCCTCGGGCTTCCAGGGCATCGGGCACCTGCCATCCCTGTAGCGGCGGTCTCTGACCGCCGACTGCGTCGCTCTCGACTGCCCGCCTGGATGGCGGGCTCTCGCGAGCGGGCGGAGGCCCGCCAAGGAAACCGAGGCACGAAGCCGAGGGTTTCCGTGCAGGGGCGATGGCCTTTGACCGCGGAGTGTCTCACCTTGCCTTGCGGCTACACTATTGCGGGTTCATCAGTCCCCCCTGGCCGCCTCCGTGAAACTCATCATCGCCATCATCCAGCCGGCCAAGCTCGAGAGCGTCAAGCAGGCGCTCTCCGAGGTCGAGGTCTTCCGGCTCACCGTCCTCGACGTGCAGGGCTTCGGGCGGCAGCGGGGACACGCCGAGACCTACCGCGGTCACGAGATCGCCGTCAACCTGCTGCGCAAGGTGCAGTTGCAGATCGCCGTCAACGACGACTTCGTCGAGCCCACGATCGCGGCGATCGTCAAGGGCGGCCGCTCCGGCGAGGCCGGCGAGATCGGCGACGGCAAGATCTTCGTGCTGCCGATGGATGAATGCGTTCGCATCCGCACCGGCGAGCGCGGGCAGGAAGCGATATAGCTGCAGGCGATGGGCGAGCACGCATGCCATGCCGTCTGCCGGGAAGCCCGAAGCGCAAGCTGAGGGAATACGCTTTGCTCCACCGGACACCGTTCCACATTCCCTCGGCTCGCGCCTCGGGCTTCAAGGGCATCGGGCACCTACCGGTTCCTGTAGCGGCGGTCTCTGAACGCCGTGCCCCGGGCCCCGCGCGTTGACTGCCCGCCTGGATGGCGGGCCCTCAAGAGCGGGCGAAGGCCCGCCAAGGAAACCGAGGCACGAAGCCGAGGGTTTCCGTGCAGCCGCCAAACCGAGGCACGAAGCCGAGGGTTTCCGTGCAGTTGCGGCGGTTTCTGACCGCCGAATGTCCCGCGCTCGACTGCCCGCCTGGATGGCGGGCCCTCAAGAGCCGACGGCGGTCGGCCAAGGAAACCGAGGCACGAAGCCGAGGGTTTCCGTGTCTTCAGCCCGTCTGCGGGTGCAGGCGGGGCGTGCTGCCGAGCGCGAGCCGGTTGACCGCCGCGAGGAAGGCCTTGGCCGCCGCCTCGAGCGAATCGGTCGAGACGCCGCGGCCGCGTTGCTGCTGGCCGGCGTGCTCGAGCTCCACCGTCACCTCGGCCTGTGCGTCCTTGCCCACCGTCACCGCCTGCACGCGGAAGTCGCGGCACACGGTCGTCATACCGGTGAGCTTCTCGATCGCCAGGAAGATCCCGTCGATCGGCCCATCGCCCGCCGTGATCGTCACCGTCTGCGGCACGCCGTTTTGCAGCACGCGGAGCGTGACGGTGGGGGCGGCGCCAGACTCGCTCGCGACCGTGTAGCCCTCGAAGGTGAACTGCTCCGGCAGGGCCGCGAACTGCTGCTCGCAGAGGGCCGCAATGTCGCCGTCGTAGATCTCCTTCTTGCGATCGGCCAGCACCTTGAACCGCTCGAACACGGTCTGCAGCTGTTCCGGCGTGAGCTGGTAGCCGAGTGCCTTGGCCCGGTCGGCCAACGCCGCTCGGCCGCTGTGCTTGCCGAGCACGAGGTCGGTCCGTTCCAGCCCCACGTCCTCGGGCCGCATGATCTCGTAGGTTCGCCGCTCCTTGAGCATGCCGTCCTGATGGATGCCGGCCTCGTGGGCGAAGGCGTTGCGGCCCACGATCGCCTTGTTCCGCGGCACCTGGATGCCGGTCACGTTGGCGACCAGCCGGCTGGTGGGCACGAGCTTCTGCGTGACGATCCGGGTGTCGACGCCGTAGTAGTCGCGCCGGGTTCTGAGCGCCATCACCACCTCCTCGAGCGAACAGTTGCCCGCCCGCTCGCCAATGCCGTTGATGGTGCATTCCACCTGGCCGGCCCCCGCTTCGACGGCGGCCAGGCTGTTGGCCACGGCCAGGCCGAGGTCGTCGTGGCAGTGCACGCTGATCACGGCCCGGTCGATGTTCGGCACGCGGTCGCGGAGGCTCTTGATCACGTGGTGCATCTGGGTGGGCGTGGCGTAGCCGACCGTGTCGGGGATGTTCACGGTGGTCGCCCCGGCGGCGATCACCGCCTCGACGACCCGGCACAGGAAGTCGATCTCCGTGCGGGCCGCGTCCTCGGGGGAAAACTCGACGTCGCCGCAGTGGTTGCGGGCCCGGGTCACGCCCGCCACGGCGCGGGCCAGCACCTCGTCCTCGTTCATCCGCAGCTTGAACTCGCGATGGATGGAACTGGTGGCGAGGAAGACGTGGATCCGCGGCTGGCGGGCGTGCCGCAGGGCCTCCCAGGCGCGGTCGATGTCGGCGTCGCTGCAGCGGGCCAGGCCGCAGACGGTCGCGCCGGAGACGGCGGCGGCGATGTCGCGCACGCTCTCGAAGTCGCCGGGTGAGGCGATGGGGAATCCCGCCTCGATCACGTCCACGCCGAGGGCCACGAGCGCCTGGGCGATCTCCATCTTCTCGGTGAGGTTCATGCTCGCGCCGGGCGATTGCTCGCCGTCGCGGAGCGTGGTGTCGAAGATGCGGACGGATCGGGAGGGCGTCATGGCGGTACGGCGCTGGGAACCTCGGGGCGGCGGGTGACAGGCCTCGAAATCTTCGAGGCCGCACCGGGAAAACCCGCATCGTACACGGGCCGCGGGCGGTCGGCATCCCGGTCTCGACTCCCCCGGGGGATGCGGCGTTCCGTAGAATCATCCTGCTTTGGTCCCCGCCGGTTGTCGCCGTGGGGCGGTCGGGATGGAGGAAATGCGGATGGTTTCGGAAATCCAGGATGAGCCGCAGGTGCACGGCGCCGCCGGTCCGGAGGCTCGTCCGTACCACGCCGCGCGATCGCCCGGTTTCGGCTGGGCTGGCCTGCGGCGCGGCGTCACGGGCGGCGCGTTGCTGCTGGCTGGTGCGGCGGCGTGGTGGTGGCTCGCCACCCATCACTTCGGGGTCGACGGCCATGTCGAGATCGCGGCGCCCGTTGCGGCAGCGGCCACGGCCCGGCCGGCCGATCTCGTGACGTTGCCGCCGGGCGACGCGGCCGCGCGCATCACCCTGGCGTCCGTGGAGCCCCGGCGGCTGCGGGATCACCTCACCGTGCCGGGCCGCCTCGACTACGACGCCCGGTACCGCCTCGACTACGAATCGCCCGTGGACGGCATCGTGTCCCGCGTCTTCGTCAAAGTCCGGCAACGGGTCGCCAAGGGCGACTCGCTCGCCGAGGTGTCGAGCCCCGACGTGGGCACCGCCCGCGACGACGTCCGCAAGCGGGAAGACGACCGCCAGATCGAACGCAAGACCGCCGAATGGCAGGCCACGATCGCCGCCAACGTCGCGGCGCTGCTCGACGCGTTGCAGAGCCATCCGCCGCTGGAGCAGATCGAGGAGCAGTTTCGGGATCGCGTGCTGGGCAACTATCGCGAGAAGATCCTCGGGGCGTATTCGCGGTTGCTGTACGTGGAGAAGGTCGACGCCGGCACGCGGCAACTCGGTGCGGGCGGCGTGCTCTCCGGCCGGATCGTGGAGGAGCGGACCAGCAATCTGGAGGTCGCGAAGGCGAGCTTCGCGGCCGCCTGCGAAGAGTCGCTCTTTCAGACCCGGCAGGATCGCGACAAGGCCCGGGCCGCGCTCGAGCAGGCCGATCGTCTCGCGCAGGTGGCCCGCGAGCATCTGCGGACGCTCGTCGGCAGCAAACTCGAGACCGACGCCGGCGGCCAGGGCGCGGCGGAGGGCGTGGCCGACGTCGAAGGAAGTGGCGGTGCCGGTGCCTTGAGCGTGCTCGCGCTGCGGACCCCCTTCGCCGGCGTCGTGGAGGACATTTTCGTGGCCCGCGGCGAACGCGTGCAGGCCGGAGACCGGCTGTTCGTCGTGGCCGACACGTCCACGCTCTGGGTGCGGGCCCAGATCCACGAGCGGCAGTGGACGACGGTCGAGGTGACGGAGGATCAGGAGGTGGCCGTCAACGTGCCGGGGTCGGCCGAGCACAACACGACCGCCCGGATCAATCACGTGGGGGCGACCGTCGAGGCCGAGTCCCGCAGCGTGCCGCTCGTGGCCGAACTGCAGAACGACGACGCCCACTACAAGCCCGGGATGTTCGTGTGGGTCGATCTGCCGCAGGGGCAGGCTCGGGACGCGTTGGCCGTGCCGGCGGCGGCCGTGATGCGGCACGCAGGCAAGGCGTTCGTGTTCGTGCCCGTCGAGGATGGGCGCTACCGCCGCGTCGACATCGTCGCCGGCGAAGACACGCAGGGTTACGTGGAGGTCAAGTCCGGCCTCCAGGCGGGGCAGCAGGTGGTGGCCGAAGGCGCGTTCCTCCTCAAGAGCGAATTGCTCCTCGAGCAGGAAGCGGAGTCGGCCGGCTGACCGGCGAAAAAGGGGGGCGCGGTGCTGACAGGTGTCATCGAATGGTCGCTCGCCAACCGGGCGCTGGTGGTCGCGCTGTTCGTGCTCATGGCCGTCGGCGGCCTCTACGCGGCGACGCAGATTCCCGTCGACGCCGTGCCCGACCTCGTCAACGTCCAGGTGCAGGTGGTCACCGAGGCGGGCACGCTGCCGCCGCTCGAGGTGGAGCGATCGGTGACGTATCCGGTCGAAATGGCGATGAGCGGCCTGCCGGACGTCGAGGAGATGCGGAGCGTCTCCCGGCTGGGCATCTCGCTGGTGACGATCGTGTTTCGCGAGGGCACCGACATCTACCTGGCCCGGCAACTGGTCGCCGAGCGGCTGCCCGCGGCCCGGGCCGGGATGACGCTCGCCGCCGCCGACCCGCAACTCGGCAGCCTGAGCACGGCCCTGGGCGAGATTCTGCAGTTCGAGGTGCGCGGCCCGGGGCGGAGCCTCATGGACCTGCGGAGCATCCTCGAATGGGACATCGCCCCGGTGATGCGCAAGGTCCGCGGGGTCACCGACATCAACGCGCACGGCGGGCATGCCAAGAGCTACGAGGTGCAGGTCGACCCCGACCGCCTGTCGTCGCACGGGATCGCCCTAGGTGAACTGATGGCCGCCCTGGAGCGGAACAACGCCAGTACCGGCGGCGGCTACATCGTCAAGAACGGCGAGCAGCGGTTCATCCGGGGCGAGGCGCTCCTCACGACCGTGGAGGACATCGAAAAAGTCGTCGTTCGCAGTCCGGCCGGCGGCGTGCCGGTGCTGGTGCGCGACGTGGCTCGGGTGGTCGTCTCACCGCTGGTGCGGCAGGGCGCCGCCACCCGGGACGGCCGCGGCGAGATCGTCACCGGGATGGTGATGATGGTCCGGGGCCAGAACAGCCGGCGGGTCGTGGCGGCCGCGAAGGAGCAGTTGTCGGAAATCCGCGGCACGCTGCCCCCCGGCGTCGAACTGGACATCGTCTACGACCGCTCCGACCTGATCGCTCGCACGCTCGACACGGTGCTGCACAACCTCGCCGAGGGCGGTCTCCTCGTGATCGGCGTGCTGCTGGTGCTGCTGGGCAACGTGCGGGCCGGCCTGATCGTGGCGTTGGCGATCCCGCTGTCGATGCTCTTCGCCGCGAATCTCATGTGGGCCTTCGGGATCCCGGCGAGCCTGATGAGCCTGGGGGCGATCGACTTCGGGCTCGTCGTCGACAGTTCGGTGATCATGGTGGAGAACTGCGTGCGGCGGCTGGGCCTCGCCGCGCCACAGGCGTCGAAGCTCCGGGTCGTGCGCGATGCCGCCGTGGAGGTCCGCGGCCCGACGATGTTCGGCGAGCTGATCATCGCCATCGTCTACCTGCCCATCCTGTTCCTGGAGGGCACCGAGGGGAAGTTGTTCCGGCCGATGGCGCTGACGGTGCTGTTCGCACTGGCGGGGTCGCTCGTCATCTCCCTGACACTCATGCCCGTGCTGGCGGCCACGGTGCTCGGCCGCGAGGAGGAGCACGAGCCGCTCGTGATGCGGATGTTTCACCGCCTCTACCGCCCGCTGGCCCGGTTGGCCGTCCACCATCCGGTGGTGATCTCGCTGGTGGCCGCCGGGCTCGTGGCGGCGAGCGTGCCGGTGGCCTTGCGGCTGGGGGCGGAGTTCATGCCGCGGCTGGACGAGGGCGACATCCTCATCGAGGCCAACCGGCTGCCGACCGCGACGCTCGAGGACGCGATTCCGCTGACGACGCGGATCGAGCAGGTGCTGGGCGGGTTTCCGGAGGTGCGAACGGTGTTCTGCAAGACGGGCCGGCCCGAGATCGCCAACGACATCATGGGCGTGCAGCAGACGGACGTGTGGGTGATGCTGAAGCCGCGCGGTCGCTGGCCGCGGGAGGTGACGCGGGACGAGCTCGTGGAGCGGATGTCGACGGCGCTCACGGAGGCGGTCCCCGGCGCCAGCTTCGGCTTCAGCCAGCCGATCGAGATGCGGGTGGACGAGCTCGTGGCGGGCGTGAAAGCCGACGTGGCGGTGCTCGTCTACGGCGACGATCTGGCGACGCTTGGCGACCTCGGAAAGCGGATCGAGGACGTGCTCCGCGATATTCCCGGTGCGGCCGACGTGCGGGCCGACTGGCAGGCCGACGTCCCCACGCTGCGGGTCGACGCCCGCCAGGACCAGCTCGCCCGCCACGGCATCGACGGTGCGGACGTGATGCAGACGGTCGCCGCCCTCGGCGGCATTCAGGCCGGCGTGATCTACGAGGGCCGGCCGCGGTTCCCGCTGATGGTGCGGTTTCCCCAGGCGTGGCGGGAAAACGAGGATCTCGTGCCGCAGATTCCGGTCGGTGCGGCGGGCGGGCGGCCCGTGCCGCTGGGCGAACTCGCCGACGTCCGCGTGGACGAGAGCCCGCCGTCGATCGAGCACGAGAACTCGCGGCGGCGGACGTTCGTCTCGGCCAACGTCCGCGGCCGCGACGTGGCGAGCTTCGTGCAGGAAGCCCAGGCCCGGATCGCCGCCCAGGTGACGCTCCCGCCCGGCTACGCCCTCGACTGGGGCGGCGACTTCGAGAACCTGCTCTCCGCCAGCCGGCGGCTGGCGCTGATCACGCCGCTCGTGCTCGGCCTGATCGCCATGCTCCTGTACGCGAGCTTCAAGTCGCTGCGGCTGGCGGCGCTGATCTTCGTGGCTGTGCCCGTGGCCGCCTCGGGGGGCGTGGCGGCGTTGGCCCTGCGGGGCATGCCGTTCTCGATCGCGGCCGGCGTCGGGTTCGTGGCGCTGTTCGGCGTGGCGGTCCTCAACGGGCTGGTGTGGGTGGCCGGCGCCGAGCACGCCCGCGAATCGGGCCTCGGGCCGCGGGAGGCGGCGCTGGCGACGGCCGACGTGCGGATCCGGCCGGTGCTGATGACGGCGCTGGTCGCCAGCCTCGGCTTCCTGCCGATGGCTTTGGCGTCGACCGCTGGGGCCGAAATCCAGCGTCCTCTGGCCACCGTGGTGATCGGCGGCATCGTGACGAGTACGCTGTTGACGGCGTTCG
>JBIKND010000178.1:0-7819 GCA_044358905.1 Pirellulales bacterium | reverse complement strand
CTCCGGTCCGCCGGGCCGACACGTCCGCTACACTTTGGCGGTACGGTCCCCGCAGACCGCACGCCCCGCAAGGAACGCCGCATGCACGTCCCGTTGGTCGCCCTCACCATCGCCCTCATCGCCACGGCCTGCCAGGCCGCCCCCGCGCCTGCCGAGCGGATCATCCGCGGCGGCCCGATCGTCACGGTAAACCCGGCGCAGCCCGCTGCGGAGGCGGTGGCGATCGCCGACGGGAAGATCGTCGCCGTCGGCTCCGAGGCCGACGTCATGGCCTGGAAGGGCCCGGGTACCGTGGTCACCGATCTGGTCGGCAAGACGCTCGCGCCGGGCTTCGTCGACGGCCACAGCCACTTCTGGTCGCTCGTGGACGTGCAGACGCAGGCGCTGTGCGCCTCGCCCCCGGCCGGCCCCTGCCGCAGCGTGGCCGACGTGATCGCAAGCCTGAAGAAGGTGCAGGAGCGCCGCAAACTCGGGCCCGGAAAGTTCGTGATGGGCTTCGGCTACGACCCCGAACTGCTCGCCGAGAAGCGGGCGCCGACGAAGCAGGAGCTCGACGCCGCCTTCCCCGACAATCCCGTGATTCTCGTCCATGTCTCCGGCCACGGTGCGATGCTCAACTCGCAGGCCCTGAAGGCCTACGGCATCACCGCCGCCACCCCGACGCCGCCGGGCGGCGTGATCGGCCGCGAGGCCGGATCGCAGGAGCCTGATGGCCTGCTCTTCGAGACGGCCTTCCTGCCGATCTTCGCCAAGGTGCCGGGGCCGCACGACGACGAGTCCATCGAACTGCTGAAGTCGGGCCAGGAGCTCTATCTGCGGGAGGGCATCACCACGGCCCAGGAAGGGGCCACGATGAAGCACCAGCTCGACCTGCTGCGAATCATGGCCAATCGCGGCCTGCTCAAGCTCGACGTCGTCTCACTCCCGTTCATCACGGAGATCGAAGCGGTCTTCGGCGGCCAGCCGCCCCGCAACGAGCCGGCGTATAAGAACCGGCTGCGGATCGGCGGCGTGAAGATCGTGGCCGACGGCTCGCCGCAGGGCCGCACCGCGTTCTTCACGACGTCCTACAAGACGGACGGCCCCGCGGGCCAGAAGAACTGGCGCGGAGAGCCGTCGTTTCCGCAGCCGGTGCTCAACGAGATGGTGAACAAAGTCTACGCGGGCGGGGCCACGCTGTTCGTGCACTGCAACGGCGACGCGGCGATCGACGCTCTACTGGAGGCCCATCGCGTCGCCTCCGGCAACGATCCCGCCAAGCCCCGCGGCACGGTCGGCGTGCACTCGCAGTTCATCCGCCGCGATCAACTGGAGAAGTACGCGGCCTGGAAGATCACGCCCTCTTTCTTCACGCTGCACTGCTTCTATTTCGGCGACACGCACGTGGCCAACCGCGGCCTCGAGCAGGCCGCGTTCATCAGCCCGATGAAGGCGGCCCGGGCCCTGGGCATCCGCCCTGCCAACCACACCGACTTCAACGTCTCCCCGCTCAACCAGATCTTCACCATCCACACGGCCGTGAACCGCACGACCCGTTCCGGCGTCACGCTCGGGCCGGACGAACGGATCGCCCCGCTCGAGGCCCTCGAGGCGATCACGATCGACGGCGCGCGGATGTACGGCGAGGAGGCGACGAAGGGTTCGATCGAGCCGGGCAAGCTCGCCGACCTGGTCGTGCTCTCGGGCAACCCGCTCACGGTGCCGGCGGCGGCGATCAAGGACCTCCGCGTCGAGGAGACGATCAAGGAGGGCCGCACGGTCTGGCTGCGGACGCCCGAGGACGGCCCGCGATGAAGTCGCTCACTCCAACTCCTCGACGTCCGCCATGTCCCGCGTGCGGCCGGTGGCCCGCTTGTTCTGCAGCAACTCGTCGCGCCCGATGAACGTGACTTCGACATCGCCGTAGCGGCCGCGAACTGCCCTCGGCCAGGCCGCATCGAACGCGACGCCGGCGATGCGGTTCAGCAGGTCGATCCGGACCGGCTCGATTCCGATGGCGATCACGGCGTCGGGCCGCTGGAGCATGTCGATCGGCACGGAAGACTCCGCGAACCCGAAATCGATGAGTACCTGGCGCAAACGCGCGGCGTTCTCGGGTGCGTCCGAGAAGAAGATGTCGATGTCCTTGGTGAACCGCGGAAAGCCGTGATACGCGACGGCGTAGCCGCCGACGATCATGTATTCAACGCGATGAGACTCGAGCAACCGTAAGAAGTCGGCGAAGTCGGGCTGGATATTCATGGAGAAACTGCCCCGCTTCCAGCCGCAGCCGCTCGACGGCGTCGAGCCGTTCCTCGGGCGTGCGCTCCCGCCATACGCGGCGATCTTCCGCAGACAACGTGCGATGGTCGGTCACCCGCAGCGACTTCATACCTTCATGGTACCTCTCCTCCGCCGACTCGGCGACTGTCGCCGGCCCGCACGACCGCGCCAGGCGGCACGACCGCGCCAGGCGGCACGACCGGACCGGAAAGGCCACCGGACGCCCGCGCCGCAGGGTCGTGGACGTTGCGACGCCGCCGCGGGCAACTAGCGTCGGACGGGCATCGTGAACCGTTCACGATGTCCGATGACTGCACCTTGAACGAGGATCCCTCCGATGATTCGCAAGATGTTCGTGTTCTCGCTCTCGCTGGCGATGCTGCTGGCGACCGTGACTCCCTGCTCGGCCCAGTTCGGCCTGCCCTCCGGCGGCCGCTCGGCCTTCGCGATGCCCGCCCGTCCGGCTGCCGGCGGCGGCCTGCTGGCCCGGCTGAACCGGCCGCTCGGCCCCACGCTGCCCGGCATGGCCACGGCCAGCCCGCTCGGCCTGATCGCGCCGCGGCTGAGCATGCTCGCCCAGATGGGCCAGCTCGGCGGCTTCAAGACCCAGGCGGGCCGTCTGGCCGGCATCGGTCTGGTGTCGCCGCGGATCAGCCCGCTGGTGGCGCTCGTCCGCAAGCCCCCGGTCACCCGGCAGGCCCGGCTGCTCTACGGTCTCTCGATCCTGTCGCCCCGGGCGGCGGTGCTCGTCGGCATGCTGCAGTCGTTCAGCAAGATGGCTGCCGTCGTCCGCTGAACGGTTCATGACGCGTCGGGCGGCCAGGCTCTCCGGCCCGGCCGCCCGGCGGGAGTTTTGATGTTGCGCGCCGGGCGTGCGGCCGTGGAAAACGCATTCCGCAGAGTGCCACTCTGCGGCCACACGGGAGCGTTGTAGGTGCAGACTGGCAGTCTGCACACCGCAGCAGCGCCGATTCCGCAGAGTGCCACTCTGCGGCTCCAAGAGATCGAAATCGTCGCCGAATACCGGGGCCGGTATCCCAGGGCTTCCGCCCGGGGCTTCCTGCTTACCCGCGTTTGCGGGTGAGCATGAACTCGTTGCCTTCCGGGTCCACGCACATCGCGAGGTGTGGTGGCTCGCCGTTCTCGGGCTCGGGCTCCTTCACGAGCGTGCCCCCCGCGGCCGCCACTTCCCGGCCGCCGACGATCACGTCGGCCACCTGCAGGCTCAACCCCGTCCAGGTCCGTTTCCCTTCGCCGCCGGAGTGGATGCCGATCACGGCGCCCTCGATCTCGACCTCGGCGATCACCGGATTCTGCTTGAGGAGCCGGCCGCCGAAGGTGTCGCGCCAGAAGCGGATCGCCCGCTCCATATCCGCCGCCCAGATCACGTACTTCACACGCTCGACCTGCATGCCTGGCTCCTGTTGTAGATGGGACCGCGTCGTGGTGGGCCGCGTTGATCGGCGTCACTTCATGTGGCTGTAGGAATAGTTGCCGGCGAGGACCGCCCGCGCGTCGGCCGTGAGGTCGGGGAAATGCCGCTCGAGCCCCGCGACGACGGCCCGGTCGAAGGCGTCGTTGTCCTGCATCCAGTCGAGGGCTAGCGCCGCGTTCACGCGGCCGCCGAAGAACTGCACCCGCAGGCGGATCGTCTCGACGTCGGCGTCGGGGCCAAACTCCTGGCGGAGCCATGCGAGCCGCGTCTCGGGTGAGCCCACGGGGCTGTAGCCCACGGCCTCTCCCGGCCGGCGCGGCCCGCCGTCGTAGGCCACGATCGCCCGGCTCATCTCCGCGGCCGTCATGCCGCAGAAGCGATCCTGCGGGATGCCGTATTGGGCTTCGAGTTCCCGCCGTGCGGCGGCCTTGGGGTCATCGGACATGCCTGCTTCCTGTGCCTCCTGCACCCTGCTTGCCGCTACAATCGTACCCGGTTTTCGGCAGGCAGGGTGATCGCACATATGACGAACACGATTCGAACCAGGCGATTCACTGTGGAGCGGATCGACGATGAGATGGCCCGCGTGCTGGCCGCCACGACCGAAATCGCCCGTCTGCGGGCCGGCGCGCGAATGTGGGCCGCCGCCCGGGCCGTTCTTCGCGCCGCGATCGTCGCCGACCACGGCGACTGGCAGCCCGGGCAAGTCGATCGCGAGTTGGCCGTACGCATGAGCCATGGACTCGTCGGCCATGTCACCGGCTGAACTCGACCCCTTGCAGTTGATGCAGCGGATGGCCGCGTTTCTCGACCGCCACGGTATCCGTTACCGCGTCGTCGGGTCGCTGGCCAGCGTGGAGCCGTAAAATCACGGCGGTTCATGGCTTCTCGACGACCAGACGTTTGCCGCAGGAAACATCCTGCGGCGGAAAACATAACGCCGGCCAGAACCGCCGGCTCGTGACGCTCGGGACCGTCACCGCCCCGCATCGTCGCTCTCGTCCGCCAGCACGTCTTCGAGTCGTCGGCAGCGGCCCGCGGCGACGTCGGACCGGGCTTCCTCGATCATGTGATCCAGCCGGTCGGCGGCAGCGTCGGCGGCGATCTGCCGATCCCATTCGTCGTCGAGCGGGTTGTCCCAGAAGTCGAGGCTGCTGGAGGCCGCCGCCGTCAGATCGTGGCAGTCGCTGGTTTCGAGAAGCTTCGTGGGTTCGCTCGGGTCCTCGTAGATCGTGACGGCCTCGCGGCGGACGATCGGCTCGACGTGGGGATCGAGCTTCGCGCAGAAGTCCACCTTCCGGCCGAGGATGGCCCCCAACTCGTCACCGTAGCCGAAGCACCGGAACCCGACGCCCCGGGTGGCACCCGGCTTGAAGTCGGCAAGGATGTCCACGTCGCTCGTCGCCGGGTCGAAATCATCCCGCAGGACAGAGCCGAACACGCTCAGCCGTGCGATGCCTTTCTCGCGACAGAACGCGGCGAGGCGCTCCGCGTCGAACCGAATCGGCAGGCGTGACGGATCGTAACGCATCGCGGCACTCACGACGCCATGACGCGGAGGGTGCCGGGGACGCGCGGACGCGGGCCCGACACGCTAATCCGCACGTCGCAGCCGAGTTGGGTGAGGAACCGCAGGAGTCGATCGGTGGAAAACCCGTCGAGCCGGCCGTGCATGAGCGCCGAAACCTTCGGCTGGCCGATGCCGAGGGCTTTTCCCGCCGCGGCCTGCGTGAGCCCCTTGCGTTCGATGACCTGCAGGATCTTGGCGGCAAGCTCCGCCTTGAAGAGGGCCCGCCACGGGTTTCTGACGGTGATGTCGGCAAACACATTGCCGCTGCTACGCTCGATTCTTTGAGTTGTCATGGCTTCGGTATGTTTGGAGCGAGTGGGTGCATCAGGCCGTGAGACTACGGGCAATGGTTTCACCGAGCCGCTGTGCTACAGCGGCGACCGCGTGTTTGTCATTGGCGGCGAGTCGGCCGAGTGAACGCTGCACGAGCCGGCGGTCGATCACCAAAAGCTTCGCGACTCGGACCGTGGACGGACGGGGCAGGCCGATGGCTGCCCAGTCGGTGAGCGAAACATCGAACTCGTCTCGTGGCCCTCGTGTGGTCAACCGTGCGATAAGCAAGTCGGCGTCATCGCTTGCCAGCACCACTCCGGGCCGCCGCTTCCCGGACGAAAGGTCGCTGAACGGAAACTCGACCACGACGACGACGCCAGGCTCAAAGCGAGTCATAGGCGGCATCGTCCGGCGAATCGTCCTTGAAAAAAGCCTCTAATCCCGCCTGCTGCCAGTCGAGGTCTTCCGCCGTTCGCCCCATCAACTGAGGCATATCGTGATACAGCCGCATCTGCTCGGCGAGCGGCAGGGCCTCGATGGCTTTCTCGATTTCCTGAATCGTTGTCACGGTTTCACCTCGCAATCCTTCACATGACCCTTGCAGTGTACGGCCGAACACGTCCTGAGTCAAGGCAACCAACCAGCGTTCACCCCATAGGTTGGCACAGGTTACGCGGCGGGGGCGAGGGCTTCGTGGAGGAGGCTTTCGAGCAGCCGTGCCCGGTCGGTGGCGGCCGCCGCGAGGCTGGCCTCCAGCTGGTCGCACAGCGCCATCAGTTCATCCACCTTCGCCACAATCCGCCGCTGCTCCGCGAGCGGCGGGAGGGGGAACACGAGCTTCGACAGTGCGACACCCGTGAAGTGAGGGATGCCGACGCCCGTGAACACCCTCCATCAGACCATGCCCCGCGGACAACCATGGTCCGCCGCACGCCGGCCTGGGCGGCTACAACGCGCGGCGGTGGCGCCGGTGGCCCCGGTGCTTGGCGGGCGCCGGTGCCGCGGCGACGACGGGCGCCGACGCGACGGCCACGGCACTGCCGCGGCCTTCACCCTGCGACTGCGGCCGCGGCCGGCGGCCACGGCCACCGCGACGCCCGCGGCCTCCACCTTCCTGGCCCCGGTCGCCGCCGGAACGCCTGCGGCCGCGGCCATCGTGGTCGCCGCCGCGGGAACGCGGTGCCGCCGGCTCGTCGGCGGGCTCGACCTCGCCACCGGCCGGCGGGGCGTTCCGCGCCGCGATCGGTTGCCGCAGGAGCTTCTCGATCGCCCGCAGCCGCTGCCGCTCCTCCGGGTCGCAGAAGCTCACCGCCGCACCCGTCTGGCCGGCCCGGCCGGTGCGGCCGATGCGGTGGACGTAGGTCTCCGGCTCGTGCGGCAGCTCGTAGTTGACGACGTGCGAAACACCGTCCACGTCGATGCCGCGGGCGGCGATGTCGGTGGCGATCAAGACCGGCGGCCGCGGCGCCTTGAAGGCGGCCAGGGCCCGCTCCCGCTGGTTCTGCGACTTGTTGCCGTGGATCGCGGCGGCGTCGATGCCCGCCTTGGCGAGGTCGCGCTGCAGCTTGTCGGCACCGTGCTTCGTGCGGGTGAACACGATCACGCGATCCATGGCCTCGCTGCGCAACAGCGAGACGAGCGCCATCCGTTTGCCCGCCTTCGGCACGTGAAACACCGACTGCGCCACGGTCTCCGCGGGCGTGGCCTGCGGCGCCGTCTTCACCTCCAGCGGGTCGCGGAGCATCGAGTCGGCGAGCCGTCGCACCTCGTCGGGCAGCGTGGCCGAGAAGAAGAGCGTCTGCCGGTCACGCGGCACGAGGCCCACGATCCGGCGGACGTCGTGGATGAAGCCCATGTCGAGCATCCGGTCGGCCTCGTCGAGGACGAGGAACTCGACGCCGCGGAGGTCGGCGAGTCGCTGGCCGATGAGATCGAGCAGCCGCCCCGGCGTGGCCACGAGCACGTCGGTGCCGCGGTGCAGGGCGTCGGCCTGGGGCCGCTGCCCCACGCCGCCATACACGACCACGCTCGTGATCCCGGCGTGCCGGCCGTAGGCGCGGAAGCTCTCGTGGATCTGGCCGGCGAGTTCGCGGGTGGGAGCGAGCACGAGGGCCCGGCAGCCGCGCGGGGCCCGCGGCCGCGGGGCGGCGACCATCCGCTCGATGAGCGGCAGGGCGAAGGCGGCCGTCTTGCCGGTGCCCGTCTGGGCGCAGCCGAAGAGGTCGCGGCCGGCGAGCACGTGGGGAATCGCCTTGCCCTGGATGGGCGTGGGCGTGGCG
>JBIKND010000177.1:0-7851 GCA_044358905.1 Pirellulales bacterium | reverse complement strand
TCTCCATCTACCGCACCTACGCAGCCAACTGGTGGGACGGGTCGCAGCGGTTCCTGCGGCTGTTGCAGAACCTCGTGCCGGCACGTCTTTCCCTGTTCGACGAGGTGGTCGACACGTGGCACGGCGAGACCGTTCTCGATCTGGGGTGCGGCGGCGGCTTCATGGCAGAGGAACTGGCGAAGCGGGGGGCGAACGTCATCGGTGTCGACCCCAGCGAGGCGGCAGTCGTCGTCGCCAAAGCCCATGCCGGCGAAGCGGGGCTTGCGATCGACTATCGCGTCGGGAGCGGCGAAGCGATCCCTCTCGCCGACGGCAGCGTCGACTGCGTCGTCTGCGTCGATGTCTTGGAGCACGTCGCCGACATCGACCGCGTGCTCGACGAGATCGTGCGCGTGCTCAAGCCCGACGGCTTGTTCCTGTTCGACACCATCAACCGCACGAGGCTCGCTGCGTTCGTCATCGTGCATCTGGGCGAGAGTGTTCTCCGGTTGCTGCCGCGGGGCACGCACGATCCGGCGAAATTCATCACGCCGGCGGAACTCGCCGGCGCGCTCGTCGCCCGGGGCTTTCGTGTCGGCCCGTTCGTCGGCCTCGGCCCCTGCGGGCTCAACCGGCGTCTCGACTTCACGTTCGGCCGGTTTCCGTCGGTGCACATCATGTACGCGGGCCATGCGCGCCGGTGAGCTGCCCGGCGGAGGCGGTGTTGCAGGCGGGCGATGCCATCCTAGACCGCGGCCGCCTCGACAAGGAGGAGATGACCCTGCCGGGGAAGGGCTCATCGGGGGAGCATCGATCTGGCGCCAGTCCCCGCAAACTTTGTTGTGCCATCCATGGCTCAGCGGGTCGGTGGCGACGTCGCCGTCGCCGGTCTCGGTTGACGGCCGCCGCCGGGCAGTTCCAAGAGGGCGTCGAGTTCGGCCCAGTGCTTCTCGTAGACGCCGCGCGGCGTGGTGTCGTGCGCCAGGGCCACTCGCGCGGCCTTGCCCACCACCTCCCCCATCATGCCGCAGGTCTTCATCACGCGGACGGTGCCGAGGGCCTCGTGGGTCACCGAGATGCAGCGGCCGGCCACGAACAGGTTCTCCACGTTCTTGGAGTAGAGGCAGCGGTAGGGGATCGGGTAGCCGTAGCTGCGGTCCACGCCCTTGCCGTGCACCGCGATGGAGATGAACGGGTTGTCGGGAAACTTCTTGGCGTATTCCTGCTTCGGATAGTGGAGGTCGATCGACCAGGTCGAGGGCACGCAGCCATCTGAAAAGTCCTTCTTCGTGACGATGTCGTCCTGCGTGAGGATCATGTCGCCCGTCACCCGGCGGCTCTCCCGCGGCCCGCCGATCGCCGCCACCCAGGTGAGCTCGGCGTTCGCGTGCTTCACCGCACCGTCGCCGTTCTTCATGGCGTTAAACGCGCCGTACACAGCCCGCAGGTTCCAGTCGCGGATCCCCTCGGCGTCGCCGAGCGGATCCTTGTCGTAGCCGCTCTCCCAGAACCATTCGGCGTGGAAGTTTCGCGGATAGGGGAAATCGGCCATCGTCAGCGGCAACGCCCAGGGCGTGGCGGGAAACGGCCGCGGGCCGTCGGCCTCGGCCCAGCGCCACATGTTGCTCATCCCCATCCGCCCCTTCTCCTCCATCATCGTCTCCGCACCGGCCAGATGGGCCACGACTGCGTGGCCGGTGGCGTCGCAGAAGAACCGGCCCGTGAACCGCAGCCGACGGCTGGTCGGCGTGTCGAGGCAGGTGACCGACGTGATCCGTCCGCCGTCCGTGGCCACCTCGTAGGCGAACGTGTTGAGAAACAGGTCGATGTTGGGCTCGGCCCGGACGATTCGCTCCTTCTTTTCGTCCTCGAACTCCTCCGCCGTGCCGGGGCTCTTGGTCGCCTGGTCGGCGAACTCCTCCACGATCTCGCCGATCCGTGGATACTTGCCGCGCTTGATTTCGCCCTTCGCCCACACGCGAATCTCGCTCGACCCGTTGCCGCCGAGGACGGGCCGATCCTGGATGAGCGCCACCTTCAGGCCCATGCGGGCGGCGGCGATCGCGGCCCCCATGCCCGAGTAGCCGCCGCCGACCACGACGAGGTCATAGGGGCCCTTCACCTCAGGTTCGGCGGGCAGGCCGAGGGCCGTGCGTCGCCAGGCGGGCAGGATGGCGGAGTCGTCGGGCGGCGCGGCGCCCGTCGTCAACGCGATCGCGTCGCAGCGGCCGTCGAAGCCGGTCAGGTCGTGCAGGGCGAGTGTGATTTCGCCGGCAGGCAGCGCGACCGTGCCGCCGTCCTGCCAGTGCCAGTTCTCGCCCTTCGTGCCGAACTCGGTGGCCAGCGGCGCGCCGTTGACGAGCAGTTGGAACCGGCCCGGCGTGCCCTCCGCACCCCACCTGGCCACCCAATCCTTCGTGCGCACGAACAAGCGATACGTGCCCGCGGCCGGGATCGCGACCTTCGTGGTCGCGTCGGCCACGGGCTTCCCGAGGCCGTGGGCGAGCAGGTAGGGCGATCCCATCGCCGTGATGAACTGCGTGTCGAGCGTCCAGCCACCGCGGTCGGCGAAGCTTTCGGCTTCGACCAGCACGGTCGTGTCAGCGGCGGTAGCCGGCGAGGCCAGGGCGAGGCAGCAGCAGGCGATCGATAGCAGTCTCATGGCGGCGGCTCGCATGGGAGGGAAAGCCGCCCTGCGGTCGCCGGACGGCTCTCCCATCAACGTAACGCGGTTGATCAGAACCACAAAACCGGCCTTTCGGCCGGTAGGGCAGCGCTGTTTACCCGGATAGTCTAACGCCGGCTCTGACTCCTCTTGCCGAACGGCCGGTCCTCCTCTGCCCTGCCCCGCGGCCCGAGCCGCGCTGCCATACGGAAGCTCACATGCCTCGCCTCTCCATCCTCCGCATGCTCGGCCTCGTGGTCCTCTTCTTGGCCGCCACGCTTCCGGCCGCAGTGGCCGCCGGGCCCTACGCCCATCCCACGATCGTCATCCCGTATGCCGCGGCGAAGCCGGTCGTCGACGGCACGGTGGACGACGCCGAGTGGCAGGGGGCGTTCAGCCAGCGGGCCCTCCAGACCACGAACCATCAAATCAGCGCCCGCCAGACGCGGTTCTGGGTGATGTGGGACGAGGAGAACGTCTACGTCGCCATGCGCGACCGGCTGCGACCGGGCGAGCGGCCGATCCAGGCGCTCCGCGGCCGGGAGCGGGGCAAGGATTTGGATGTCATCTTCGACGACTGTTACGAGATCTGGATCTCCGTGGGCGCGACCGACACGCTCACCGGGCAGCCCAACTGCTCGACCTCGTTCGTGGGCAACTTCGCCGGCGCCCGCCAGGATGCGATCCACCAGCCGGCGGTGGGCAACTCCCGGACCAGCAGCTACGACACCGACTGGGAGCCGGTCAGCCGCCTGACGAAGGACAACCTCTGGGAGATGGAGGTGGTCATCCCGCGGAAGAGCCTTGGGACCACCGAGCGGCCCTTCCACGAGGGCATGAAGATGCGGGCCCTGATCGCCCGCAACTACAAGCGGCCGTGGGAGCAGTGCTCCTTCGAGGGCACCTCGACGTTCGCCGTCATCGACTCGCACTCCGAGTTCGTGCTCTCGAAGACCGCCCCCGCGCTGCACCTGCTTGGCGTGGGCGACGCGGCCACCGGCAAGGTCGGGGTGCAGCTGGCCGCCTTCGGGCAGGCCGACGCGAAGATCCAGTGGCGCTACGCCTCCGACGACGTCACCAAGGAGGGAGCCGCCGAGGTTCGCAAGGGCGTGCTCGCCGAGGTGGTCGATCTGCCCGACCTCGACGCCCCAGGAGTGGGTCAGGCCCGGATCACGGTGACCGGTGCCGACGGCCAGACCTTGCTCGACTGGGCCGCCCGCCGCGAGTTTGGCCTCGCCACCAAGTGGGAAGCCCATGCCCCTGGCGAGAAGAAGGTCCGGGTTCAGTACAGTCCCGCCGCCGATGTGCTCGCCGATAGAGGCGACGTTGTGGACCTGCAGACGACCTTCAATCCCGAGCGCGACTACATCCGCGTGTTCGGCGACTTCATCAACTACGACGACCGGGCCTCCATCCGGGAGGTCGTCATCGCGGTCACCGACGCCGCGGGCAAGGAAGTCGCCCGGTCGACGGCCGCGATCGACGCCGACGCCTACGCCAAGGCCGTCCTGCAGTTGCCGAAGCTGGCGCCGGGCACATACCAGGTAAAGGTCGAGTGTCGCGACCAGGCCGGCACCGTGCTGAAGGAGAAAGGCACCACGTTCGCCAAAGAGGATCTGGCCGCGAAGTACGACTGGTGGCGGACCAAGCGGGGCAGCATCGAAAAGGTGATCGCGCCCTGGACCCCGGTGACCCGCAAGGCAAGCACGTTCGGCGTCTGGGGCCGCGACATGGAGGTCGGCCCGGCCGGCCTGCCGACGCGGATCACCACCCAGGGCAAGGACATTCTCACGGCGCCTGGGGTGCTCGTCGCCACGCTCGCCGACGGCAAGGAGATCACGGCGACGGGGGCCGAGACCAAGACGCTCTTCGACCAGGACCACCGCAAGACCGTCGTGGTCGCGAGCCAGTGCGGCGACCTTGCCGTGTCGAGCGAGGTGACCGTCGAGTTCGACGGCATGATGAAGATCGCGATGACCTTTTCACCCAAGTGGCCGACGGCCCTCAAGGGCCTGAAAATCGTGCTCCCCTACCGGGAAGCAATGGCCGACTACATCCACGCCTGCACCGCCGAGATCCGCAGCGGCTACTGGTATGGCTTCACGCCGAAAGGCAGCGGTCGGGTGTGGGACTGCCGGATGCTGGGCGACAAGACGATGAAGGTCGGGTCCTTCATCCCCTATCTCTGGCTCGGATCCCCGACGGGCGGCCTCTGCTGGTTCGCCGACAGTGACGAGGGCTGGATCCCGAACGACGAGACCCCGGCCATCGAGGTCCAGCGCAACGCTGCCGGCCGGGTGGATCTCATCTTCAACCTCATCAGCGGCGAGGCCACGCTCGACGCTCCGCGGACGATCACCTTCGCGCTCCAGGCCTCGCCCGTGAAGCGGATGCACCCGGGCTGGCGGGAGGACAAATGGTGGTGCGGCGACACGTTCAAGAACTATGCCCACGACCAAAACCTGATCTTCGCCTCGACGCCGTTCGTGGTGCCCAAGCATCTGGAGCAGTCCAAGGCGCTCGTCGACGCCCAGCACAAGGCGGGGCTGCCGGCGGTGCCCTACTTCATTCACACGAACCTGCCGGGCCATCTCGTCCCCGAACTCCAGGCCTGTCAGGAAGAGTGGTGCAGCACCAGGATGTCCAACGGACAGAAGACGCTGTGCTACGGAGGCTCGCTCAACGACTACATGGTTCACCGCTGGAGCGAGTTCGCGGAGCAGGCCGGGGTGGACGGCTACTACAGCGACAACATCGCTCCGCTCGACTGCGACAACCTCGAGCACGGTTGCGGCTACCGGCTGCCGGACGGCCGGGTGCAGCCGACGTTCCCGATGTTCGGCACGCGGGACTACTTCCTCCGCAGCCGGGCCGCGTTTCTGGAGCAGCGGGGCGAGAGCAAGCTCGTGCTGCACATGACCAACAACATGATCATCCCCTGGATCGGCGCGGCCGACGTCGCCTACGACGGCGAGCACCATGTGATCTATCCCGAAATGAAGAAGGACTTCATGGACTTCTGGACCCTGGAGCGGCTGCGGGTGGACTTTCCCGGCCAGTGGGGCGTGGCCGTGAACTTCATGCACGAGTACCAGGGCGACTGGTCGTGCGACCCGGTCGCTGAGCAGGCCGCCTACCGGGCCTACCTGGCGGCCGTGATGCTCCACGACGCCTTGCCGACGGGCAACCACAACGGGCACGCGCGGGAGCTGATCGAGATGCGGAAGCAGTTCGGCATCGGGGCCGACGACGTCACCTTCCTGCCTTACTGGGACGACACGGGCCTCGCGTCTAAGGCCGAATCGATCAAGCTCGCCGGTTGGAAAAAGCCCGACCGGATGCTTCTGCTGGTGGCCAACTTCGGTGAGCGGGAAGAGGCGGTGGTGTCGCTCGAGTCCGCCAAACTCGGCTGGGGCGGCGCGACGCTCTCCGTCACCGACCTCGAGCGCGGCTTCAAGCACGTCTCGAACCGACTCGTGGCGAAGACCCCCGCCGAGCTCGCCGCCGACCGCGAGCGGTGGGAGGCGGCCGAGAAGCAGCGGCTCGAAAAGGTTGGCCAGACCCACGCCCGCAAGGTTGAGGCGGCAAAGAAGGCCGGCAAGCCGGAGCCCGACCCGCCCAAACTCGTGGCTAAGCCCTTCAAGGCGAACCCCAACCGCACGGAGCAGGTCGTCGCCTGGGACGGCGACGCGGCCGCACAGCCGCGGCTCGACGGCACCACGCTCACGGTGTCCGTCGGCCGCCACGACTATCGGCTGCTCGTGATCGAGCGGAAGTGATCAGGAGCCACCGTTTCGGCCCTTGAAAGGCCGCGATGGTGCGGTACGTGCCGACGAGTGTTCCCGCAGTCCACCGGTCGAATGGCCGGTGTCGCCGCAGGGCCGGGTGACGTACGGTGATCGGCATCCTTGCTTCTCGAACTCCCGGAGACCCGACGATGTCTAGGTTGCTCTCCCTTCTCGCCGCCACCCTCGCGCTGACGACCGCCGCCCGGGCGGCCGACGGGCTTCCCGAGTTCGCGAGCAAGGTCCAACTCTGGAACTGCGGCGGCGCGGAGCCGACGGCCGACGGCAAGGGTGTGATGCTCTATCGCGCGCCCAAGGAGGTCCGCGACGCGCTCGACACGAAGACCCCGGACGGCAAGGAGAAGGACGGCGCGAAGCAGATGCGGTTCGCCGCCCACTGCGAGATCCGGTTCGTCCTCGAAGAGGGCGAAACGCTCGGGAACGTGAAGCTCCACCTACGAAGCGAGAAAGGGGGCCAGGTCTTTTGGTTCTGGGGAGACATCCTCGCCGGTGAGGCCAAGATGCAGCCGGGAGACCGCGCGAAGCCGATCACCCCGACCGGCCACGGGCTGATGTTCAGCCTCATGGACCAGTATCCCAAGGGCCGGTTCGCCAACCGGGTCTGCCGCGTGGTGGTCAACGCTTTCGAGGCCGAACTCGTGGGCATCGAGGGCAACGTGCGGCCGCCGAAACCCGACGAACTCGGAGCCCCGGTGATGCTTAGCTACGGCACCTCGATCAGCCAGGGGGCGTACGCCAGCCGCGCGGATCTGGGCTGGAACGCCCTCACCGCCCGCATGGTCGGGCACGACCTCATCAACATGGGCTCGAGCGGCACCGCGTTCTGCGAGCCGGCCATGGCCGATTACCTGGCAAGCCTGAAATGGGACCTGGCCGTGCTCGAGTTGTCCGTCAACATGGGCAGCTTCCCGATCGAGCAGTTCCAGAAGCGGGTCGGCGGCCTGATCGACAAACTGGCCACGAGCCATCCCGACGCGCCCATCGTCTGCATCAGCCTCTTTCCCTTCGGAACGGGCGATCTGTGGGGGGCGCAAAAGACCGGCACGCAGGAGCGGCGCGACGCCCTCGCGGAGATCGTGAAGGCCTCCGGCCATGCGAACGTGCATTTCGTGAGCGGCCCGGAGTTGTTGAGCTTCTCCGGGCTCAGCCCCGACATGCTCCATCCCACCGACCAGGGCATGATCGAGATCGCCACGAAGCTCGCTCCACGGATTCGGGCGATCCTCGACAAGAAGACCGAGTGAACGAGCGAATCAGTCGATGATGCTCACGGGCGTCGACTTCTTGCGCTTGCCGAGTTCCTGGTACAGCCGGATGTCGATCGAGTCCGAGATCAGCCTCGTCGAACCGTCGGCCATCGTGAAGTTGGCCCCGCCGGGATGGTTGCTGCCGAACATCGTC
>JBIKND010000029.1:0-26396 GCA_044358905.1 Pirellulales bacterium | reverse complement strand
CACTCTGCGGAATCCGCGCTGCGACGGTGTGCAGACTACCAGTCTGCACCTACACGGGCACAGAACTTGGAGCCGCAGAGTGGCACTCTGCGGAATGCGTGCTGCGACGGTGTGCAGACTACCAGTCTGCACCTACACGGGCACAGAACTTGGAGCCGCAGAGTGGCACTCTGCGGAATGCGTGCTGCGACGGTGTGCAGACTACCAGTCTGCACCCACAGGCCCCTTCCGGCTGGCATCCCCGCACGATCGTGACGGTCGTGACGGTCGCGGGTGAAGAAAGGGCCGCCGACCGTCGTGCCGGCCGATGAACTCCGGTGGGTCTCGCCCGAGGGAACGGGCGGACTGCGCGCGACGGACTCCATCCATGGCGGCTCGACGGAGAAGGATCTCCAGGATCGTGCGCGGCACGGCCGCTTGCGCCACGGTCGCGATCGCCTGTGGCGTCATGCCAGTGGCGCTGGCCCAGGCGTCCCGCGCGTGGGCCGGCGCCGATGCCGCCGCTCGCGAACCGCTGCGGGTCGCCGAGCTGCCTGCGTCCCAGGGCGGCGCCGGCGGGCCGCCCGGCGATGCCGCCATCCCCACCGGCAACCTTCTGGCCACGATCCGCGACGGCGGCATCCTCATGGTGCCGCTGCTCGGCTGCTCGTTCGCCCTGGCCGTGTTCGGAATCGAGCGGGCCGTGAGCCTGCGGACCAGCCGCGTGGTCCCGAAACTCTTCGTGACGCGGTTCGTCGAGCAGTTGCAGGCGGGGCAACTCGCGCGGGGCGCCGCCCTCGATGCGTGCGACGAGAACGGCAGCCCGGCCGCGCGGGTGTTCGCCGCCGCCGTGCGCCGCTGGGGAAAGCCCGCCGTGGAGATCGAGCAGGCGGCGATCGACGCCTGCGAGCGGGAACTGAATCATCTGCGGCGCTACCGCCGCGTGTTCAACGGCGTATCCACGATCGGTCCGCTGCTCGGCCTGCTCGGCACGGTCTTCGGTTTGATCCGCTCGTTCAACGACGTGGCCGCGTCGGGGGCGATGGGGCGGCCCGATCTGCTGGCCCGCGGCTTCGGCGAGGCGCTGATCACGACCGCCATGGGGCTGCTGGTGGCGATCCCGGCGATGGTGCTGCACTGGACGTTCACGAGCCGCGTGGACCGCCTCGCCATGCGGCTCGACGAAACCTGCCAGCAGGTGATCGACGAGATCTCGCAGGAGGCGCTCGCCGAGTCGCGGGCGGTCGACGCGAAGCGCAAGGCGGGGTGACCGATGCCACTGGTGCGACTCGAAGCCGACGAGGAACCGGCGCCGAACCTGGCGCCGATGATCGACGTGATCCTCGTGCTCACGATCTTCTTCATGTGCGCCACGAAGTTCTCGGGCGACGAGCGGAAGTTCGACCTCGACCTGCCGCAGGTGGGCGGCGCGGCCGCGGTGGACGGAGCGCGGCCCGAGATCGTCGAGGTCGAGGCGTCGGGAGCCCTGCGGCTCGGGCCGGACGACGTGTCGGTCGGCGACCTCGGATCGCGGCTCGCGGCGCTGCGGGAGCAGCGGCCGGACGTGGCGGTGATGATCCGCGGCGAGACGACGGTGCCTCACGGGCGGATGGCCGAGGTCTACGAGGCCTGTCGCGGGGCGGGCGTGCGGCACGTGGCGATCTCGGTGCGCACCAGGCCCGAAACCCGCAGGCAGTGAGCGGGGGCGGCGATGTCGCTTGTCTGGATCGTCGGGGCGGTGCTGGCCGGCGTCGCCGCCGTCGGGCTTGCGGTGCTCGTCCGCACCCGCTGGCTGCAGTCGCACACGCTGGCGAAGTGCGTGATGCTCTCGCTCGCGCTGCACGCCGTGCTGGCGGTGGTGTGCGCGTTCGTCGGCGGCCTGATGCCGGCCTCGTGGGGCCGCAACGACGAGGGGCGGATGGCGATGACCGTCGTGCTCGCCGACGAACCGGAGGTCGAGGCCGGTCTCGTCGAGGCGGGATCGAGGGTCGCCGCAGAGCCCGTGCCAGAGCCCGCGGAGAGCGAACTGCCGGCGCCCGAGCTCGTGCCTGTGACCGATGTGGCGACCGCGGAGCCGGCCGCGGCCGACCTAATTCCGCTGCTCGACGTCGTCGCCGAGCCGACGGCACCCGCCGTCGACACGGCCGACGGCGATGCTGACGCCGCGCGGGAAGCCCAGGCACCGGCGGTCGCCGCAGGGCCGGTCGGTGATCGGACCGTTCCCGCCCCGTATGCCGACCGTGTCGGCGATCGGCGGGCGGCGGCCGCGGCGGCCCGAGGCGGATCGCAGGACACCGAGCGGGCCGTGCAGGCGGCGCTCGTGTGGCTCGCGGCGTCCCAATCGACCGACGGCCGCTGGAGCGCGGCGCGGCACGGCGCGGGGGTGGAGCGGGCCGTGCAGGGGCACCATCGCCACGGCGCTGGCGCCCGCAGCGACCACGGCGTGACGGGACTGGCGCTGCTGGCGTTTCTCGGAGCGGGCAACACGCACCGCGACGGCGATCATGCCGAAGTCGTGCGTCGTGGCATCGGCTTTCTCGTCGGCCGCCAGCGGGCCGACGGCTCGCTCGCCGGTGATGCCGAGTTCTTCGCGGCGCTCTACTGCCATGGCATGGCGACGATCGCGCTGGCCGAGGCTTGTGCCATGACGGGCGACGAGTCGCTCCGGCCTCCGCTCGAGCGGGCCGTGCGGCACACGCTCGCGATGCAGCATCCCGCGACCGGCGGCTGGCGGTATGCGGCGGGCGACCGCGGCGACACGAGCCAACTCGGATGGCAACTGATGGTGCTCGCCAGCGGCCGCAACGCGGGGCTGGGCGGCCTCGAGGCGGCGGAAGCCCGCGTGCTCCCATTCCTGCAAAGTGTCTCCTCCGGCGCCGCCGGTGGTCTCGCGGCCTATCGCCCGGGCGAGCGGCCGAACCTGACGATGACGGCCGAGGCCCTCTACTGCCGAATGCTGCTGGGCCTGCCCGCCGACCATCCGGCCGCCGCGGAGGCCCTGGACCTCATCGCCCGCACGCCGCCGGACCGGTCGCGGCCCAACGCCTATGCCTGGTACTACGCCACGCTGGCGTCGTTTCACGCCGGCGGGCCGCAGTGGGACCGCTGGAATGCGGCCCTGCAGGCCGCACTTTTGCCGCTGCAGCGGCGGGACGGCTCCATGCTCGACGGCAGCTGGGATCCCGATCCGGTGTGGGGTGGGCATGGTGGCCGGGTGTATGCGACGGCGCTGGCGGCGATGACGCTGGAGGTCTACTACCGGCACCTCCCGATGCATCGGCAGACGGCGCGGATGGCGGCTGCTCCGTGAAAGCGGCCCGAATGCCGGGAACTTTGAATATGCGGCAGTGAGAACTAGAATCTATTTGTCGCGTCGAATCCCGTCGCGGCGTGTCGTGGCGGACTATCGCCACCAGGAAGGGAGATCCGTTCCGTGCACGTGTTCGCCATGTTCGGCCTTGGCCCGGTCGAGTTGTTGATCGTCGCGGGGATCGTCCTGCTCCTGTTCGGCACGCGGCTGCCCAAGGTGATGCGGTCGCTGGGCGAAGGGATCGTCGAGTTCAAGCGCGGCGTGCAGGGCATCGAGGATCACGGCGCCGCCCCGCGTGACGCGGGCCGCCACGACTGACCCCCCTGCCCCGGGCTCTTTCACCACGGGCGCTGCCTCGCATGTTCGGCCTCGGACCGTTCGAACTCGTCGTCATCGGCGCGATCGCCGTGATGCTCTACGGCAAGCGCTTGCCGGAGGTGGGCCGCACGTTCGGCCAGACGATCGGCGAGCTGCGGAAGCAGTGGGCGACGCTGTCGAAGGAGCTGGACGTGACGGCGCACATCGAGGGCCGGACGCCGGCCCCGCGCCGGATGTCGCGGCACGACGACGAGCCCGTGACGACGGTGGCGTCGCCCCGGTTCGAGCCCCCCTCAGCCCCTGGGGCGTGAACCGCCGTCCCGAGTGCGGCATGCGCCGCGGGAAGCGGTCGCAGGGAGCGAGCGGTGCGGGCTGAAGTCGGCCCTTCCGGCCTGCCGATGGTGGCCGCGTGACGCGCGGCGCGAGGCGTGCTACGCTTCTGCCGGTGTCGCTTTCGGGCAACTAGCTCAGTTGGTTAGAGCGCTACGTTCACACCGTAGAGGTCACAGGTTCGAATCCTGTGTTGCCCACTTTCGGTTTGGTTCGTGATTTGAAGGGCGAAACACCTGCCGAGGCGCGGCGGGTGGGCCCGCGAGGCCAAGGCTCGCACGCCCGACGAGGCGGCCGTCGCGGCTGCACCCGTGTGGCACGCCGCGAGCGCTCGGCGCGGCGTGCGTTACAAGTGCTGGCAGTAGCCGAGCACCTGGGCAACTGGCTGCCGCTGCGGATCATGGCCGAGCAGACTGTCGGCAATCGGTGCTACCTCTGGGTCGAGGTCGCCCGCGAGGTGACGGCAGCAGCCGCGAAGGACTACGTGCGGGGCTGCCCCGCATACGTGGCGAGGAGGTTCAAGGTGCTGGGGTAGGCGAGAAAGCCAGCCGCCAGGCTCGCGGATTCGTCCCTGTTCCGGCGGATTCGTCCCAGCAGACTTTGGCCTCGGCGGATTCGTCCCTGTTCGTGCCGGATTCGTCACATTTTCTTTTCAGGCGCGTCCGGTTTTGGGTCGGGATTTCGCCTTTGACTGTGAAGAGAGATCCGCACTCGCGGACTGGATCTCCGACACGAATGCCTGTCGTTTGTCTTGCATGCGGAGCGCCTGCGATGAATGCCCCGTTGACTAACGGTCGCCTACTGACTTGCCTGCTGATCGCGGCAGCCGTCGGCAGCACCACTGTGGTTCCTGCCCACGCAGAGATCTCATGGACCACCTACACCATGGGGAGCGACCCGTGGAACGATGCTGTCACCGGCGTTTACGCGGCCGGCAGCACGATCTACGCGGCGACCTATGGCAACGGTCTAAGCGTTTCGACCAACAACGGCACGAGTTGGACCAACTACACCACCGTTAGCGGCCTGGGGAGTGACTATGTGTACGACGTTTACGCGGCCGGCAGCACGATCTACGCGGCGACCTATGGTGGTGGGCTGAGCGTCTCGACAAACAACGGCACGAGTTGGACCAACTACACCTCGGGGAGCGGTCTGGGGAGCAACTACTTGGTCGGCGTTTACGCGTCTGGCAGCACGATCTACGCGGCGACCGACGGCGGTGGGCTGAGCGTCTCGACCAACAACGGCACGAGTTGGACCAACTACACCTCGGGGAGCGGTCTGGGGAGCAACTACGTGTTGGATGTCTACGCGACCGGCAGCACGATCTACGCGGCGACCAACAACGGCCTGAGCATCTCGACAAACAACGGCACGAGTTGGACCACCTACCGCCAGCCAGACGGTCTCGGTGATAACATCTTGCGGGGTGTCTACGCGGCCGGCGACACGATCTACGCGGCGACCAACGGCGGCCTCAGTGTGTCGGCCGACAACGGCATGAGTTGGACCAACTACACCACCGTTAGCGGCCTAGGGAACGACACCGTGAACGGTGTCTACGCGGCCGGCAGCACGATCTACGCGGCGACCGACGGCGGTGGGCTGAGCGTCTCGACCAACAACGGCACGAGTTGGACCAACTACACCTCGGGGAGCGGTCTGGGGAGCAACTACGTGTGGGATGTCTACGCGACCGGCAGCACGATCTACGCGGCGACCAACAACGGCCTGAGCATCGGCGTCGTTGCCGTACCCGAGCCATCGACGTACGCCATGGCCCTCGCCGGTTTTGCATGTGGGGGCTGGGGACTTTGGCGGCGACGGAAGCGTGGCCCAAGGAGCCGGGCGCTCACGGTCAGGTATTCGTGCGGCAGGTGCAGCTTCCACCGGCCCTGGTGCACGGCGTGCAATTCATCGCCCGAATAGAAAAAGAACGTGTCGCGGCCCTCGGCTCCCTCGACGCCGCGCAGCAGGGGAGTCAGGTCGAGGCCGTCGATCTTCCGCTCGGGCAGCGCGGCGCCGGCGAACGTCGCGATCGAGGTGAACAGGTCGAGCGTGCTGACAATCGCATCCGAGACGCGGCCGGCCGGCACGTGTCCGGGCCAGCGGACGATGCACGGCACCCGCATGCCCCCCTCGAAGGCCGTCAGTTTGCCCTCGCGGAGCGGGGCCGCCGCCCCGGCGTGGTTGCCATAGGACAGGAAGGGCCCATTGTCGGAAGCGAAGATCACGATCGTCTTCCCGGCCAGCCCGTGGCGGTCGATCGCGACCACGATCTCACCCACCGAGGCGTCGAGTTCCGCGACCACGTCGGCGTAGAGTCCGCGGCCCGTTTTTCCGGCCCACTCCGCGGCGGCCGAGATCGGCACGTGCGGCATGACGTGCGGCACGTAGAGAAAGAACGGCTGATTCGCGTGCCGCTCGATGAACTGCACGGCCCGGTCGGTGAACCGGCGAGTGAACTGCGACTGGTCCGGGTCGATCTCGACGACGTCGTTTCCGTCGTAGAGCGGTAGCGGCGGCATCGTGCGCACGACCGGGTGCAGGGGGCCGTTGTCATTGGAGTAGGGGATGCCCAGGAAGTCATCGAATCCGCGTCTGGTCGGCCAGAACGGCGGGTGATGGCCGAGGTGCCATTTGCCGTAGGCCGCCGTCGCATAGCCCCGCTCCTCGAGCAGTTCGCTCAACAACTGCTCGTCCTCGTGGATGCCTGTGGGGCTCGTGTGGTTGAGCGCCCCGGTCATCCCGATGCGATTGGGGTAGCAGCCCGTGAGCAGGGCCGCCCGCGAGGCCGTGCACACCGCCTGCCCGACGTAGAAGCTCGTGAACCGCGTACCTGCGGCCGCCAGACGGTCGAGCGCCGGCGTCGCGTCGGCCGGCCCGCCGTAACAGCCGAGATCGGCGTAGCCGAGGTCATCGGCAAGGATCACCACGACGTTCGGCGGGCGGTCGGCGGCGTCTGCAGCCGGTGCCGCGGTGCCGGCTGGCAGTCCGCCCACGAAGACGACGAGGAGGACGATCGCAACGCGGTCGACGCGACGCAGCATGGATACGCTCGACG
This sequence comes from Pirellulales bacterium, assembly GCA_044358905.1. GTDB lineage: Bacteria > Planctomycetota > Planctomycetia > Pirellulales > UBA1268 > QWPN01. Next base: position 19,392 of record JBIKND010000029.1, on the reverse strand, counting down.
GCTCGGAGGTGGGGCAGAGGATCGGGGACCGAGCATAGCGGGGAGACCGTGGGACCGTCGCCCGCACATCGACCGACAAACACCGACGGATAGGAAAGTGGCCGTCCTCGCCTCGCGGTGAACCCGCGGCTGCCGGCAGGCGTAGAATGGATTCGTGGAGGCTGTCCGGTGGTTGGAATCCTGCACAAACCCGTCTGGCTGGTGGTGGCGTGTGCGGCGCTGGCCGCTCAGGTCGTGCCCCAGGCTCGCAGCGGCGACTGCGACCGCGGCTGCTGCGTGGCCGCGGCTCCTGCTTGCTGCAGCGCCTGCCCGGCCGAAGCCGCCGCGCCGCCATGCCACTGCCGGCTGGAGGCCCGGCACGACCAGCCGGTCTCGGTTGATCGGGGAAAGTCGCCCGGCGAGGATCTGCTCGGGCGGGCGCTGATTGCAGATTCAGCATCCTTCGCAGCCCCGCCTGTGCTCGGCGTCAGCCGGGAGTATGTGGCGGCGTCTCTGGCCGTGCCGATCCGGCCGCCGCGGATTCTCTACGGCGTCTGGCGGGACTGAATCGGCCGCCGAGTCGTGTCTTCCCTTCCGTGGGCGTGAGTCTCGCGGTGCGGGTGGACACGTGTGGTGGCTTTCCCACGTTCACACGTCGTGACGTGGAGTGGTCGATTCAGTGTTCCGATGCAAAGGATTTTCCCATGAACAGTCTGATTCTCTTGGCGGCACTGGCCTTCGTGCCCGCCACCATCAGCAGCCAGAACGCTGGCTGCGACACGTGTGATTGCTGCGGCTGCTGCGAGACGGACAGGTGCGAGTGCAAGGCCTGCACCTGCGTCTGCTGCATCGACGAGTGCCCGACCGCCGGCGTGAAGGCCGAGCAGGCGGGATGCTGCGGCTCGGGCTGCTGCGGCAAGTAGCACGTGGCGGACGATCGTGTTGTGCAGTGTGGCGGCGGGGGACGAACGTCTCCCGCCGCCCTTTTGGGTTTGCACCGCGAATCCTCGGGTAGGCTGAAGCCCTCTGCACAGGAACCCTGCACCCATGGCGACTGATCCCATCTGCGGCATGACCGTCGACGAGAAGACCGCCACGAGCGCGGTCCGCGACGGCGTCACTGCCTACTTCTGCTGCGAGGGCTGCCGCCGGAAGTTTTTGGGCGAAGCGTTGCTCTCCATCTCGCCATTACCAGCGTCAGCGCCAGCGTCGTCCTGCTGCGGGTCTCATCGTCCGGCCGCCGCTCCGGCCACGGGCCGCGCCGATGCCATCTACACCTGCCCGATGCATCCGGAGATCGAGCAGGTCGGGCCCGGATCCTGCCCGAAGTGCGGCATGGATTTGGAGCCAAAGACCCTGCAGCTCGATACGGGGGACGATGACCCCGAACTCCGCGGCATGACCCGGAGGTTTTGGATCGCCGCCGCGCTGACGCTGCCGGTGTTTCTCATGTCGATGCTGCCCATGCTGGGCGTGCCGCTCGATCGCTGGCTGGGGCCGACGATCGAGCCCTGGCTGCAACTGGCCCTCGCCACGCCGGTGGTGTTCTGGGCCGGCTGGCCGTTCTTCGAGCGGGGTTTTCGCTCGCTCGTGACGGGCCACCTCAACATGTTCACGCTGATCGCCATCGGCACGGGCGCCGCCTTTCTCTACAGCCTCGTTGCCGTCCTGTTTCCGGCGCTGATCCCGCACCAGTTCCGGCACGATGGCGGCGTGCCGGTGTATTTCGAGGCGGCGGCGGTGATCATCACGCTGGTGCTGCTCGGGCAGTTGCTCGAACTGCGGGCCCGGCACCGCACGGGGGCCGCCATCCGCGAGCTGCTGTCGCTCGCCCCGCCCGTGGCCCGGGTTGTCCGCCAGGGCGAGGAACGCGAGGTGCCGCTCGACGAGGTGCATCAGGGCGACGTGCTGCGGGTGCGGCCCGGCGAGAAGATCCCCGTGGACGGTCGGCTGACGGAAGGCGGCAGCTCGGTCGAAGAGTCGATGATCACCGGCGAGCCGATGCCCGTGGAGAAACGGATCGGCGATGCGGTGATCGGCGGCACGCTCAACCAGACGGGGTCGTTCCTGATGGTCGCCGACAAGGTCGGCAAGGACACCGTGCTCTCGCGGATCATCGGCATGGTGGCCGACGCGCAGCGGAGCCGGGCGCCGATCCAAAAGGTCGCCGACGCCGTGGCGGGCTATTTCGTGCCCGCCGTGCTGGCGGTCGCCGTCGTCACGTTTCTGGTGTGGGCGATCGCGGCGCCGGAGCAGCCGCCGCTGGCCTGGGCGCTGGTCAATGCCGTCGCCGTGCTGATCATCGCCTGCCCCTGCGCGCTGGGGCTGGCCACGCCGATGTCGATCATGGTCGGGATCGGCCGCGGGGCGCGGGAGGGCGTGCTCGTGAAGAACGCCGAGGTGCTCGAGCGGCTCGAGAAGGTCGATACCGTGGTCGTCGACAAGACGGGCACGCTCACGGCCGGCCGGCCGGCGCTCACCGAATGCCTCCCGGTCGCAGGCATGACCGAGACGGAACTCCTGCGGCATGCCGCCAGCGTCGAGCGGCAGAGCGAACACCCGCTGGCCCGGGCGATCGTGGCGGGGGCCGCGGCGCGGAACATCCCGGCGCCGGCGGTGGCCGACTTCGATTCCGTGACGGGCGGCGGCGCCCGAGGAAGCGTCGAGGGCCGGGAGGTGCTCGTCGGCAAGCGGGCCTGGCTCGCCGAGGAGCAGGTGGCCGATCTGGCGGCCCTCGACGAGCGGTCCGCCGCGCTTCAGCAGCAGGGCCGCACGGTGATGCACGTGGCCATCGACAAGCGACTCGCCGGGCTGATCGCGGTGTCGGACCCGATCAAGGCTTCCACACCTGAGGCCGTCCGCAGCCTCCACGACCTCGGGCTGCGGATCATCATGCTCACCGGCGACAGCGAGCAGACGGCCCGCACCGTCGCCGCCGGGCTCGGAATTGACGAGTTTCGGGCCGGAGTGAAGCCGGAGGGAAAGCACGACCTCGTCCGCGCCTTGCAGGCGGAGGGCCGGACGGTGGCGATGGCCGGCGACGGCATCAACGACGCGCCGGCCCTGGCCGCGGCCGACGTCGGCATCGCCATGGGCACCGGCTCCGACGCCGCCATCGAGTCGGCCGGGGTGACGCTCGTGAAGGGCGACCTCCGGGGAATCGTGAAGGCGATCGACCTCAGCCGCCACACGATGCGAAACATCCGCCAGAACCTGTTCTTCGCGCTCGTCTACAACGCGCTGGGCGTGCCGATCGCGGCGGGGGTGCTCTATCCGCTCTCGAGCCACCTGCTGCTCAACCCGATGATCGCCGCCGCCGCCATGAGCCTGAGCTCGGTGTCGGTCGTGGCCAACGCGCTGCGGCTGCGGACCATGAAGATGGGCTCGTAGCGACCGGCCAGCAGGCCGTCCGTCACCCGAGAAGGTCGTCGTAGCCGGCGTGCCTGCGGGCGACGCTCGACAGGATCGCGAAGAGGATCGCCGTGTTCAGGCCGGCCACGAGGATGCCGTTGGTGGCCTCCATCGGCTCGAGCACGCAGTACGGCGCCACGAGGACGTGCTTGCCGGTTCCGAGGGTCGTGTAGGTCGTTCCGGAAAAATAGACCACGTCGTGAACCTGTTCGAACCGGCCAAACTGCCAGAGCACGACCGCCCAGATTCCGATCTGCAGAAAAGTCGAGACCACCAACAGCACCGTTGCCATGAGCATGGAGGGCATCACGAGCCCGACGCCGGCTGCCCGCGGAAACCGTCTCCGGAAGACCACCTGCGACTGCAGCACCACGAACATGAAGAACGAATGCAGCGTGAGGCACGCACTGATGGTGAGGATGCCCGCCGTGAACATGTAGTGTGTGTGGTAGTCCATCACCCGGCAAACTCCCGGCGGCTTCTGGGCGTTGACCTGTCCCGTGAGTGTCGCCGGACGGCAGGGTATCAGGAAAATCCGGGACAGGAGCCGATTCCGGCGATTCCTTCAGGTTGCCGTAAGCGGCTGCGCCGCAACGTCGAGCAGCCGCCGCAGGCGAAGCCCGCCAGCGGCAGGTCCTCAAGGCGTTGCCTCAAGGGTGGCGAGCAGGCCTTTCACTTTCTGCTCGATCAGGTTGCGGACGCCTCGGAATTGTTCGGGAGTCATGTCCCGCGGGTCCGGAATCTGCCAATCCTCCCGCTGCTTCGCTCGGACGAGTGGGCATTCGTCGCCGCAGCCCATGGTCACGGCGACATCCACCTCCTGGCCATTGAACTCCTCCAGCCCCTTTGAAGCGTGTGTGGCCAGGTCGTAGCCCAGTTCCTTCATGGCTTCGACAGCCTTTGGGTTCACAAGCCCGGAAGGCTTCGATCCAGCGCTCGCGACTTCGACTTGGCCAGCCCCGTGCATGCGAGCGAACGCCTCTGCCATCTGGCTGCGGTTCGAGTTTTCAACGCAGACGAACAGCACGCGTTTCATGAGCATGCCCCCTTCGCGGCGCCGCCGCAGCAGCCGGGGACCTGGACACATCGGAACGTAATGGCTCTTCCGACGTGGGTGATCGCCCCCCCACTCGCCTCGTTGATAACGATGGCGCCCGTACCAGCGAATACCGAGGCAAAAGTGCCGAAGGCCTCCGCCGCAATCCTGCGTCTCGTTTTTGCCGTCATTCGTGTTCACCTCTGGAGGCCCAAGTCTACCGTTCGCGTATCGGCAGCGGCACGCCGTGGCAGGATTCTGACGTGTCGACCGCGACAACCACGTCCACCGGCACCGCCCAACACGCACCCACGCGCGGCCGAAAACGTGAGGCCCAGCGGCCCGTCGAGCAGCAGGAACGCTCCGCGGCCTCCAGGCTCCGCACGACGATGGCTGATGGTTGTCGTCCCTGTGGCTGTCACCGCGGGCGACAAGATCGAGAGGGCGCTGCCGCCAGTGGCAGGGTCGATCTCGGGGAGGGGGTCAGCGACGGGCCGGTGTATTGCGGTCGGCGGGAACAGGTGTCCCACCCCGAGGCGAAGCCCCGCTCAGGCTTTCTTTCGCGAAAGAGGTTTTCATGCGCATCAGCACCCTGATTCTGGCCGTGCTCGCCTGTGCCGAAGTCTGGGATGCGCACGTCGGGCTGGGACGGGCGTTCGGTTGCTGCTCGACTCGTGTGCGTCATGTCCAGGCCGGCACCCAGGTCGGTGGCGTCAGGTTCAACAGTATCGGTCAGCGGTAGCTTCGACTCATCCTTGAGTGACCTGACTGTCGGCGGCAAGCTGGTCACCAATGGGTATACCCAGACCGCAGGCACGGTGAAGGCGTACATCGGCGGTGATCCGATCGCCGGACTTGTCTCGTCGAGCGTTCAGGCGACGGATGGCTCCGGCAACTTCACCAGCACGCTCTCGCTGGGGGGCGCCCTCGAGATCGACTGCACCGCCTTGGGCAGCGGAAGCTTTGCGATCGACTCCACGTGGAACCTGTTTCAGGGCGTCAATTCCGGCAGTACGAACTTCAGCAGTGCGGCGCTGACGAACGTCGATCCCTCGAGCCCCTACTTTGGTTTGTCGTTCACGCAGGACGGCACGGTGTTCCGCACCGGAACTGCGTCGGACAACACCTATCGGGAGTTTCAGGCCCTGACCGGCGATCTCGTCGTGGTGCCCGAGCCCTCCCGCATCGTCTTCGCCGGCATCGGCGTGGCGATCTGCGGCTGGACGATGTTGCAGACGTGCCGTCGCGGGAAGCCGCTCTTCTCGGCGCCACACCCGCCATCCTGAATCCGGCCTTCTGGCGCCGCGGTCACGAACCACGTCGCCGTAGCCGTTTGCGTCGGCGCATCTGCAAACCGGCTGCCGCCAGCACGCCACCGAGTGCGGCGATCGACAGGCTGCCGGGTTCCGGCAGGAGGACCGAGTCGGGGCTTGTGCCGAATCCGAAGGTCACGTTCCCCTGCACCCACGTCGTCGTGAGCGAATCAAGATCCTTGTCGCTCGTGAAGCTGAATACCGCCTCGGTACGGACGAGCCGTGCCCCGTCGAGGCCCGGAACCGGATTGATGTCCGTCGCCGTCCCCGTGCCCGTGCTGTAGATGCCGAGGTTGATCATCGAGCGGGGAGCGGTGCCGGTCACCACCGGGCCGTCGAAGGTTTGGGTCGATCCGGGAACGAGATCGCCGATCTTCGAGTTGCCCACCGTGCCGATGCCGAACCCGAGTGCCGGAAAGGCTGGCGGCGGATCGAAGGTCTTGAACTGCCAGCCTTCGTTGAACTTCAACGTGGCCACGAGGTCGGACGGGTTTGAAGCAGCCGATCCCGACGTCTTCCAGATGCCCGCCCCCGACGCGAGGTTCGGCGTCCAGGAGACGGCCGCGTCCGTTCCTCTCGTGCGCACCTCGTAGGCCTGCCCGCTGCCCGCCACGTAGGTCAATGTCGGCCGGTCGCCGGTGCCGGGCTCGGCGAGGTTGAAGTAGAAGCTCGTGAGGACGTCGGCCGGATGCACCGTCGCCGGCCCGAAGCTCCGCAGCGTGATCTTCAGGGTATTGTTGGGCCCGCCGGCGTCGGCCGCCGTGTCGAGCCGGGCGGAGACGAGCAAGGGTGTGCCTGCTGCCGACACGCCCGATTCGGTGAACGTGATCGTCGTGGCGGAGCAGGGCGACGCGGGAAACAGGGCTGCGAGCAGGAGGGCGGCGGTGCAGGCCGGCACGAAACGCGCGAGAAGGCGACGGTGAAGAAACGACGAAACGACGCAGTGCATGGCTGGGATCTCCGTGAGGGCGAGCGCCAGCCATGGCGACATCGTCGAGAATGAAGCGAACTCAGAAAACGAAAAAAGGCCGCCATGAACGGACCCCCTGACGGGGAAATCCATTCATGTCGGCCTACGCGGTGGCCGGGCTCCGCATCGCGGTGCCCGACCCACTCGTCATCCGAATCCGGAGCGACGGGAACCAAGCGTGCCACGGATGGCCGCCCTACGGTTCCCGCTCACGGCCAACCATTCGCGGCGGCTGCTGACGAAGGCAAGTCCCGGCCGCCGAAGCCCACTGCCGACCCCTGTTTCACGCGGAATTCCCGGTCCGTCACCGGTGGGCCGGCGGGCCGTCATGGCTGGCGGTTGGTCGGTCCGCAGGCCGCGAAAGGGCGGGTGGCAGGCGGCCCGAACGGGGGATTTCGCGGCCGAAATCCCGATATCTCAAGCCCGATCGCGGCCCCCCCGGTGTTGTGGCCCCTGGCCCGAGATGCTAGAACTTCGCGTGTTCGACTGACTCTCGTCCGCACTCCAGTCCGCTCGGGAACTGTGGCTTGTGCATCCGGCGATGGTCGATTGAGTCGATTTAGGTTTGGTGATCCAGTTCCCGATTCTTTGAGGTTTGATTTCTATGGCTCGGAAGATTTACGTGGGGAACCTCCCCTGGTCCACCACGTCCGCCGATCTTGAGGCGATGTTTGCTCCCCACGGCGCCGTTCGCAGCGCCGAAGTGATCTCCGATCGTGAAACCGGACGTTCGCGTGGTTTCGGATTCGTGGAGATGGAGACCGACGAGGGTCTGCAGGCCGCGATCAATGCCCTCAATGGGCAGGAGATCAACGGCCGTCCCCTGACGGTGAACGAGGCCCGCGAGCGCACGCCCCGTCCGGGTGGCGGTGGCGGCGGTGGTCGTGGTGGCTACGGTGGCGGCGGCGGCGGTGGTGGCCGTGGCGGCTACGGTGGCGGCGGCGGTGGCGGCGGCTACGGCGGTGGCCGTGGCGGCTACGGCGGTGGCGGCGACCGCTACTAGTCCTCCCCCGATGTTTTCGCATCGCATCGCGGGAGCCGGTGACCAATCGTCCCGGCTCCCGCGAGCATGCGGTGTCAGTGATCGAAGTCTCTGTCTCCCGGTCGAATCGTTCTCGTAGAAAGTTGCACGGCAGTTACCGATGAGTTTCGCAGGACCCAAGTCGAAGTTTGCCAAAGGCGCCCGCAAGAAGGCCAAGCCCCGCGCGAAGGTGAAGCGGCGCGATCCGATCTTCATCGACGGCGCCCGCCCGCGGCCGATGTACGTCGATTACAAGGACCTGGAACTCCTCGGCAAACTCGTCAACCGCCAGGCGAAGATCATCGGCCGTCGCAAGAGCGGCTGCACCGCCGCCAGTCAGCATGCCGTCACGCGGGCCATCAAGCGGGCCCGGTTCATGGCGCTGCTGCCGTACGTCGGCGAGTGATCGGCTAGGTCGCGACGTCCTGCCCGTCCGGGCCCGCAACGTGACCTGATGCCACCGTTCACGACCCGCCGCCGCGTCGAGTTTCGCGACACCGACGCGGCCGGGATCGCCCACTTCTCGGCGTTCTTCGTCTGGATGGAGTCGGCCGAGCACGAGTTGCTTCGCGCCGCGGGCGTGCCGGTGATCGACCGCGGCCCCGACGGCCTCGACACCAGTTGGCCGCGGGTCTCGGCGTCCTGCGATTACACCGCCGCGGTGCGGTTCGGCGACGAACTCGACGTCGCCGTCACGGTCGAGATCGGCCGGTCGAGCGCGACCTACGCCTTCTCCTTCACGCATGCGGGCCGGGCCGTGGCCGCCGGCCGCGTGGTGGCCGTCCGCTGCCTCATGCACCCGGGGCGCAAGCCCGAGCCCGTGCCGATTCCCGCCGACATCGTCGCCCGGCTCGCCGCCTACCGCCCGCAGGCATAGGAGCCGGCGTGCTCGAGGTCGCAGGCATCACGAAAACGTATCCATTCGCCGCCGGCGGCCTGCGGGTGCTCGACGATGTCTCGCTCGTGGTCGAGCCCGGCGGGCACCTGGCGATCATGGGGCCGAGCGGGTCCGGCAAGAGCACGCTGCTGGCGATCATGGGCGGGCTCGAGGAGCCGACGGCGGGCCGCGTGCGGCTCGACGGCGTCGATCCCTTCGCCGGCGATGCCGCGGCCCGTGCGGCGTTTCGCAACCGCCGGATCGGCTTCGTGTTTCAGGAGCATCACCTCCTGCCGGGCTGCTCCGCGCTCGATAATGTCGTGCTCCCCGCCCTGGCGGCTGGACGGGTGACGGCCGACGTGGCGGCGCGGGCGGGCCGGCTGCTGGAGCGGGTCGGTCTCGCCGGCCGGATGTCCCACACGCCCGACGAACTGTCTGGCGGCGAGCGGCAGCGGGTCGCCGTGGCGCGGGCGCTGGTGCTGGCGCCGCGGCTGTTGTTGGCCGACGAACCGACGGGCCAGCTCGATTCGCGTTCCTCGGCCCAGGTGACGGACCTGCTCGTCGAATTGGCGACCGAGTCGGGGGGCATGCTGGTGGTCGTCACGCATTCTGCCGACGTCGCGCGGCGGGTGGGCCACGTGCGGCAGCTCGTCGACGGGCGGCTCGAGCCATGAGCCGTCTCCGCGCCGGGGCCGTGCGCACGCTCGCCGGGCTGGTGCGGCGACTGCTCGTTTCCTGGGCGCCACAGGTCGCCGCCCTGGCGGCCGCCGCCGCCGTGGTGGCGGCCACGATCGCCGGCGCGCTCGGCGTCGGCGACGCGCTGGCCCGCGGCCTGCGGCAGGTGGCCGGCGAGCGGCTCGGCCGGATCGAGGCCGCGATCGTGGGCGAGGAGTTCTTCTCCGCGCGGCTCGTGGACGACCTCACCGCCCGGGCCGCGGCCGACGCGTCCGCGCCGCGCGGTCTCGTGCCGGCGATCGTGCTCGAGGTGACCGTGGAGCCGGCCGGCGGCGGCCGTGCGGTCTCGCGGGCCACGCTCCTGGCCTGCGACGATCCGGCGGGCCTCGGCTTCACGCCTCCGCCTCCGCCGGTCGAGGAGGGCGCGGTGCTGCTCAACGAACCGCTGGCCCGCGCCCTCGGCGTCGCCGCCGGCGCGCCGGTCGTGCTGCGACTGCCGCGCCGGTCGAGCGTGCCGGCCGACAGCCCGCTCGGGCGGCGATCGGCCGAGTCGGCGGGCCGCCGGCTGCGGGTCGGGGCGGTGCTGCCGGCGGTCGGACTCGGGCAGTTCTCGCTGCGGCCCACGCAGGTCACCGGGCCGCTCGTGGTGACGCCGCTGGCCACGGCCCGGGCCATTCTCGATCGTGACGACGCGGTGAACGCGGTGTGCGCCGTGTCGGGGCGCGACGGCGACGCGGCCGCGTGGTTGCGGGGCGAACTGCGGCCGCGGCTCGACGATCTGGGCCTGGCGCTCGACGGCGCGGTCGGCGGCGTCCCGCGGCTCACGAGCCGGCGGTTGATCCTGCCGCGCGAGGTTGATCGGGTGGCCGCGACGGTGATCGCGCCGGCGGGTGGCCGCCCGTCGCTGGCCTTCCTCGTCAACGACATGCGGCCGCTCGACGCGGACGGCCGTCCTGCCGCGGCCGCCATCCCGTACTCGACCGTGCTCGGGATCGACACCACGAACCATCCGGCGGGATCGCTCGTTGACGACGCGGGCCATCCCCTTCCCTTCCCCGCCGCCGACGAGATCCTCATCGACCGCTGGATGGCCGACGACCTCGCCGCCCAGGGGCGGTCCGTCGCCGTGGGCGACCGGATCGAACTGCGGTTCTTCGCCCCCGAGACGCTCCACGGCCGCGTGCAGGAGACGGCGGCGACGTTGCGCATCGCCGGGATCGCCGCGATGCGCGGGGCCGCGGTGGCGCGGGATCTCGTGCCCGAGGTGGAGGGCATCAGCGACGAGGAGTCGATCGCCGACTGGGATCCCCCCTTCCCCTTCGATGCGGCGCGGGTGCGGACGACGCCGCCGCACGACGAAGACGACCGCTATTGGAAGGAGCACGGCACGACGCCGAAAGCGTTCGTGGCGTTGGATACGGCGCGGCGGATCGCTGGCAGCCGATTCGGCGCGACGACGGCCTGGCACCTGCCGGCGACCGCAGCGGCCGACGACACCATGCGCGGCCGGCTGGCGGAAGCGCTGCCCGCCGATGCGCTCGGGCTGCGGGTGGTGCCGCTGCGCGACGCTGCGATCGCCGCCGCGCGGGGATCGACCCCGTTCGGCGGCTTGTTCCTGGCGCTGTCCAGTTTCGTCGTGGCGGCCGGCCTGCTTTTGGAGTGGCTGCTCTTCCGGCTCCTCGTGGCCGCCCGCGGCCGCGACGTGGGGGTCCTGGCGGCGATCGGCTGGCCACCGCGACGGCTCGCGGCCCTGCTGGTCGGCGTGGCCGGCGTCGCCGCAGTCGTCGGCGCCGCGGTCGGCACGCTCCTCGGCCCGCTCTGGGCCCGCGGCCTGTTGGCGGCGATCGCCCGCGCCTGGAACGCCGACGTCGCGAGTGGTTCAGCGCGGGTCTTCGAAGCGGCCCAGCCGGCAGTGACGGCGGGTGTTCCCGGCGGCCTCGCGGCGGTCGCTGTGTCGCTCGGCGCCGTGGCCTGGGCGGCGTGGCGGGCCGCACGGATGCCACCGCGGGCGTTGTTGCGCGGCGTTGTCGAGACGCCCGTGAACCGCGGCGAACGCCGCCGCGCGGTCCACGCGGTCGCCGTGCTGGCGCTCGGGGCGGCCGTGGTCGCCGCCGCCTTCGGTGCGCGGGGCGAGCCGGCCACGGCCGTCGCGGCCTTCTTCGCGGCGGGCTGCCTGGCGCTCGGCGGTCTGCTTGCCCTGGTGCGCAGCGGGCTGACGATGCCACCATCACGGCCGCTGGCCTTGCTCGGGCAGCTCGCCCAGCGCGGCGTAGCCCACGCCGCGGGCCGGGGCTTCGCCGTCGCCGCCATCGTGGCCCTGGCGGAGTTTCTCGTGGTGGCCGTGTCGTCCTTCGCGGTGCGGCCGCCAGCCGACCTCGCCGATCGGCGCGGGCCGACCGGTGGCTGGTCGATGCTCGCCGCGTTCGGCACGCCCAGCTCGATCGATCCGCTCGATCCCGATGCCTTCGCGACGCTCGGCCTCACCGACGAGGAACGCCGGGCCGTGGCCGGGTGCACGATCGCCCGCGTGCGGTCCAACGGCGGCGACGATGCCAGCTGCACGAACCTCTACGCCGCGGGGCGGCCGACCGTGCTCGGCGTGGGGCCGGCGTTCGTCGCCCGCGGCGGGTTCACGTTCCTCGCTCACGCGCCGCTGCTCCCCGGGGAGACGAATCCTTGGACCTTGCTGGACGCACCGTCCGGCGGACCGGTGCCGGCGATCCTCGACCAAGCCACGGCCCAGTGGGCCTTGAAGCTCGGTGGCGTGGGTGCCCGGTTCACGGTGCCCGACGACGCGGGCCACCCCGTGGAGTGCGTGATCGTGGGCCTGCTCGCCCCGGGCATCCTCCAGGGAGCGGTGATCGTCGCGGAGCGGAGTTTCGAGCGGATGTTCCCCACGCGGTCGGGCTACGGGCTGGCCCTGGTGGACGATCATGGTGTCGATGCGGCGCAGCGCCCCGCCGCCCGGGCCGGCCTCTCCCGGGCGTGGATCGACGCGGGCCTGTCGCTCACCTCCGTCGGAGACCGCCTGCGCAGCCTGATGGCCGTGCAGAACACGTTCCTCGCCGGCTTCCAGGCGCTGGGCGCGCTCGGACTGCTGCTGGGTACGGCCGGCGTGGCCGCGGTTCAGTTGCAGGGCGTGCTCGACCGCATCGGCCCGCTGTCGCTGATGCGGGCGATCGGATTTTCGCCGGCTCGGATCCGGCTGCTGCTCGTGCTGGAGACGCTCGTCACCGTCGGCCTCGGGCTCGCCGCGGGCGCCCTCGCGGGCTGCCTGGCCGTGGCGCCGGCGCTCGCCGGCGACGCGGCCCGGCTGCCGCTGCGGTGGATCGCCATCACCTGCGGCCTGACGATGGCGACGGCCGTCGTCGCCAGCCTCGTCGCGGCCGCGCGGGCGGTGATCCCGGAGCGGCCAGGGGCGACGGCGTCGGGGTAGGCCGCGGTCAGTTGGCCGCGGCCGGCTCCGCGGCGTCGCCTGCCGGAACCTGCGCGATCAGCTTCTGCACCTCGGCCGCGGGCACGAGCGCCATTCCCTGCCCCTGCGTCTTGCTCAATCGCACGACGCCGATGCCCAGGAGTTTGCCGTCGAGCGTGAACATCGGGCAGCCGCGGACGACGTTCGTGCCCAGGTAGAACGGCCGCGGCCGCTCGATCACCGCCGACACCTGTCCCGGCATCATCGCCGGATCGTTGTTGAAGAGATCCTCGAGCCGCGTCACCGACACGGTGTAGTCGGCCACCTGCGAACTGCCCGCGGCCGCGAGGTCGATGGGGTCGAAGGTCACGCCCTTGGCCTCCGGCGCGTCGGCCTTGGGCCGCACGAACGCCAGGTCGAGGTCCGCATCCTTGAAGACCATCGTGGCCGGGATCTCGGTGCCGTCGCCGAGGATGATCTCGAGTTCCTTGATCGTCGCCGAGGCGTCCACCTTGATCGGGCCCATCGGCGAGTTGCCCTCGCGGCCGTCGATGAGCCGCGACGGATCGATAGCGCTCAAGGAGACGACGACCAGGCCGTTGCCGTCGACGACCGTGCCGTCGGCGCGGACCTTGTCCTCGCGTTCGGGCAGGTTGAGGCCCGGGCGGGCCGCGGCCGAGAGCCGGATCTGGGCCACGCCCGTGACCTTGACGATCGATTCCTTGTTCGCGTCGAAGACCTTGCGGGCCAGGGCCGGCACCGATTCCTCGGCCCGAGCGGCGAGCGGCACGGCGGCGCAGGCGATCAGCAGGGCGACGTGGCGGAGCGGGAAACGCAACATGAAACGATCACTCCTCGAGGATGACGCGGATGGCCGCCGCCTGGTCCGCAGGAAAGCGGCTTTCAGATCAATGTTTACCAGCGCGGCTCGACTTCTGCGAATCCGCTGCCCACGCCGCGGCGGATGAAGAACACGACGTGCTTCGGCTTCGTCTCGCGGAAGCCCTTGAGGAGCTTCTCGGCCTCGGCCACGGTACGGACGACCTGGCCGTCGATGGAGACGATGACGTCGCCGGGGCCGATGCCCGCCAGCGCCGCCCAGCCGTTGGGCTGCACCGTGCTCACCCGCACGCCCGGGGCGTCCACCGGCATCTGCTCGGCGATCCGCTCGGGCAGCGGCAGTTCGCGGACCGTGAACTCGAACGTCTCGTCCTTGAAGGTGTCGAGGTCGCCGGTGGCGGCGGGCGTCGCCACCAGCGTCGCCTTCGCGGCCAGCGGCTCGCCGGCCCGCAGGCCGTCGAAGGCGATCTCGGTGCCCACGGCATACGGCAGGATGAGGTTCTCGAAGACCTCGGTGTCGGTCGGGTTGTTGGCCGGGATGACGCGGCCGTCGAGCTTGAGCAGGAGGTCCCCGACCTTCAGCCCGGCCTGGGCCGCGGGCGACTCGGGCACCACGTGCGTGACCCGCACGCCCTTCTTGCCGGCGATGCCCAGAGCATCGGCGATCTCGCGGGTCAGAACCTGCGTCTGCACCCCGAGCCAGGGGCGGACGGGCTTGCCCACGCGGTCGCTCTCCGAGGGCGGGCCGACCTTCGCCACCGTGATCATCTCCTCGGCGTCACGGACGAACGTGACCAGCGTCGGCACCGGCTCCTTGGTCTTGTCGCTGATGGCGGTCACCGCCCGCACGAGGTCGGCCGTCCGCGCGATCGGCTCGCTGCCCAGCCGCGTGATGATGTCGCCCGCGCGCAGCGCCGGCTTGGCCTCGGCCGCCCCGCCGCCGTTGCGGACGCCGACCACGATGGCGCCGTCGGTGCTCGGTCGCTTGCGCTCCAGGGCCACGACCTTCGTGACGTCGCGGGCGGTGAGCCCCATGGGCTGCAGTTCCACCTCCTTGGGCAGCGAAGGCTCGCGGATGGCGGTGGTGATCGTCCACTCCCGGGGCGCGCCGTCGCGGCTCCCCGTGACGGTCACGGCCGTGCCGACCGGGACGCCGAACACGAGCCGGTTGAACGCCGGCAGGTCCTCGGCGGCCCGGGCCGCCGGGATCGCCGTGCCGTGAAACGACGTGATCAGGTCGCCGGGCTGGATCCCGGCCTTCTCGGCCGGTCCGCCGGGCAGCACCGAGCCCACCACCACGCCGGCGTCGGCGGCCAGCGACTTCATCAGCGGCTGCACCCCCATGCCCACCCAGCTGCGGGCCACGCTGCCCTGGGCGATGATCTCCTCCGCCACCGCCTTGGCGATGTTGGCCGGGATCGCGCCGCCGAGGCTGCCGACGCCGATCTCGTTGACGCCCACGATCTCGCCGTCGAGGTTCACCAGCGGGCCGCCCGAGTTGCCCGGGAAGATGATCGCGTCGTGCCCGATCCAACGGATCAGTTCCCCGACGCTCTCCCCCTCGATCTGCAACGCGCCGCCCGGCGGGATGAGGGCCAGGTTGGAGACGATGCCCTGCGTGACGCTCTGCGAGAGGCCCGCCGGGCTCCCCATGGCGAGGACGACGTCGCCGATCTGGAGCTTGTCGGAGTCGCCGAACGTGGCGAAGGGGAGCGGCGCCGACGGGTCGCGGCGGGCCGCGGGATCGATCTTGAGGACGGTGAGGTCGGAGAGGGCGTCGGTGCCGACGAGCTTCGCCGGCAGTTCCTCGCGGTTGGTCATCCGCACGGTGATCCGACTGCCGCGGCCGGCGACGTGGTGGTTGGTGACGATGAAGCCGTCGGCGGTGATGATCGCGCCCGAGCCCGTGCTGCGGGCCTTCTGCATCCGGCCCGAGCCCCCCGACTCCATGACGACGTCGATGCGGACGAGCGTCGGATAGACCCGGTCTACGGCCTTCTGGATCCGCTCGCGGAGGGCGGCGTCGCGGGCCGCCGCCGGTGGCTCATCGGCACGGCCCGGCATCGGCAGCACGGCCGAGCAGGCGGCGAGGATGGCGGCGACGCGGAGGCGGGCGATCATGGCGATGGTCCTGGCGTGAGGGGGGCGAGTGAGCCCCACAGACTACACGATTCCGGGCACCATCCAGGCCTCGCTCCGCGGGCGGCCGGGGGGGGCGGTGAGGGGTGTCGGTCACCGTGAGCAAGATTGAAGCGCCGCCGGCGCGGGGGTAGGCTTTGCGGACGTTCTCTCCTCTGGGGCGGGTGCGGTCATCTGGCCGGCCGGCTTCGTCCCACCTCCGCGTCAAGGAGCCCGCCATGTCCACGCTTCGCTGCGATTGGTTTCGGACTGTGCTCGCCGCCGTGGCCTCCCTCTCCTGCCTGATGCTCGTCGCCGCCGACGGCGTCGCGCCAAATGCTGCGGTCGAGCCGCCCAAGGAGGTCGTGCCGCCGCAGCCGCCGGCGTTGCCACCGGCCCCGCCTGCGCCCAGGACCCGCATCGTGCATCCGCAGGTCAGCCGGCTGCCGCTGGCGCGTGAGTATCGCTCACGGCTTTTGAGCGACGCTGCCACCAGCGAGGCTGCGCGGAAGATCGATGCCGCCCTCGCAGGGCGGGTCGATGACTGGCAGTTCACCGAAACGCCGCTCCGCGACGCGATGGCCCAGGTGAAGGGGACGCTGCGAATCCCGCTGGTGCTCGACACGAGGGCCCTCGAAGACGCGGGGATCGACATCGAGACGCCGATCACGTTCGATACGCAGGGCATTTCGGCGCGGGCGGGACTCCGTCGGATCCTTGCCGACTACGACCTCACGTGGATGATTCGCGATGAAGCCCTCGTGATCACGACGAGAGAGCGGGCGTCTGAAAAGCTGTCGATGCGGCTGTACGCGGTGCCGTGGGGTTACGCCGAGACGGTGCCCGTCGATTTCCAGTCGCTCATCGACCTGATCCAGAACACCATCGGGGGTCCGGCAGCCTGGGAGTACGGCGGCGGCCCCGGTTCCATCCGTCCGTGGGATGGGGCCACCGACCCCGTGCTGGTGGTCGCGCAGACCGAGGAGATCCACGACGAGATCGAGGCGATGCTGCGCGGCCTGCATCAGCGGGCGCTGGCGGAGTTCGGCGGCCCGGACGACATTCCGGCCTCGAAGACGCCCACGGTCCGCGTCCATTACGTTGCCGACGCCGAGATCCGCAAGGACCCCATGAAACTCGTGCTGTTGTGCAACGAGTCGCTTCCGTACGGTGCGGATCCGCAGGCCAAGGTGACCGTGGTGGGCGAGTGCCTGGCCGTGCAGTCGGTGTCGCCCGAGTTTCACGCCCTCGTCGGCCGGCTGATCCGGTCGGTCGCGGGCGTGAAGGTCGGGGAAGGCTCGCATGCGATGGGCGTCGACACGTCGGGCGGCGGCATGTTCTGACGGCCCGGGTCACACGGCTGCGTCGGCCGTGAGGCCGGCGAGGCGGGCGGCCGAGAGGTCGGCGATCGAGTCCACGACCATGTCGGGCCGGTAGGCGAAGGCGCCGAGGTCCTCGCGCCGCGTGCCCCCGGAGAGCACGAGGATCGTGCGGTAGCCGAGCTGCACGCCGCCGAGGATGTCGGTCTCCATCGTGTCGCCGATCATCGTCGTCCGCGAGGCGTCGAGGCCGAGTTCCTTGCGGGCCGCCCGCATCATCACGGCGCTCGGCTTGCCGACGCTGAACGCCTTGCGGCCGGTCGCCGTCTCGATCATGGCGACGATCGCGCCGCAGCCGGGGCGGAGGCCGGCCTGGGTGGGGCAGTTGGGGTCGAGGTTCGTGGCGATCAACTTGGCGCCGTTCATCACCATGCGGATGGCCGTCTCCACCATCTCATAGGTCACCGTCCTGCCCTCACCGACGACCACGTAGTCGGGATCGTGATCGACGATCGAGTAGCCGTTGTGATGGAGGGCGTGGAGCAGCCCCCCCTCGCCGATCACGTAGGCCGTGCCGTCGGGCTTCTGGGCGGCGAGGAACCTCGCCGTGGCCATCGCGCAGGTGAAGATGTGCGACTCCTCGACCCGGATGCCGAGCCGGCCCAGTTTCGTCACCACGTCGCGGCGGGTCCGCTGGCTGTTGTTGGTGAGGAAGAAGAACGGCAGGTTGAGATCGAGCAGTTCGGCGATGAACCGGTCGGCCCCCGGGATCAGTTCGCTGCCTCGGTAGATCACCCCATCCATGTCGATGAGGAAGCCGTGCGGGGCGGACGAGGGCAGGAAGACGGAATCGGGGCAGGCGGTGGTCGGGATGGAAGGCATGGTGCGGCTCCGGGGAGAGGTGGGCGAACGGTCGCGGTGGACCGGCCGGCACGGAGCCGCCTGCAACGTGCGACAAGAGTATGGCCCGACCGCGGCCGGACCGCCAACCCGCCCGGGCGGGGAATCTGGCTTTGCCCGCCGGGCGGCGAAATCGCTACCGTGCCGTCATGAACCTCGCCGTGATCCTGCCGCGTTGGGTGGGCGACTCCTGCATGGCCACCCCCCTGCTCCGCGGCCTGCGGGCCCACTTCGGACCGCGGGCACGGATCACGGGCGTGATGCGGCCGATCATCGCCGATCTGTTCGCCGGCACCGACTGGCTCGACGGCACGATCGCCTACGACCGCCACAAGAAAGATCCGGCGCTCGGGTTCAAAGCCGCAGCCCGGGCGCTCCGCGCCCTGCGTCCCGACGTGACGCTCGTGCTGCCGGGTTCGCTCTCGGCGGCCGCGCTCGCCTTTCGCGGAGGCGGCCGAAGCCGCGTGGGATTCGCCGGCACGTTTCGCCGGCTGCTACTCACCGACGTGCTGCCCGTGCCGCGTCTGGGCCGCGAACGGCAAGCGGTGCCGCCGCCCGTCGCCTATCTCGCCATCGGCACCGCGATCGGGCTGCCGTCGCAGCCGCTCCAGCTCGAACTGGCCACGACGCGGGAGGACGAACGTCTCGCGGAGACCGTGCTCACGCGTCTCTTTCCGGGCCGCGATCCGGGCGGCGGCGATCCGCTCGTCGTGCTCAACGACAACAGTTCCAACGGCACCGCCCGGGCCTGGGGCGTCGCCAATCATGCAACGCTGGCGCGGTGGCTCGTGGAGCGGGTGCCCGGCGCGTGCGTGCTGGTCCACTGCGGTCCGGGCGACCGGGATCAGGCCCGGGCGATCGTGGCGCAGGCGTCGCACCCCGGCGTGGCCGGCCTGGGCGACGTCGCGGATTTGCCGCTCGGGCTCTCCAAGGCCGTGTATCGGCGGGCGGCGCTTTCCGTCTCGTCGGACAGCGGGCCGCGGCACATCGGCGCGTCGTTCGGCGTGCCCACCGTCGTGCTCCTCGGCCCGACCGACCCGGTGCTGGGTCGGTCCGACGAGGAGCGGTGCGTCGAGATTCGAAAACCGCTCGTCTGCGCGCCGTGCAACGAGGCAGTCTGCCCGCTCGGCCACCACGACTGCATGCGTCTGATCACGGTCGAGGAGGTGGGCCACGCGGCGCTCGAGGCGCTGGCCCGCCACGCCCGGATCCTGTAGCGGCGGTCCCCGACCGCCGAGGCTGCGGGTTCTCGCCCTGCGGAATGGTCGATGTGCAGACTGCCAGTCTGCACCTACAGGGTGTCTGGAGCCGCAGAGTTGTCCTCTGCGGAATGGGCGATGTGCGGACTGCCAGTCTGCACCTACAGGGTCTCTGGAGCCGCAGAGTGGTACTCTGCGGAATGGTCGATGTGCAGACTGCCAGTCTGCACCTACAGGGTGTCTGGAGCCGCAGAGTGGTCCTCTGCGGAATGGTCGATGTGCAGACTGACATAGTGAAACAACACGGATGAACTAGACG
>JBIKND010000176.1:0-7866 GCA_044358905.1 Pirellulales bacterium | reverse complement strand
CGGCGTAGGTGCCCAGCGCAGCCCGGAGGGCGAAGCGCCAGGCACCTCCGAGTGAGCGCAGGGCAGGATGCCCGCAGCGAACGTCCGGCGACGGGGCACGGGCAACCCCTCCCCGCCCCGCTACTCCGCGGCAGCCCCGTGCGCGACGGCCGGCCGATACCACCGGCCCCGCATCCAGTCGGCGAGGATCTCGATCTGCTCGCGCGGCATCGCCTTCTCGAAGGCCGGCATCCGGTCGTTGGAGTCGCCGTAGAACCGCTCGTGCGTCGGGTCGGCGATGATTCCCACAAGCCAGTCGCGGCCGGCCCAGCCGGTGAGGTCGGGGGCGGCGCCGAAGCCCGTGCCGTTGCCACCGAACTCGTGGCAGGCGCCGCAGCGGTCGCCATCGGCGATCAGGGCCCGACCCCGCTCGACCTGCGCCGCCGTGGCTCCCGCATCGGGCAGGCCCGCCTCGGCGGCGAGTGCCACCGCGACGGCCTCGATCTCGTCGGGCTTCCACTTCTCGCGGTCGGTCATCTCGTCGCGGACGTAGGCCACCATGTCGCCGTCCTTGTGGGCCGTGTTGCCGAAGTACTCCGGTCCGGCGACCCGCTGCGGATCGAAGAGCCCGCGGACCCAGGCGGCGGTGCCGAAGCCGTGGAGGTTGGCCGCGGAGGCGGCGGCGAACTTCGTGGCGGCGTCGGGGGCCGCGGGATCGACGTGGGCATGGCAGCTCGCACAGTCCTTGCCGTCGAGGAGACCGAAGAGCTTCGGGCCGCGGAGGAGCGGGTCGCGGCGGACGAGGTCGAGGGCGCCCGTCGGCGGAATCCGCTCCGGCCGGCCGGCGAGTTCGACGGCCCGCTCGGCCTCGACCTTCGCGCGGCGGGAGGCGGCGAGGAAGGCGTGGGAGTTGCGCCAGGCCTCGAGCTTCGCAAGCTTCTTCTGCATGGCCGCGATCTTCGCCGCGTCGTTGCCGAGGGCCGCGGCGATCTTCGCCTCGTCGCCGCCGGTCTGGTCGTGGAGCTTCTCCGCGTCGGCGAGCGTGGCCTTGTCGATCCACAGGGAGCAATAGTCTTCGTTCAGGGCCAGCGCCGTGAGCAGGCCGGCGCCCGCCACGATCGCCAGCGTGAAGGCGACGTTGAACCGGTGCCCGAGCCGCCAGTTGCCGATGATCGGCATCAGGAACATCACGCCCATGATCAGGCCCGGCACGACGATCGCGCCGAGGAACTCACCCGTCGCCCCCCAGCCCTCGAAGACCTTGAGGAACTGGAACAGGAAGAGGAAGTACCACTCCGGCCGGGCGGCGGCGTAGGCCGCGGCGGGATCGGCCGGCGCGCCCAGTTCGGCCCCCACGTGGCCCCAGTCCACGTCACCGCCGGCGAGCATCGTCCGCACCGCCGGCACGAGGATCACGCCGAGCACCACCGCCAGCACCGCGAGCATCGCCACGGCGTCCTTGAGCACCTGGTCGGGCCAGAACATCGCGTCGGGCCGGGTGATCGGCTGCTTGGCATGGAGGCCGTGCTTGCGGAACAGCGCCAGGTGAACGACGAGAAACAGCACGAGCGTCGCCGGAAGGAAGCCGGCGTGCAGGGCGAAGAACCGCGTCAGCGTGTGGTGGCCGTAGTCGCTGCCCCCCACGATCACCTGCTGCAGCGACGGCCCCACGAAGGGCACGATGCCGGCGAGGTTCGTGGCCACGATCGTCGCCCAATAGCCCTTCTGGTCCCAGGGGAGCAGATAGCCGGTGAGCGCCATGCCGAGCACGAGGATCATGAGCACGAGGCCGAGCCAGAAGTTCACCTCGCGGGGCGCCTTGTAGGCGCCGTCGATCACCACCTGGAGAAGGTGCATCGCGAGGAGCACCACCATCGCCTGGGCCATGAAGTGGTGGATGCCGCGGAGCAGCCAGCCGCCGGCCATCTCGTGCTGGATGTAGTAGACGCTCTCCCAGGCGGTCTGGGCGCTGGGCGCGTAGTTCGCCCACAGGAAGAGGCCCGTGATCACCTGCGTCATGAAGGCGAAGACGAGCGTGCTGCCCCACACGTATCGCCACCGGGCGCCGCCCGGCACCCGCTCGAAGAGCGCCTCGTGGACGAGGCCGCGCCAGCCGGTGCGGTCGTCGAGGAAGTCGGCCAACCGGCCGAGCGGCCCACGGCGTGGAGTGGTGCTGGGCTTCATCGCTTGGCCACCTTGTCGGCGATGCCCGCCAGGAAGACCTGCCACTGCACGGCGACGGCGCCGTCCTTCGACACCTGGCAGTCGAGGGCGTCCATCGGCCGCGGGCTCGGGCTGGGCTCCATGATGCCGCCGCCGAACGTGAACTCGCTGTTGTGGCACGGGCAGCGGAAGCAGGTGCCACCGGCGGCCATCTCCACCGAGCAGCCCGCGTGCGGGCAGGTGGCGGAGAGGGCCTCCACGACGTCGCTACCCGCCTGGCGCCGCAGCCACACGCCGCCCACCGGCTCCGCGGCGTAGCCCGTCCAGGCGTCCTTGCGATCGGTCACCACCGGAAACCGACGCGGCACGCCGTCGGCGGGAATCGCCGCCAGGTCGGCCACCGGCACGAAGCGGGCGGCGGCGGAGCGCCGGCCCAGCGGATCGAGGAACGCCCACAGGCCGGCGGCCAGGGGCGTGAGCGTCGCAAGTCCCCCGCAGACGATGGCGAGCACCTTCGCGAGGAACCCGCGCCGAGCGTCGGCGGCGTGATCCGGTCGGTCGGACGTCGGTCGTGTCATGGGCGTCTGTCTTGTCATGCGTGTCTCGCTCGTCATGCCTTGCCTGCTGCGGGCGCGTGGAGTGCCTCGCGGGCCGACGGTCAGGCGGGCGCCGCCTGGAGAGCGAGCCAGGCTTCGTCCACCGCCGCCACCACCCGCTCGTGGGCCGCCTCGAACGGCCCGTCGACGATCGTGCCCGCCGCGGCCTTGTGGCCGCCGCCGCCGAACCGGCCGGCGAGCGCGTTGCAGTCGAGCCGGCCGCGGCTGCGGAAGCTGACCTTGATCCGGCCGTCGGGCTGCTCGATGAGGATCGCGGCCACCTCGGTGCCCTTGACCGCAAGCGTGAGGTTCACGAGGTCCTCGGTGTCGGCGGGCTGCGCCTTCACCTCCTTGATGTCCTTCTGCCGGACCGTCGAGACGATCACGCGGCCGTCGTGGGAAGTGACGGCACCGGCGAGCGTGCGGCCCACGAGGTGGAGCCGGGCGAGCGAATCCTGCTCGAAGAGCTCGCGGTAGATCGCGGTCGGGTTCGCGCCCGCGTCCACGAGCCGGCCGGCGATCCGGAAGCTCTCGCCGCTCACGCTCGGAAACCGGAAGCCGCCGGTGTCGGTGGACAGCCCGGCGTAGAGCGGCGTGGCGATCCGCTCCGTGAGCGGCACCCGGAGCCGGAGGCCGATCTCGTAGACGATGCGGGCGGTCGCCTCCGCCGCCGTGTCCTTGAACCAGCGGTCGGAGAGATCGTCCTCGCTGACGTGGTGGTCGATGACGAGCACCCGGTCGCGCATCGACTTGGCCACGTCGCCCATCGCCCCCAGCTGCGCCCAGGCGCTCGTGTCGAGGACGATGAACAGGTCGCGGTCGGCGAGGTCGGCCGGCTTGACGCCCTCGGCCAGCGACTCGATCCGCTTGTCCGGATCGATCCACTTGAGGTTCGCGGGCGTGGCCTGGGCGTTGACGATCCGCACGTCCTTGCCGAGGGCCTCGAGGATGCCGAGCAGGCCGAGCTCGCTGCCCAGTGCGTCGCAGTCGGGCCGCACGTGGCTGGTGAGCACCACCCGCTGGCACGACCGGATGATTTCCAGCAGGCTCGCCCAGTCAAGTCGCATGATCACTCCGTGGTGCGGGGCCCGTGGCCGGCGGCGCCGCGATCCGCGCGGCCGCCTCGACGTCGGACCGCATCTGGGCCACCAGATCGTCGATGGCGTCGAAGCGACGAGTGTCGCGCAGCCGCGCGAGGAAGTCAACGTCGAGCCGGCTGCCGTAGAGATCGTCCGCGAAGTCGATGAGGTGCGCCTCGACCGAAAGCGCCGTCTCGCCGAACGAGGCGTTGGGGCCGATGTGGACCGCGGCGGCGTGCACGCGGCCGTCGGGCAGCACGGCGCGGGCGGCGTAGACACCGGCCGCCGGCAGGAGCGTGGCGATGCCGGCGAGGTTCGCCGTGGGAAAGCCGAGCGCCGCGCCGCGGTGGGCCCCGTGCACGACCGTCCCGCTCGCGCGAAAGGGCGCCGTCAGCAGACGATTGGCCGCGGCCACGTCACCGGCCGCCACCAGCTCGCGAACTCGGGAACTCGACACGGCCGCGTCTCCGGCGACGACCGGCGGAACGACCTCCACCATCACGCCGTCGGCAGCCCCCAGCGTGGCGAGCAGACCGACGTCGCCCCGCCGGCCACGGCCGAAGCGGAAGTCGGCCCCCTCGACGAGCGCCCGGGCCCGTAGCCGGCCGCGAAGCAGGTCGCGATAGAAGGCCTCGGCTTCGAGTGCCACGAACCGCCGGTCCACCGGCTGCACGAGCACCGCGTCGAGGCCGAGTCCCAGCAGGAGTTCGGCCCGCCGCGCGGGCGTCGTCAGCGGCGTCGGGGCGGCGTCAGGCCGGACGATCGTGGCCGGATGCGGGTCGAACGTGAGCACGGCCGCCGGCACGCCGAGACGAGCGGCGATCGCCCGCAACCGCCGCACGATCTCCGCATGGCCGAGATGCACGCCGTCGAAGTTGCCGACGGCCAGGGCCAGGTCCGATGCGGGCGACCAGCCGCCCGCCCCCGGATAGACGACGGGCTCGGCGGGCACGGTGTCGAGATCCATGGAAGGGAGCGGGAACAGGCCATGGATGGCTTTTTCCACGAACAGATTAGTGTAGCGGATGGAAGGTATGATTCGGATGCCATCTTCCCAGGACTCCGACCATGGACCACCCGGTCGAGGAAAAGCAGATCTATCTGTCGGCCGAGCTGGCCTCCAGGCTGGCGGCCATCGACATCGGCTCCAACAGCGTGCGGCTGCTGGTCGCCGAGGCGCTGCGGGGGGGCAACTACCGGATCCTCGACGAGGAGCGGGAGCCCACCCGGCTCGGGCGGAGCGTGTCTTCGCAGGGCCGGCTCGACGATGAGTCGATGGACCGCACCGTGGCGGCCCTGCGCACCTTCAAGGAGATCGCGTCCGGCTACCAGGTGACGAGCCTGCGGACGATCGCCACCTGCGCCGTCCGCGAGTCGCGCAATGGCCCCGAGTTCTGCCGCCGGGTTCGCGAGCAGGTGGGGCTCGAGGTGGAGGTGATCTCCGGCGAACGGGAGGCCCGCCTGGCCTTCGCCAGCGTCCAGCACGCCTTCGACCTCACGGGCAAGAACGTGATCGTGGCCGACATCGGCGGCGGCAGCACGGAGCTCGTGTTCGCCACCGGCAACCTCATCGAGTCGATCTTCTCCACGCCCCTGGGGGCCGTGCGGCTCACGGAGCAGTTCGGCCTCGGCGAGGGCTCCGAGGGTGATCATTTCGATCAGGGCGTGGAGCGGCTCGAGGAGGAGATCGCGGCCACGCTCAAGAAGCGGACGACGCGGCCGCTGTTCGCGCCGCACTTCCTGGTCGGCTGCGGCGGCACGTTCACCACGCTCGCCGAACTCATCATGGCCGCGAAGCGACAGCTCGACGTGCCCGTCGCGGGCTACAAGGTCTCGCAGGCCGAGGTTCGGCACCTGCTCGACCGGCTCCGCAAGATGCCGCTGCGGGCCCGGCGGGCGATGGCCGGCATGACGCCCGACCGGGCCGACATCATCATCGCCGGCCTGTCGATCGTCGATGCGCTGCTCAAACGGTTTCGCGTCAACACGCTCGTCATCCACACCCGCGGCGTCCGCGACGGCCTGGTGCGCGAGATGCTCGACGAGGCGGCCCTCGGCGGCGCGTCCGCCGACGATCCCGCCCTCCGCGAGGAGGCGATCGAGCGGCTGGCCGCGGCCTGCTCGGGCGAACTGGAACACGGCCGGAAGGTGGCGGCCCTCGCCGGACGGATCTTCGAGCAACTCGCCGAGCCTCTCGACCTGCCGACCGGCGATCGCCTGCTGCTCGAGTGCGCGGCCCGCCTCCAGGACGTGGGCTACGTCATCAACTACGACCAGCATCACAAGCACAGCTACCACCTGATCCGCAACAGCCGCCTGCCCGGCGTGCGGGCCCACGATCTGGAACTGATCGCCAACGTGGCCCGCTATCACCGCGGCGCCCATCCCAAGCGGAAGCACGAGAACCTGGCCCGGCTCTCCACCGAGGACCAGCGGCGGGTGCAGCGGCTGGCGGCGATCCTCCGCCTCGCCGGCGGCCTCGACCGCAGCCGTTCGCAGCAGGTGCGCGACGTGCGGGCGCAGGTCATCGACGGCCGCGTCGTGATCGAGGCTGTAGCCGACGTGGAGCCACAGGTCGATCTGTGGGGAGCCGAGCGGCGAACCGATCTCTTCGAAAAGGTGTTCGGAATGCCGGCGGAGATCCGCTGGGCCGGCGCCACGAGCCGCAACGGCCGCTCGACGCACAAGCCCGCCAAGCCGTCGAAGCCAGCCCGCGGCAAGACGACCGATCCGGGCTGACGGCCGGACGGCGAGTTGCCGCCGCTGCCGGGAAGCCCGAAGCCCACCGACCCGAGATGATTGCCGGACGGCGAGTCTCCGCCACTGCCGGGAAGCCCGAAGCCCACCGATCCTAAGGTGACTGCCGGACGGCGAGTCTCCGCCACTGCCGGGAAGCCCGAAGCGGAAGCTGAGGGAATCCGCGTCGCCGCAGTGACAGCGATCCGCATTCCCTTCGGCTCGCGCCTCGGGCTTCCAAGCACCGAACGCCGCCCCTCCGCAAAATCGCAAACCCAGCCGACGCCGCCGCTGCCGGGAAGCCCGAAGCCCACCGACCCGAGATGACTGCCGGACGGCGAGTTGCCGCCACTGCCGGGAAGCCCGAAGCGGAAGCTGAGGGAATCCGCGTCGCCGCACCGGAAGCGATCCGCATTCCCTCGGCTCGCGCCTCGGGCTTCCAAACACCGAACGCCGCCCCTCCGCAAAATCGCAAACCCAGCCAACGCCGCCACTGCCGGCGGGCCGATCGCGTTCGGCCTCCCTACAACCGGCGTCATCGGTGCCGCTCGCGCCCGTGCGGATCGGGCAAAGTGGAGAGACTGCCGGTGACGATTCTCTGCTAGCAAGTCGCGGTGGTGTTCGAGGTTGCGATTGGTCCGTTTTCCCTGATCTCCTGCGGAGCAGTCCCGATGCTGCGCCTTTCGTCCTCCACACGCCACCTGCTGTGCATCGCGATCTTTGCGGCGGCACTCCCCTGCCCCGCATACGCCGCGGGCCGCTGGTTCTCGGGGCCCCGGTCCCCGATGTCGCTGGGCACCCCGCAACGGCAGGCGCCGTACCAGCCGGGGGCGTCCCCCTACGTCACCGGTCACGGCACCCGGCCCAAGTACTTCGTGCCCCCCACGAACCCCCGCACGCCCACCTGGAAAATGTACGGCACGCCGCCAGGGGTCACCCCGGGCGACTGGCCGCGGTATGCTCCCCTCGGGTTCGGTGGATATCGCTTCCCGGCCGTCGGCAATCAGGCGTATCGCTGATTGAATCGCCGCGCGCCGAAGGTTCACCGTCGAGCCCAACCCGGCTCGGGTGCGGCATGAGTTGCTTCGCTGGCGAAGGTCCGCCACGCTCAGCATCCTCACGCCGACACCCTCGCCTGCCTCACGTGGTGAGAGTGCGGCACACGTGCTCCGCCGGCCGCGGCAAGACTGTGGTGAGGGAGACGGCGCGGTGCAGGATCTTTTGCAGGTGACCGAGTCGGGGCTCTACTGCCCGCGGGGCGACTTCCACGTCGATCCCTGGCGGCGGGTGCCGCGGGCCGTCATCACCCATGC
>JBIKND010000028.1:0-26427 GCA_044358905.1 Pirellulales bacterium | reverse complement strand
GTCTCCGACTGCGGCGTCTCCACCACCTTGCCGTACATCTCCGAGCTCGAGGCCTGGTAGAAGCGGATCTGGTAGCCGATCGCATCCTGGAAGTCGCGGATCGCCTCCAGGAGCCGCAGCGTGCCGACGGCGGTCACGTCGGCGGTGTAGGTCGGCTGGTCGAAACTCACGCGCACGTGGCTCTGCGCGGCGAGGTTGTAGACCTCGGTGGGCCGGATCTCGCGGATCAGGCGGGCCAGGCCGTTGCCGTCGGCCATGTCGCCGTGATGCAGCACCAGCGGCCGCTCGACCTCGTGGATGTCGCGATACAGGTGCTCGATCCGCTGGGTGCCGAAGGTGCTGGAGCGACGCACGAGGCCATGCACCTCGTAGCCCTTGTCGAGGAGCAGTTCGGCGAGATAGGAGCCGTCCTGGCCGGTGATGCCCGTGACCAAAGCACGCTTCGAATTCAGCGACACGACTGACCCTCCTATGGTGGCACGATCCGCTTGCGGCACCGGCCCTGTCGACCGGCCTGCCGACCCGTGACGATACCGTTCCAGCCGCAATCCACAAGTCGAATCGCGGCCGAAAACGGCCGGAGTCAGCCGTTGGCGGCCGCCGCGGCCGTCGCCGCCTGCTCGGTGGCCGATTCCGGGGCGGCCGCAGGCGGCGTGGCGGGCTGCTCACCCGCCCGGGCCGCCGCCACGGCCTGGTCGAGCGCCGGCAGCAGCGTGCCCAGAAAGTCGACGCACTCCTGCATCGACTGGGCGCCCTTGAGGCGGGTCTCGTCGATGATGGCGTAGAGTTTGTAGACGGCGTCGGTACCGGCCAGTTCGATGCGGGCGATCTGCGGGGCCACCCACTGGCCGTCGACACCATACGTCCAGAACACGCGGAGCGTCTGTCCCTGCTTGCGGAACGTGCCGGTGAAGGTCTCGGCCTTTCGGCCGTCGGCCAGCGGCACCGCCTGGCGGTGCTCCGACTCCCCGATCTCGAAGCCGGCGCCGGGATAGCAGCGGTCGGGCGTGTGGCCCGAGGCGTCGTGCGGCGTGGCACAGACCACGAAGGCCGAGACGCGGCCCTTGGTGCGGACGTTCCGGTACAGCCGGGAGATGTGCCCCACCGCGCCGGCCCGCTCGAGCTCCTTGGGGTTCGACTCCAGTTCCTTCTCGAACTCCCAGTCGCCGAACCGCTGCGGAAACACGCTTTCCAGAATCTCGGCGTCGCGCTGCAGTGCGGCGCCAACGTCACGTTTATTCCAGCGATCAGTCCACATGCCCTGGAGGACGGTCACGCCCGCCACGAGCACCACCGCCGCGACGAGCGTCGCCAGCCCCGCGGACCACGAACCCGCCGTCTGGGTCCCGGGCATCTCGGCCGCAGCTTCGGATCCAGAACCTCCCGGGATGATCGCCATCGGCTTCATGGCACCCACTCTCCGTAACTCACGCCCGATCCTGGACCGTCGTCAGGTCGGCAGCGGCGACGCGTAGAACCGCCGCGAAGAAGAATCAGACACGCCGTTGACGACCGTGCCCAGCACCCGCACGCCCACGCCCCGCAGTTTGTCGACCGCCGCGACCACCAAAGGCACGCGACTCACGTCCCGCATCGTGGCCACGATCGCCACGTCGCTCAACTGGCCGAGCAGCAGGGCGTCGGCGAAGGCCAGGGCCGGACCCGCGTCGATCACGACGTGATCGAACGACTCCCGGAATCCCTTGATCACCTTGGCCAGCTCCGGCCGCGACAAGGCGGTGATCGCCGCGTAGTCGCAGGTGCCGCCGGTGACGGCGAACAGCCCCTCGATGGCCGTCGGCTGCACCGCTTCGTCATTCATGATCTCGCCGCGCAACAGTTCCGGCAGGCCGGCCCGCAGGTCGAGCTCGAGCGCCAAGTGGACGTTGGGATGCCGCAGATCGCCGTCGAGCAGCAGCGTCCGCTTGTCGGAACGGGCCAGGCTGGCGGCGAGCTGCGCGGCGAACGTCGTTTTGCCCTCGTGCTCGACGGCGCTGGTCACGAGGATCACCTTGGGAGCCTCGCGGCCGGTCTGTGAGATCACGGTCCGCACTCCGTCGACGCTCTCGGCCATCTCGCCGGCGGTCGAACGCTTGCGGGAGCGGGTCACTTTCGGAAGCGTGCCCACCACCCGCACCCCGACCCGCTGGGAAATCTCCTCCGCCGTGCTCAGGCGATCGCGGAGGTATTCGAAGAGCACCACGGCGCCGGCCCCGAGCCCGAGACCGCCGAGCCCGGCCAGGATCGTCAGCATGGTGCGGAACAGCTCGTCGCTGCCTTCCGGCACGCTCGCCTCCTCGATCAGTTCCACGCGGGCCGGCATGGCGATGTCGACTTCCGAAGCCTGCAGCTGCATGCCCATCTGCTCGGTCACCCTTTCGAGCTGCTCGATCTCAGAGCGGCGGGCCGAGAGGTCGGCGTTCGCCTGGCCGAGTTCGGTGACCTCCTTGGCGACCTTTTCGAACTCCTTCGACTTGACCTCCAGCTCCTGGGACATGATCTGCCGGCGCATCCGCAGCACGCCCGGGCCGTCGACGGCGCCGGAGCGGCGGCCCGCGGCGTCGAGCGACATCTGGGCGATGATCTGCGGCCGCAGTTCCTCGCCACGTTGCCCGATCCGCTCCACGAGGCTCGCCCGCTGCGCTTCGAGCCGTTTCACGGCCGGGTCGTTGGCCCCGCGGGCACTCCGCTCCGCCTGGAAGGTCATCGCCTCGTCGAGGCTCGCCAGCCGGTCCCGCAGTTCCGCGATCATCGGGTCGCGGGCGAGCATGGCGTCGAGCATCTCGTCCGGCACCGACTCCTCCTCGCTGATGTCGCCCCGCGCCTTGGCGTCGAGGACGGCGAGTTCGGCGTCGATGACCGACAGATCGCGTTCCATCGACGTCTTTTGGGCCCGCAACGTGCCGAGGTGGTCGAGCAGCAGGCTCCGCTGGGTGGCGACCTCGATGCTGTCGCTCGCACCGAGCGTCTTTGCGAGGTTGTTGTACTCGTCGCGCCGTCGCCGGACCTCGGTCATGTTCTGCTTGTACTGCCGCTCGATCGTGTCACGGCGCTCGAGGCGATCGCCCTTTTCCTTGTTGACGACGTCGCCGAGATAGGACTGCGTGACCGCGTTGACGATCTGCGTCACGTCGCTCGCGTTTTCCCCGCGAAGCCGCACCTGGAGCACTTCCGACTCCATCGGCGCCGTGACTTGGATGTTGCGGGCGAGCCAGCCGACCTGGTCCTGCTTCTCGTCCTGGAGCGTCTTGAGCTCCGAGACTCCGGGACGACGGAGGGCCGACATCAGCACGAACGGGCTCTTGATGAGCTGCACCTGCGTCTTGCGGTACGACTCGTATTCCGCGTTGTCGCGGCCGCCGCCGCCGAACATGCCCGTCTTGTCGCGGACCCGCAACCAGGCCACGGCCTCGAAGCCTCGGGGCATGAACAGCCAGA
The DNA here is from genome assembly GCA_044358905.1 of Pirellulales bacterium. GTDB lineage: Bacteria > Planctomycetota > Planctomycetia > Pirellulales > UBA1268 > QWPN01. The sequence continues at coordinate 22,989 of JBIKND010000028.1, read as the reverse complement.
TCGGCACCGCCAGAGCGGTCGCGGCGAGCAGCCCCAGGGCCACGGCCGGCAGCCAGCGGCGGCGGAACGCGTGCCACACCCGCTTGTAGTCGATGCCCCCGGCGAGCGGATCGCCGCCCGCGCCGTAGGCCGGCGGGAAGAACTGCGGCTGCGCTGGTGCCAGGCTGGTATCGCGGATGGGCGCCAACATGCCGGCCGACGCGCTCTGCGCGTCGAACGCTGCCTGCTGTGTGCCTTCAGTTACCGGATGGGATTCGCTCATGTCACCGCAGTCTCGCCATCTCCATACGCACGACGCGGCCTTCTGGCCGACCCGAAACCGGCAGCCCTCTAGTCTACCTTACTTTTTCGCCAGTTCCCGGCTGGGCGAGGGAAGGGAAATTCGCGGCCTTTCGAGCCGCCGGAACCGTGGAATTGCCGGGCGTCAGGCCGACCCGGGCGGCGGTGACCACCGCCGGCGCGGCATCCTCCGCCACGACCAGCCAGGACAGCAGTTGCTGCTCGAAAAACAACATCCCCAGCGCCAGCGGCATCATGAAATACCCGGCCCAGTCGTGGAAAATCTTGTCGGCGAGTTCGGCGTCGATGGTGTACATCACCCCCGTCACGGTGATCCGGATGGAGTTCACGATCAGGGCGATCGGCACGGCGCTGGCGATGACGACCGCGTTCTCCCACCACTCCCGGTTCCCAAGCAAAACCAGCGCCACGGAAAGTGCCACGAAGATCGTGAGCATCCGCAGGCCGCTGCACGCGTCGACGACGTTCAGGTGGCGGTCCCCGAGGATGATCTGGTTGCCCTCGCGGTAGGCGTCGAAGCCCATCGTCTGCAGGGCGAACGTGCTGACCATCGTGGCCAGGGTCTGCAGCGGACCGAGCAGGTAACGCGTCGCCTCGTCCGGCAGCGGATACATGAAGATCAGAAAGGCGATCGGAGCCCAGGCCCAGCGAAACATCTTCCAGCCGCCGGCCAGGAGAAACACGCCCGCCAGCGCGGGCACGAAGGTGTACATGTCGATCGTCACGATCCGGTAGCTGGCGCACCACAGCCGCAGCGCGAAACTGCCGACGAGGAGGCCCATGCCCGCCAGGCGGGCCGAGACCGGCACCGGCTGCACGGGCTGCCGCCACCAGAAGAGCAATCCCGCTGCGAACAGGGGCACGATCCAGCCGTGGGAATACTGCGGGTTGTCCCAGCTTGATTTCGCGTTCAGCAGGCCCGGCCAGTAGCTGTAGATGAGCAGGGTCATGAGGATGCCGATCACCAGCCATGCCAGCCGCTGCTCGGGCTCGCGCATGTCGGCCGCGAACGCGGCCGCCCGCCGCCGGCAACCGGCGAGAAAGGGCTCGTCGAACTCCGCCAGCGCCGTCGCGGGCGCCGGCGACGAAGCCCCGTGCGACGCGGTCTGGAAGATGGACTGGAGTTTCGCCATGGTGTTCGTCCGTGCGGGGACACCGCCATCATACCCGCGCGGCAAGGCGATTTCCCGCGGTCGTTCAGGACCGGGCAGGCGTCCGGCTTGCCGCCCAGCGCCAGCCGAGCCGGCCCACGGTCCTCACCGCCGTCACCACCGTCACCACTTGCCAGCCGAAGGCGGCGCCGAGAAGCGTCAGCGCCGCACAAGCATGGCTGCGCCCGGCGCCGCCGGCGATCCATCCCGCCGCGGTGCCTGTCAGCCACGTCACGAGCGCCGCCAGTCGCGGGTGTCCAGCGGGCCATGCCCCACCCGCCGGCAGCATGCCGAGCGGCTGGACCGCCGGCAGGGCGACGGCGGCCAGTCCCGCGACGACGACCGCCATGAGGGCCGCGGGCCTCGGCACCCGGCTGCCCGAGGCGGCGATCAGCGTCCATGCCACGAGCGTCAGCAGCGCGAGCCCGTGACAGGCGAACCGCGCCCAGGGCAGCCAGTCGCCGCGCAGCAGCATGCGGTCGATGCCGCCGTGGACGAGATCCACGGCCGCGACCGCCGTCATGAGCAAGCCGCAGCCCGCCTCCACGAGTGGGTAGCGCGCCGAGATCGGCGCCGCGCAGTCGCGGCACCGGCCGCGAAGAAGCAGCCAGCCGAGCACGGGCACGTTGTCGCGGGGGCGGACGGGTGCACCGCACCGCGGGCAGCGCGAGCGGCCGTGGACGATCGATGCGCCTCTGGGCACGCGATGGACGACGACATTGAGAAAGCTCCCCAGCATCGCCCCCCACACGAAGGCGCAGGCGAGGATCGCCGTTTCGGCCCAGGGAAAAAGGTCCAACCAGGACGGAAAGGCTGCTGCCGGCATGTCGTCTGGGTCCGCGGGGGCGATTTCGTGTAGGGTAGCCGCGATTTTCCCCGTTCGCAGGCCGCTCTTCATGGACGCTTCGCCAGTCGCCGATTCGCCGCCATCCCGCAACCTGCTGCCGCCGTGGCTGAGTCTCGTGCTCCGCGTGGCAGCGACGGCGGGCCTGATGGCCTATGCGCTGCGGACGGTCAAGTGGTCTCAGTTGGCCGCACATCTGCGGAGTGCCGATTGGACCTGGTGGCTGATCGGCCTGACGGCCAGCGTGCTAGTCCAGGTCGTCGCCGGTGTGCGGTGGGCTGCGCTCGCCAGGCCGCTCGGTTTCGAACGGCCGCGGCGGTTTTTCATCTGGCGGTTCTTCGAGGGGATGTTCTTCAACCTCTGCCTGCCGGGGTCGATCGGCGGCGACGTCTTCAAGGCCTACCGCGTCGGCGACACGACCGCGCGGCGGCTGCTGGCCGGGTGCTCGGTGCTCGCCGACCGGCTGACGGGCCTGGCCGCTCTCGGGGTTCTGGCGGGCACGGCCCTGGCGGCCAGCGAGTATCGCCTCGGGTACGCCAGCGCGGCGGCCGTGGCGGCAACGCTGCTGGGCCTCGTGCTCGGGGCGTTCTGGCTCGGGCTCCAGTCGATCGACCGGATCATCGCCAGCCTGCCGGAGGGCCATCGGGCACGGGGCTTCCTCGCCCAGCTGCTGCCGTACCAGCAGCGGCCGCTGCTCATCATGCGGGCCGTGGGCTGGAGCTTCGTCGTGCAGATGGGAGGCGCGGTGGTCGTGGCCTTGATGGCACGGACGCTGCACGTGCAGTTGCCGCTGTTGATCTGGTTCTCGGTCGTGCCGCTCGTGGCCCTGCTGATGGTGCTGCCTGTGGGCATCGGCGGCTTCGGGATGCGCGAGAGCGCCATGGAAATGCTCCTCGGCAAGTATGGCGTACCGGCCGACAAGGCGATCGCCGTGGCCCTGCTCTGGGGCCTGGGCACGGTCCTCACCGGCCTCGTCGGCGGGCTGCTCTTCCTGCTTGACCGACGCGCGGAGCCGGCAGCGGCCCCGGACGCCTGAACGACCGCGGCGGGATCGAGCCGTCAGCGACTCGCGGCCCGCCGACGCGCGTCGAGTAGCAGGATGCCGGCGATCGTCTTGGCGTCCTCGATCCTGCCGTCACGGCACATGGCGACCGCCTCGTCCCAGGCGACGTGCCGGGTGCGGATCTGCTCGCCCGGCTCGAGAGCCTGCGGCCCGGGCGCGAGGTCCCGGGCCACGAAGAGGTGCATGCGCTCACGGAGGATGCCCGGTGACATCCAAAAGGATCCGGCCGCCTCGATCGTGCCCGCGCGATACCCCGTCTCCTCGGCGAGTTCGCGGGCCGCGGCGGTCGCCAGCGGCTCCTCGCGGTCGAGCGTGCCGGCGGGCAGTTCCAGGAGCGTGTCGCCGACGGCCATCCGCACGACCTCGATGAGGCACACCTCGTCCGCTGTGACCAAGGGCACGACCACCACGCTGCCCGGGTGGATCACGACCTCCCGCGAGGCGACGGTGCCGTCGGCGCACGGCTGCGGAATCCGGACCACGCGAAACCGTCGTGCCTCGAGCAGCAGTTCCTCGGCCCCGACGGGAACGGGCGGCACCGGCAGCGGCACGATCCGCGCGGGCTCACCGCCGACGTCGAGCGACAGGTCGCCCGCGAGCGCCTTCAGCGGCACGATCGCCAACGCCAGCCCCGCAGCGAGCCGCGACGAGAAACAGGCCGACGTCACCCGCGCCACCGGTTCGCCGCCGCAGCGGACTTCCGTGCCTGGCGCGACGGCGCGGGGGGTGGCCAGTCCGACGAGCCGGCGGTTCACATGGCCCAGCGCGTCGATGCGGGCCACGGTCTCCTGACCGAGGTAACAGCCTTTTGTGAACGAGATCGCTTGTCCCGCCTGGTCGATTTCCTGCGGGAGCGTCTTGGGAAGGATGTCGGCCGGGTCGGCCCAGCCGGCCTCGATGCGGATCGCGTCGCCGACCGCGGCGTCGGCCCGCGGCAGCGACTCGGCGGCGAGCCAGGCCGCCACCTGCGGGCCGTCGTCGGCCGCCACCTGCACGAGGCAGCCGTCGGGGCCGCACCAGGCGAGCCGCGCGACGTCGGCCCCGATGCCGCCGAGCCGAATGTTCCCGTGCGTCAGCGGCTGCGGCAGCCGGCTGCCCGACCCGTGCGCGGCCAGCCATGCCTCCGCATCGGGCCCGACGAGCAGAAAGCTCGCCCGCGTTGCCGACGCGTCGATCAGTTCGACGTCCTCGCGGATGTGGTAGTGCTCGAGGTGGTCGCGGAGCGCCGTCGCGACACCCGCCGCGGCGTCGATCCACAGGCCCTCGGCGGTGCGCACGATCGACGTCAGCGCGAGCACCCCGCCACGGGCGTCGGTGAAAAAGCCCGCGCAGCATCCGTCCGGCTCGAGCCGCGTGACAGCGGCCGTTGTGAAGTGGTCCACGAACGGCACCGCGTCCTTGCCGCGGGCGACGAGGCAGGAGCGGGCGGGCAGGGCGACCCAGGCGGTTCGCCGGTGGATTCCGGCGGACATGGTGATCGGGAGCGGGGCGGCGGGCTCGGGCGACACGAAAAACCTCCGGCTGGCGGGTTCAGGAGGCGTCATTGTGGCGTCCGTTTCGGCCGCCGGGGCAGCCCCCGAAAATTTTTCTCCGGCCCGCGAACGCGATCCGGTCCGGCTGCGTACAAGCATGCACCGCGACACGCTCGCGGCACCCGGACCGATCGACAGCGGAGAACCGACGATGGCGACCGTTCACTGCGACCGCAATCTCCACGACGACGGCTTTGACGAGGACGACGATTCCTACCAGGATCCCCTGGCGCTCGCCGACGCCGAATACTCGGACGTTTGCCGCGCCGAAGCGGAGGCGGGGGAGCTGGTGGGCCATGGCCCCGAGTCGCGGCCGGGCCCCGCGCTGCACCGCATCGGCCACGTGCGCCGGCAGCAAGGCGTGACGCTGCGAAACGTCGCCCGTCGGCTGGGGATGGCGATGGGGGTGGTTCGTCGCCAGGAACAGGCCGACTGCGACCTGCGGCTCTCCGATCTGCATCGCTGGCAGCAGGTGCTCGAAGTGCCCGTGGCCGAACTGCTCGTCGAGGGCGACGGCCAGTTGTCGGGCCCGGTGCTCGAGCGGTCGCGGATGGTGAAGCTCATGAAGACGGCGGCCGCGTTGCGGGAGCGGACGGCCGGCACGCCCGTGGGGCGGATCGTGGAGATGCTCGTCGAGCAGATCCTGGAGATCATGCCCGAACTCTCCGACGTGACGCCGTGGCACACCGTCGGCCAACGGCGGACGCTCGACGACCTCGGCCGCACCGGCCGTTCCCCCGTCCCCGAGGAACTGTTCCGCAGGCCGTAACAGGCCCGTCGCAGCTCGGCTTGTTCGGCGCCGTGGACGCGTCTACGATCCCTGCATCACGGGGCGCCGCGCGGCGCCCCGGGCGTTTCCTCCCCAGGGATTCACGCGTGTTTTCCTTCGTCGGTGTTCTCGGCATCACGTTGGTGCTGTTTCTCGTGGTCGCGGCCACGGCGCGAGCCGTGCTCGGCCGTTAAAGCCGCCGCGCCGCGGGCGAGCAGGGCGATGAAGGCGGCACCCAGGCCGACGAACACGACCCAGGCCGCGATCGCCAGCCGCCAGTAGTCGCGCAGCCAGACCAGTTCCGGCGGCTCGGGGCTCTTGGGCACCTTGCGCTGCACCGGGCCGTCGCGGCCCGACTCGCGGCGCATCCGGTCGCGGAAGGAGTCCCAGTCGGCCTGGACTTCAGGGGCGGCCAGTGCGACGAGCCGCGACTCCCGCCAGCGCATGAACGCCCATGGGGGGCCGGCCATTACGGCCGCCACCGCCAGCAGCCCGGCCGCCACTGCCACCTGCGCACGGCGGTTTCGTGTTCGCGTCATCTCGTCTCGCGCCCTCTGCCCGATTTTCCCCGTTTCCCGGGGCCGAGTCAGTCTGGCAGCGCGGCGGCAGGGTTGCTACCGTCCCGTCGCCGCCGGTACCGCGCCGGCCCGCCCAGACGAGGAGAACGGACCGTGATTCGTCCCGCCCTGCGCCATGTCCGCCTGCCCGCCCTGCTGACCTGTCTCGGCGCATGCCTGGCCGCTGGCCCCGCTCTCGGCCAGACCGGCTGGCTGCCCACGTCCTGGTTCTCCACGGACCAGCTCGACCCCAAGGCGATGTTTCCGCTCGCCGAGAAGGATGGCCCGTGGCTGGTGCTCGCCACCACGTTCCGTGGCGAAGGGGCCCGCGAGGATGCCCGCCGGCTCGTGCAGGAACTGCGGTCGCGGCACCGTCTCCAGGCGTACACCCACGAGAAGTCGTTCGACTACACCGGCACCCAGAAGGGCGTCGGCTTCAACCCCGACGGCACGCCGAAGACGATGAAGTACGCCAACGCCGCGCAGGTGTTGGAGGTGGCCGTGCTCGTCGGCGACTTCGCCTCCTGCGAGGATCCGCGGGCCCAGAAGGTGCTGGCGAAGGTGAAGACGCTCCAGCCGGAATCGCTCACGGGCAACGGCGGCAAGAGCCGCTCGTTCTCCGACTTTCGGGCGATGGCCGGGCTCGACAAGGCGGCCAAGGGCCCGCTGCACCTGGCGTTCATGATCCCCAACCCGCTCCTGCCCGAGGACTATTTCAACCGCCACGAGGTCGATGCCTTCGTCCAGGAGATGAACGCCGACGTGACCCATAGCCTGCTCGACTGTCCGGCCCGGTACAGCGTGCGCGTGGCCACCTTCACCGGCTCGGGCATGATCGGCCAGGCGGCCGAGACGGGTGCGGCGGCCTCGACCACGGGTGGCCTGGTGGACGTCTCGAAGCTCGTCGGCGCGCTGCGTGGCCAGGGCTGGCAGGACCCGAAGCTCGCGAGTCTGCAGACCGAGAGCCGGCTCGTCGAGGCGGCCGACAAGGCCCACCGGCTCACGGTGGCCCTGCGGCGCCAGGGCATCCAGGCCTGGGAGTTCCACGATCGCGAGTCGAGCATCGTCTGCGTCGGCAGCATCAACCAGTTGGCCGTGCAGCAGGCCGACGGCAAGGCGGTCGTCAACCCTGAGATCACGAAGATCCTCGCGGCCCTCGGGCCCAATCCGGCCAAGCTCGCCCAGGGCGTGATCGAGCCGCGGGCCTTCGACGGCATCTTCCTCGACGTCGATCCCAAGCCGATCGACGTGCCGCGGGTCCCGACCCGGAAGCGGTGAGCGGGCCCGGCCCATGACCTTCCCCATGCTCGTTCTCGGCACGACGAACGAAGGCAAGCTCCGCGAGCTCCTCGAACTGCTCGCGCCCTTCGGCATCCCCTGCGGCTCGCTCCGCGGCTTGGCTGGAGCAGTGGACGTCCAAGAGACCGGCGACACGTTCGCGGCCAACGCGGCCCTCAAGGCGGGCCAGCAGGCGGCGGCTCTGAACGCCTGGGTGCTCGCCGAGGACAGCGGCCTGGTGGTGGACGCCCTCGGTGGGGCGCCCGGCATCTACTCGGCGCGGTTCTCGGGGCCGGTGCCCGCAGGGGCGACCGGCAGCACCGACGATCGCAACAACGCGCTGTTGCTCGAGAAGCTCGCCGGCCGGCCGGTCCGCGACCGCCAGGCCCACTACGCCTGCCACGCGGCGCTCGCCGACCCGACCGGCACGATCGTGGCCGTGTCGCAGGGGGAGTGCCACGGCCTGATCGCCGAGGCCCGGCAGGGGGGCGGCGGCTTCGGCTACGACCCGCTGTTCATCGTGCCCGAGTACCACCGCACGTTCGGCGAACTCGCGCCGGCGGTGAAGGCGGTGATCAGCCATCGGGCCCGCGCGATGCGGGCCATCATCCCCGCGATCGTCGCGCGGCTGCGGTGACGGGCCGGCATGCGGCTGGGCTGCTCCAGTCTGGCCACGACGCCTTTCGCGCCCGGGCGAGCTCGGAAAAGGTGACAGCCAAGTGGCTGTCACCTTTTTCTTTTTCCCGGGGACTCGCGGGTCGAAGTCGCTCCTACCGCTACTGAAAACGCTCCGGGATCACGAAATCCTCGGTGACACTGCCGTCGGGCTCGGGGATCAGTTCGAGCGACTCGATCAGGGGGATGTCGATGTCTTCCTTCTCGACCAGGGCCGAGAGGGTCTTGGGGGAGATTTTTTTGAGGTTCGGGAGCGAGAGCGGGCCCTTGCGCGTGGCGAGGGCCTTGGCGACGGCGACGGAGTCGGGGGCGTCGAAGGCCGTGACGTCAGTCAATTCGCCGTCTGACAATGCGGCCCAAAGCAAGGCTGTCTCCGGAGTCAAACGGTTGTTCTGGAAGAACGGCTCCGTTGCTCTATCTGAGAGTCTCAGCGATTTGCCCTTGAACTGCGCGAACGCCTTGGCGGCCTCGTCGGAGAGCGTGGTCAGGCCGGCGAGGTACAGCTCGCCCTTGTGCTGCGTTAGCGCCGTGGCCGCCTCGGCGGAGAGCGTGGTCAGGCCGTCGAGGAACAGCCCTTGGCCATTGAACTGCACGATCGCCTTCGCGGTATGAGCGTCGAGCGTGGTCAAGCCGTTGAGAAATAGCGGTCCTTTGCTGTACCCAGCCAACGCCTGCGCCACATCTGGCACGAGGTTCTTCAGGCCGTTCAAGGGCAAGGAATCTGAAGCTTGTGCTATGCCGTACCCCTTGACCTCGACCTCAATCTCCACCCCCGGAAACTCCTCCGCCAGCTTCTTCGCCTGCTCGACCGTGAGGCTCTCGATCGTGTTCGTGTCCTTCGGCAACTCATCGGCCCGGGCTTCGCGAATCGGTGCGGCTGCCGTGATGAGCACGGCCAGAAGCAGGCTCGCCATCACCGCCGCGGCCAGCGGGCGGAAGGGCGAGGCGGGCTGCTCCTCGACGCCCGCCAGCCGGCGGATGCGGTCGAGCAGGCTGCCGCCGTTGGCGGCGAGCGCCAGGGCGTGGGCCTGGCGGCGTTCTTCGAGCGCAAGGAGCGCCTTGGCGTAGGAGAGCCGTGAGCCGGCATGGCCGGCTTCGAGGACGCGGACGGCCAGATCGTCGGCGCAGTGCTCCCGCTCGGCGCGAACCTGGCCAGAGATCCACCAGGCGGCGGGATGGTGGAAGAAGAGGACGTCGATGCAGGCTTGGAGGAGGTTCATGAGGGCGTCCTGGCGGCGGATGAGCTTCTTCTCCGTCATGATCTGGAGCGACGCGAGCAGTGTAGCGAAGGCCAACTCCTTGCCCGCGCCGGCGAGGAGGCCGCCAGGGCGCTGCATGCTCAGGACGGCGATTTCAAAGCCGCCACGGCCTGCTCGCCCACGTCGGTCACGACCTGGGTCAGGTAGGTCCAATACGGCTCCTTCTCGATGGTGTCGCGCACGGTGGCGGCCGGGAGAAAACGCCGCATCTCGGTCATGAAACTGGCACGCGTGTCGGGCTGCCTCCGGAGCGCCGTGAGACGGGCCGCGAGCGATGCCATAAAATCGCCCTGCTTTCGCTTGTGGTCGCGGATCTTGAGCGGGATGAGTTGGAGTGGGAGTTCGACGCCCTGCTGGGCGAGCCAGGCGATGTCCCAGAGATCGCGGTTTTTGATCCGGTTTTCGCGAAATGCGAGCGCGATCAGCTTGTCGGCGAGGATTTCCTCGCGGCTCTGCGCTTGCAGAATGAGGCCCGAGGTGCCGAGGTCGATGCCGTAAAGATTCCGCAGCATCATCGGCCGCGGATCGTGGCTGGGAATGCCGCAGATATCGAGGTTGATGCGCTGGGCCGGCAGATGCTTTCGGCCGGGTCGGGTCTCGATGACGAGCTTCCAGGTGGAAACATTGCCTCCGATCTTCACGGGTTCGCTCACCCTGACCGGCAGACCGTATCGGCTCTGCAGCCGATCGGTCAGGATCGTGGCCAGTTCCGCCAGATCGCGGCGGCGGAAGTCGCTGCCGCCGGTGAAGTCGAGGTCTTCGCTGAGTCGCGCGGAGCCGTAACAGGCCCGCAGGCAGGTGCCGCCCATGAAGGTGAGCCCGGCGAGCAGGCCGGCCTGGCTCATTTCGCGAAGGATGTCGTGATGGAGGAGCTCCTTTTCCACCACGGGCCGCAGCGCGGAGAGGTCTGCGCGGGCACGGAGCGCCTGATCCACGAGCTGGTCAAACAAGCTCACGTGCCGCCTCCTCGTCCACGAGTTCCAGGCTGCGGCGGGTGGCCTTCATGTCGCGCAGGGCCTGCCGCACGGAAGCCCGCCAGAGGCGGCGATCCGGGTCGTACGTCAGCTCGCGGCCCACGTCGTCAGGGCGTTGGGCGGTGTGCACGAACTCGATGTGGCCGTAGTTTCCGCAGTCAACCACATGGCTCCGGCCGGAGGTCATGACGGTGATCCAGTTCATCGGCACCTGCGAAATCACTCCGGCATCGCAGAGCACGGTCTCGAGGCTGATGTAGTTGAACTCCCCCGCCCGCAGCCGGGCCGCCGCATGAAAGAGCAGATGGCCGGCCGGGTAATCCGGCACCGGATACAGGTAGATGCCCCGGCAGACCCGCTCGAGCAGCCCCGTCTTCACGGCCCGCGACAAAAGCCCGGCCACGTGCCCGCACTCCGGCACGGCCGCGGCCAAGTCCGAGGCGGCAAACACGCAATGATCGCGATCCGCCAGCAGACGCAGCGCGTGCGCGAGTTGCCGGATGGGCTGCATGCCGACGACTATACAAAAGATTGCAGAAAGTGCAAGTTTGTGTACACGTCGCCGGATCGTTCAGCCGCGACGGCTCGGGGCCGGGCGGGCGAACTTTCCTCGTTTACCCAACTCTGCGGGGCCAGGATCTGGTCGCGACGGGAGGCGTCAGCCTTGTCTGGAGACGAGTATCAAACTGAACATAGTTTGGTTCAGTGCACTCCGGGAGCCGTCACCATGGCAACCGTCATCAACATCCACGAGGCGAAGACGCACCTCTCCCGGATCGTCGAGGAGGTGGCGGCCGGTCGTGAAGTGATCATCGCGAAGGCCGGTCGCAGGGTCGCCAAGCTCGTGCCCCTGGAGCCCGTTGGCAGGCCCAAGAAGCTCGGCGGGCTCAAAGGGCGTGTCCGAGTGCCCGACGATTTCAATGCGTTGCTCGACGCTCGCGTGCTCGCTGCGTTCGAGGGGCGGTCGTGAGCAGGATCCTGCTCGACACGCATCTGTTGCTCTGGGCGGTTGACCGGCGAGCATGCCGCCGCCGTGACGCGACTGCCCCGGGTGCACGCCGACCCCTTCGATCGGATGCTCGTCGCCCAGGCAAAGACGGAACCACTCCTCCTGCTTACGAATGATTCGGCGCTCACCGCCTACGGAGAGTGTGTCGAGCTGGTCGTGGCGAAGCCGCGACGGACCGAGTGAGAGCCGCTGTCGGCATGCGTCACGTCGATAAACCGGCTCCCGTCCCGGATTTTCCCCCGACCTGCTGCGTCTCGACGGTGAGCGGCATGCCCCGCTCCGCACGGGTCTCCAGGCAGGCCGCGATCGCCTCGCGGACGTTGTTGATCGCCTCGTCACGAGACTCACCCTGCGACACGCAGCCGGGAATGCTCGGGCACTCGGCGACCCACATTTGGTCTTCATCCTGCGTGAGTGTGATGAGGAACTTCATGGCGACAAAGCCCCGGAGCGGGTCCACACATGGTTGCGACATCGTCACCATGCCAGACGAAGGATCGACATCGGCAACGACCGCACCCTCAGTTAATGGCGGACTCGATCAGTTCGCAAAATGCTCGCGTGGACAACTCTTGTTCAAGAGCCAACCGGCAGGAGGCGCGATTCGAGGCGTGCGGGCAGATCGAAGATTACCGTGTCCGGAAACCCTCGGGGATCACGAAGTCTTCGGTCGGGCTGCCGTCGGGCTCGGGGATCAGTTCGAGCGTTTCGATCAGCGGGATTTCGATGTCTTCCTTCTCGATCAGGGCGGAGAGGGTCTTGGGAGAGAGTTTGAAGCCCCGGGAGCAAGAGCCGGGCCTTTCACGTGTCGAGAATCTCAGCGATTGCGACGGTCAGGAGCTCATCGGGCTACCCGAGCGGGCTTACAGAAATGGATACAAACTCGATTTTCCGGTTCGCTTTCAACACCTTCTCGCTCTCTGCGTCGACCTTGATCAGTTTGTTGAGTTGCAGCGCGACTCCGTCGAACTCTGCGAGCGCCTGGGCGGTGTCGGCGTCGAGCGTGACCAGGCCACCCAGGTCCAATTCGCTCTTGAATCCTGCCAGCGACCGGGCGGCATCGGGTTCGAGCGATGTCAGGCCGGAGAGGTTCAGCCTGGTGCCCTTGAACCCCGCGAGCCCCCGGGCGGTAGCAGCGTCGAGCGCGGCCAGGCCCGAAAGGTCCACTGAGCCCTTGAACCCTGCCAGCGCCTGGGCGGCATCGGTGTCGAGCGATGTCAGGCCATAGAGGCCCAGCCTGCGGCCCTTGAACTCTGCGAGCGCCCGGGCGGTAGCGGGTTCGAGCGTGGTCAGTTGCTGAAGTAGACCATCCCATGCATCGGACACCGCGAGCACCTGGGCTGTGGCAGCGTCGAGCACGACCAGTCCGCCGAGATGGAAACGGCCCTTGTACTCCACGAGTGCCTTCGCGGTGGCGGCGTCGAGCGTGGTCAGGCCGGAGAGTTGCAGGTGTTTGGCTTTGAACGCTCCAATCGCCGTGGCTGTGGCTACGTCGAGCGTGACCAGGTCGCCGAGTGTCAATTTGCCGGTGAACTCCGCGAGCGCCTTGGCCGTGCCGGCATCGAGCGAGGTCAGGTCGGAGAGTTGCAGACGCGTGGCTTTGAACGCTCCAATCGCCGTGGCTGTGGCAGCGTCGAGCGTGACCAGGCCACCAAGTTCCAATTCGCCCTTGAACGCCGCGAGTGCCTTGGCCGTGTCGGTATCGAGCGTGGTCAGGCCGGAGAGGGACAGATCTCGGCCCTTGAACTCCGTAAGCGCCTTCGCGGTGGCGACGTCGAGCGTGGCGAGGCCGTGGAGGTCAAGTTGGTAGCCGTTGAACGCTGCGAGCGCTTTGGCAGCGTCGGCGTTGAGCGTGGTCAGACCCGAAAGACCCAGCCGGTTGCCTTTGAACTCCGCGAGCGCCCTGGCCGTGTCGGCATCGAGTGTCGTCAGGCCGGCGAGATACAGCCCTTGGCCCTTGAACTTCGCGACCGCCTTGGCGGCATCAGCGTCCAGCGCGGGCAGGCCAGAGAGGCCTAGCCCTTGGCTCTCGAACTCTGCGAGCGCCTGGGCAGTGGCAGCGTCGAGCGTGGTCAGGCCGTTGAGGTTCAGGGAGCCCTTAAACCCCTTGATCGCCTGGGCAGTGGCAGCGTCGAGTGCGGTCAGGCCATTGAGGTCCAGCCGGTGGCCCTTGAACTTCGCGATCGCCTTGGTGGCATCAACGTCCAAAGTGGCGAGGCCGGAGAGGGATAGCTGCCAGCCTTTCAAATCCGCGAGCGCTCTGGCGGTAGCAGCGTCGAGCCTGGCCAGACCGTCGAGAGACAGCAAGTGGCCCGTGAACCCTGCAAGCGCCTCGGCGGCAGGAGCTTCAAGCGAGGTGAGACCGTTGAGGGACAGCGTCTTCATGACGTAATGGGGTTGGTTGTATTCGGCCAACGCCTGCGCCAAGTCTGGCGTGAGCTTTGTGATGCCGTTCAACGGCAAACATTTTTCGAGCTTGTAGGGTAAACCCTTCGTCGGGACCTCCACCGTCACCCCCGGAAACTCCTCCACGAGCTTCTTCGCCTGCTCGACCGTCAGGCTCTCGATCTGGTTCGTGTCCTTCGGCAACTCGTCGGCCCGGGCTTCGCGAATCGGCGCGGCTGCCGTGACGAGCACGGCCAGAAGCAGGCTCGCCATCGCCGCCGCGGCCAGCGGGCGGACGGGCGAGGCGGGCTGCTCCTCGACGCCCGCCAGCCGGCGGATGCGGTCGAGCAGGCTGCCGCCGTTGGCGGCGAGCGCCAGCGCGTGGGCCTGGCGGCGTTCCTCGAGCGCAAGGAGTGCCTTGGCGTAGGAAAGCCGGGAGCCGGCGTGGCCGGCTTCGAGGACGCGGACGGCCAGATCGTCGGCACAGTGCTCGCGCTCGGCGCGGACCTGGCCAGAGATCCACCAGGCGGCGGGATGGTGGAAGAAGAGGACGTCGATGCAGGCCTGGAGGAGGTTCATGAGGGCGTCCTGACGGCGGACGTGGGCCAGTTCGTGGACGACCAGCGCGTCGAGCTCGTGGGCGGGAAGGCCGACGATTGCAGCGGCGGGCCAGAGGATCACGGGCTTGAGCCAGCCGACGACGACGGGCGCCTCGACCGCCGCCGAGGCGAGGACGCGGACGGCCGCGTCGATGCCAAGCGCCCGCCGCCAGCGTTCCACGCTCGCTTGAAACCGCCCGTCGGCGAGCGGCGCTCCGCGGGCCACCATCCGGCGGGTGAGCCAGTAGCCGCAGCTCATGCGGCCGGCGGCGAGGAGGGCGCCCGCGAGCCAGACGCCGGCGATCGCCGGCAGCCAGGGGCGGAGATGGTCGAGCGCGGCGGAGGCGGTCACGGTGGCAACCGACGCGCGTGCCGCTGGCGGCGCGGCTGCAGTCGCGAGGTGCGGCGGCAGGACGATGGTCGGCGACTGTGGGACCGATGCGGGGTCTGCGGCACCATCACGGGCGGATCGGGAGGCAGTCGCAGAGGCGGCATCGCTTGTTGCCTTTGCGGCGGCAGGATTCACGCCCAACTCGACGATCGCGAACGTGGCCACGGCGGCAACCGGCAGCGCGACGAGGGCCGCGGTGGCGAGCAGATAGCGGGCGTTCGTCGCGGCCGACGAGCGGCGCGAGACGAATCGCAGGGCGATGGCGAGCAAGGCCGCGATCGCGAGGGCTTGCCAGAGCGAGTGCAGGCAGGTCCAGCCGAGCCGGGCGGCCAGCGGCGAGGCGAGGAGGTCGGGGAGCCGATCGGTGAGCCATGCGGCGAGCGCGGGCATGATGGAGAGGCCCTTCTTGGTTGGTGGGAGGCGGACGGCAGGCGCGGTTGAGAACGGGGGAAACCGGACGCGACCGGGTCAGGGGGATTGCGATTCCATGCGGTCGAGCAGCCGGCGGATCTCGCCGAGCTCCGCGGGCGTGGCCTTGCGGCCGGCGAGCGCATGGAGGACGAGCTCCGCGGCCGCGCCACCGAAGGCCCGCTCGACAAGGTCGTCCACGAGCGCCTTCTGGGCCTTCGGCCGCGGCGTGGACGCCCGGTAGAGATGGGCCCGGGCCCGGTCGTCGCGGCGGACCAGCTTCTTGTCGGTCATGATCTGGAGCGTCTTCAAGACAGTCGTGTAGGCCACCTGCCGGCCGTCGGCCGCGAAGGCGTCGTGGATTTCGCGGACCGTGCAGGGCTCGCGGTCCCAGAGCACGCGGAGCACTGCGAGCTCGGCATCGGTCGGCTGAAACGGGGCAGACATGGAGAACTCCGGGGGTCGAAGAGGCGGGCGCAAGGCACGGAACACGTTCGTACGGAGAAGATAGTAGTACGAAATCCTCCGTGGTGCAAGGGGGGTTCCGGGGCGGGGTGCCGCCGTTTTGCGACTTCCGAGGTCGTGAACGCCGCCGCGGTCATGCGCGGGCGCCTCAGCCGTGCCGCCGCCGAAATCCCTCGTAGAGCAGCCGATCGCGGTGCGGATGCGATGCCGAGATGGGCCCGGGGCCGGGCGGGCTGGACGTTGATTGCGGAGCCGGGATTGCGGTCCCCATACTGACGATGTTGCCACGCCGCCAACGAGCGCCCGTCCATGATCGAAGCACGCCTTCGCGCAGCCATCGACCGGCTCACGCCCCGCGAGAAGATCGCCCGGTCGCTCGCGATGTTCGACTGGACGCGGGGTCTCGTCGCCCGGCAGATCGTCGCCGAACGCGGGGCCATGGGGCCGGAGCAGCTCCGCTGGGAGGTCGCCCTGCGACTCTACGGCGCGGATCCCGGGGCGCGGCGGATCATCGAGCGACAGCTCGCGAAAGTGCGCGGCGATGTTTCCGGCTGAAACGTTTCGGAACACGCTGGGAAGGCTCGCCGCCATCCTCACCGGGCGGGGCATCCGCTTCCACCTCACCGGCGGCGTGACGTCGATCGCCTACGGAGAGCCGCGAATGACGCAGGACGTGGACATGGTCGTCGATCCCGTACCGCTGGAGGCCGGTCTGGCCGGTTTCCTGGCCGCGGTCGAGGCCGCCGGCTTTCTGGTGGAACCGGAAAGCGTGCGGCGGGCCGTGAGAGATCGCGGCATGTTCCAGCTGTTCGATCTCGCCGAATCCTTGAAGGTCGATCTCTATCCGCGGGAACTGATCCCGGGCGAACTCGATCGCTCGGTCATGGTCGACGTGTTCGTGGATCTCGCATTGCCGATCGCCTCGCGCACCGATGCGGCACTCTCCAAGCTCGTCTGGGCGTCGAAGGGAAGCCACAAGAGCCGGCGCGACCTGCGGCAGCTCCTCGCACGGGCCGACGACGACGAGCGGGCGATCGTGGAGCGGTCGGCGGCCACGCTCGGCCTCGGGCAGCTGCTCGGCGAAGTGCTCGCCGAACCCGACGAGATCGAGCCCTGACGGATTGTCGGGGATCGGCCGGCGCGACTGCCGAAGGCGGGCGATCGGCCGCGGCCATGCCGGACCTCTCGCGGCGTCGCCTGAGTCCCGTGGTCCGCACCGGCCGATCACCGGCGCTGCTGCAAGCCTGCTCCGAGGCGATGCCCGATCACCCGCAGGACCTCGGGCGTGCCGTCCATCCGCCCGGCCAAGGCCTCCAGCGCCGGGGCGAACCGCCCCGCCTCGTCCACGAACGAGCGGACCCGGTCGCGGGTCACCTCTTCCAGGAGCTCGAATCCCCCGCAGCCCATCGCCGCCAGGAAGTGGCTGTTCATGAGCTGCTCCGCGTGGGCCCGCTCCGGCAGGAGGAGCATCGGCTTGCCGAGGTGCAGCGCCTCGCCGATGAGCTGGTTGCCGGCGGCGGCGACGACGGCCCGGCACCCGGCCAGATCCTCCACGAACCGCAGCTCGTCGATTGCATGGAACGACACATTGCCGACGTGCTCGCGGTGGCCGAGGCCGTAGACCCGCACCGGCAGGCCGCAGTCGGCCAGGGCCTCGATCGCCGAGAAGGGGGTGTGGCGGCGCAGGTAGCTGACGATGAAGCCGTCGTCGCGCGGCGCGGCCGCCCGGATCTCGGGCCGCAAGAGCGGGCCGACCTGCACCACGTGCTCCCAGCCGCGCCGCAGCGGCGGCCGGAAGAATGCGGAGACGACCGTGTCGGCGGCCTCGGCGACATACAGCCAGACGGCGCGGCTCATGAACCAGGCATTCCACTGGAGCGTCCAGGGGAGGGCGTCGAGGTCGTAGGCCATCAGGAAATGCTGGTGGTCCACGCTCACCAGCGGGATCCGCATCCGGCCCGCGGCCCGGGGGAGCGCGGGCTCGAAGTCGACGACCGCCAGTTCGGCCCCGAAGGCGTCGAGTTCGCCGAGCATCCGATCGACGAGCGGCCCGAGATGGCGGGCCTGGTAGTCGAGGCCCGCGGCGATCGATCGCATGACGTCGAGCCGACCGGCCGTGTATTGGAACACGATGCCGGGGATTTCCACGACGCGGACCCGCGGATGGTCGGTGGCGAACCGCTGCGACAGCATCTCGAAGGCGTCGGCCGACGTGTAGACCAGGAGGTCGTGATCGACCTCGAGGTGCTCGATGAGCGTGGCGATCCGGGTTGCGTGGCCCCGTCCCTCACCGCACAGGCTGATGGCGATCTTCGACATGGCACGACGTCATGGGCGGCCGCTTTGGCCGCAGGCTGTTGTAGCAGGCCGTCGGGCAGTAGGCTGGCGGTTCCGGGAATTGTTTCGCAGTGTGCCGAGTCGATCCCCACGTCCGCGACATGAAGCACCCCGCCGCCGGATGGCGTTTGTTGCCGGTGATCCTCGCTGCGGTGTTCTCCGCCGTGGCCTGCGTTCCGGGAGCCTGCGCGGAGGACGGCGCGGCGTTCGTCGCCCGGGTCGGCGAGGAGACGATCAGCCGGGCACGGTTCGATGCCGAGGCGCGGCGCACGAAGGTATCCGCCCTGCCGGAGGGCCCGCAGCGGCTGCAGGCGGAGGCCGCGATCCTCGAGCGGCTCGTCGACGAACTCTTGCTCGAGCAGGCAGTCGCCCAGGACGGGGTGCAGGTCGATTCCGCGGCGGTCGATACGGCGCTGGAACGGCTGCGCGGGCAGATCGTCGGCAGCGGTGCCGTGTTCACCGACTTCCTGGCCCAGAACGGGCTCGACGAAGCAGGGCTGCGCGGCCGGATCGGCAGGGAACTGGCGGTCCGCGAGTTCGTGGAGCGACGCGTGTCGACGCGGGCCGTGGAGACCTATTGGGAAAAGAATCGCCGTGAGCTCGATGGCACGCTCGTGCGGGTCAGCCACGTGGTGCTGCGGCCCGACCTCGGCCGGGGCGAGGCGGCGCTCGCGGATTGCCTGGCCCGCGCCGCCGCCATCCGCGGGAGCATCCTGCAGGGTGAGAAGACGTTTGCGGAGGCTGCCCGGGCGCACTCGGCGGGCCCGAGCCGGCGCCGCGACGGCGACGTGGGCTTCATGCCCCGGCGCAGCGTGGCCCACGAGGAGTTCGCCAAGCAGGCTTTTGCGCTCGCCAAGGGCGACATCTCCCAGCCGTTCGTCACGCCGTTCGGGGTGCACATTCTGCAGGTCACGGACGTGCAGCCCGGGGATCGGACGCTGGTCTCCCTACGGCCGCAGATCGAGCAGGCGATGGCCCAGCAGATCGTTCGCGAAGCGGTGGCGGAAGCGCGGCGCGGCACCCCGGTGGACTATGCGCCGGGTGTGGCCCACTTCGATCCCGCGACGCCAGTCGACGGCGCCCAGCCGCGGCGGGTCGTGGTCGCCGGGCCGTCCGCGACGCCCTGAAAACACTGGCGAATGCGGTCGTTTCCGGGTTGCCAGCATCCGGATCGATCGGTACCCTCGCCCCCCCATGAGAGTGCGAACGCTGCTGCTATCTGCCTGCATGGTCGTCGTGCCGCTGCTGGCGATGTTCTCGCATCACCTGCCGCCGAACCTCGCCGTCACGGCGCGAAAGACCCTGTGGGAACCTGTGGCCGAGTGGGCCGGTTGGCAGCCGGCCCAGACGGCGCGTTCGTCGCCGCCCGCGCCGGCGCAGCCTGAAGCCGGTCCGACGCCGCCGGTCGCAGCGGTCGCGACCCCGCAGCCGGCTCCGCCCCGGGCGTCGGCTGCCGTGACGCCGTCGCTGCAGTTCGCGATGGCCGACGTTCCCGATCGCCGCGGCCTCGAAGGCCGACTAGCGCAGCTCGGCGCGACGTCGATCGGCTGCCAGCCGCTGCAGGGCGGCTCCGGCATGCTCGCCAGTTGTCGTGTCGCCGTCGATCCCGCGGGCGAGCTGCAGCGGGTCTTTCAGGCCGCGGGCGACGATGCGTCGGCGGCGCTCGGGCGGCTCGTGTCGGAGGTCGAAGCCTGGAAATATCGCACCGCCTCCCGTGTGCCGTCCGTGCCAGGATCCTGACAGGCAGCCGTGCGGCGGCTCGAGCGAGCGTGATCTGATGCGCCATCGTCCGCGTTCCAACGGAACACTCGCCAGCGCCCTCGCCCGCGTACACGGGGCTCACGGGGCTCACGGGGCTATTGGTCCGTTTGCTGCGGCATCGTGGGCCGGCACGGCGCCGCTGCGTTCCCGAAGGCGCGGTGCCATGGTGGGCACCGAAGAGCGGCCGGCCGAGCCGGTCCCCATGGCGGTCGGGCAGCATCGTCGTTCGGAGGAACTGGCCCGGCTCGAGGCGGCACTGTTCCTGGCCCGCGAACCGCTCACCACGCGTCGGCTGGCGAAACTCGCCCGGCTCGACGACGGCACGCGGGCCCGGTCGCTGATCAAGGAACTCCGGCTGCTTCAGGACGCCTCGGGGTCGGCGTTCCGGGTCGAGCAGATCGCGGGCGGATTCCAGATACTCACGCGGGCTCCCTTCGGGCCGTGGGTGCGCCGGCTCCAGGACGCCGCCCCGGGGGGAAGACTGTCCCCTGCCGCCCTGGAAACCCTCGCCATCGTCGCATACCGGCAGCCGACCACCCGTGCCGAAATCGAGGCGATCCGGGGCGTGGGGAGCGAGGAGATGCTGCGACAGCTCCTGGAGCGGGATTTGGTGGCCGTCGGCGGTCGGGCAGAGGATTTGGGCCGGCCGAATGTGTACGTCACGACGCGGCGGTTCCTGGCCGCCTTCGGGCTGGCGCGGCTGGAGGACCTGCCGGCGCTCGCGGAAATCCCCGGGGCCGCGGTGCCGGCGGGGGAGGACGGGCCGGCGGACGACCCGCCGCCCTGATTTGGCGTGCCGGACGCTTGCAGCATGCCCCGCCTGGCGACAAACTTTGGGCCGGCGTCGCATTCGCATTCGGCGGACGGCGGCCCCCGAAAAGTTTTTTTCCGGTGGCCGATTGGACGATGTTCCCCCGATCGGGTACAGATTTTGGCCGAGGTTCCGGTCGCCAGAGACTTCAGGAGGTTTTTGCCGTGACGATCGTTGCGAGTGGCAGAGGGCAGGACGACGTGTTGAACGCCGACGTTTTCTCCTGGAGTGAGATGCCGGAACTTCTCGCCGCCGAAGACCTCTTCGAAGTCGCCACCGGCGTGCATCCGGGCCGGGAACTCGTCGCCCGGGGCGATGAAGACGACGACTTCGACGACGACGAAGAGGAAGAAGAGGACGACGAGGAGGAAGAGGGCGAGGAGTTCGAGGACGAAGAAGACGAGGAAGAAGAGGACGCCGACGACGAGGAGTGGGAAGAGGTCGAAGACGAAGACGAAGACGAAGACGAAGAGGAAGATGAAGACGAAGAGGAAGAGGACGGCGACGAGGAAGAGGAAGACGACGATGAAGACTGGGAGGACGACGACGAGGACTGGGAGGAGGACGAAGAGGAAGAGGAAGACGATGACGACGACTGATTGCGTCAGTTGATCGCCGCGACGTTTTACGCCGCTCGACGAAACACCACGGCCGCGGGCCCCAGCTTCCCGCGGCCGTTTTCTTTTGCCCGCCGGAACGCTCGCAGACCGAGGAACACGTCTGCCGCCGCAGGAGTGGCGCCTGCCCGCCGTCAAAAACCTCGGCTTTCGACCGGGCGGCGATGTGGACAAAGGCCATGGAAGGCTTTGGCGACGATCAGCTAGCGCGCCTCGAGCGTCACTTGCGTGAACCGGCCGCGCCGCTCGACGTCGATCATGACCCGCGGTCCCGCCGCCTGCAGCCGCGCGACCATGTCGGCCTGATTCGTGACGGGCGCACCATCCACGGACAGAACGCGGTCCCCGGGCAACATGCCGGAGACGGCTGCCGGTGAGTCCGGGGCGACCCGCACGACGACTGGGTTGGCTGGTTCGCACGCGTCTTCGCGCGTGCCGAGGCCCCAGCGGCCGCGTTGGGCCCCCGTGGCGTCTTGAATCACGGCCTCGAGCCGCCGCTTCGTGGCGTTTGATTCCGTCCGCGACTCGGGTCGAAAGCTCCGCCGCGGTCCCGGGTCGTCGGCGATGGCCCGCACGAACCCGAGCGTCAGTCGAACCACCGGCGGGATGCCGTCGAGCAGGACCAGGTGCACGTCGTCCGAAGGGCGGTGGTACTGATCGTGCAGGCCGGTGTGGAACATGACGGTCGGGATCTTCGCCGCGATGAAGGGGTAGTGGTCGGAGTCGTCCTCGATGTCCCAATCGAACGAAAGTTCCAGCCCGGCGGCGTTTTCCGGCGCGTTGTTGGCGAGCGCGAGCGCTGATCGCAGGCCCGGCGCGGTGCGCGTGCCGTAGACCTCCAGGCGGCCGCTCCGCAGCCGGCCGATCATGTCCAGATTCACCGCAAACACGATCGCCTTGCCGGCCACCGCGGCCGGCCGCACGCGCACGAAGTGGTGAGAACCCAGGAGGCCCTTCTCCTCGCCGTCCCAGAAGGCGAACAGGATCGGCCGGCGGGGCCGGGACGGGAGCCGCTGCATCGCCTCCATGAGTTCCAGCAGGCCGGCCACGCCGGAGGCGTTGTCGTCGGCGCCGTTGTGGACGAATCCGAAGGGGCCGTAGCTGTTGTCGGCGTTGCCGTAGCCCACGTGGTCGTAGTGCGCCCCCACGACCACCAGTTCATCGGCCGCCGCAGGATCGCTCCCGGGCTGCAGGACGAGGATGTTTCGCATCGTGCCGAAGGCCTGATAGAAGGAGCCGGCGTCGCCGGCCGCCTCCAGGCCGCCGCCGGCGTTTTCGCGGAGCCGCTCGATCTCGGCGACGATGTAGCTGCCCGCGGCGCGGCCGCCGCGACTGCCGCCCTCGCGGCCCTCGAAGGCGTCGTCGGCGAGCGCCGCCACGTGACGACCTGCATCCTCGGCCCGGATACTCGTGTGGGCCGCGGAGAGCCGTTCGGCCGCGGCCGCCGCGTGACACGCCGCGGCGAGGGTGAGCGTGGTGAAGAGGGCCGCGACGGCACGCATGAAACACCTCCTTGCGGGACGGCAGCCCGCGGACCAGAATAGACAGTGTGAGCAGGCCGCGAGTCCACGGTGATTTCGCGGTTTCGGAGAGGTGGCAGAGCGGTCGAATGCGCGTCTTTGCTAAAGACGTGTCCGGTCAAAAGCTGGACCGCGGGTTCGAATCCCGCCCTCTCCGCTGGTTGGTAATCGTCGAATCGAACGGGCCTTGTTTCCAAGGCTCTTTGAACAGCGAGTCATTTTTGACCTCCATGACTTTGCTGAAACTTTGCTGATCAACCACCCGCCCCGCGACCGCCGCGGGG
>JBIKND010000175.1:0-7961 GCA_044358905.1 Pirellulales bacterium | reverse complement strand
TACTGTCCCTTTCGCCGCTGTCCCCGTATTGCTACGGTTCTCGCTCGACTTGCATGCCTAATCCACGCCGCCAACGTTCACTCTGAGCCAGAATCAAACCCTTCAATTGATTGGTTCGTCATGCCGCGAAGGCCGAAGCCCTGCGGCGTTGATTCGCCGGAATCTCGTGAAGAGACTCGATCTGTCTGATGAATAAATGGTTCGTGATCGATTGGTCGGTTACCCGACCTCACGGTCACTTGCCGGTCACGATCGCGTGCCGGCCGAAACCAAAAGAGATCAACTGCCGAATTGTCAAAGATCGATCCGCTGCGCCGCACCCGAGGGTTTGCCGTAGCGAGCCCCCAAGCATAGCAGCACCGCAGGCGCCGTCAACAGCCCTGCAAGCAGGGCGAAAATTTTCGGCGGACACCGTTTATCGGCGGCCGGTGGGGGCGGATTCCAGTCATACGCGACGGGCGTGCGGAAGGTTCGAGGCCGCCGCCAGAAATGGCGAAAACGCCTATTTTTCAGCGTCGAGAACGACGGGAATGTCGAGGCGGTGGCCCTCCCGCTGGACGGTGATCAGCACCTGATCGCCCGGATTTTTCGACTCCACGGCCGACAGGAAATCGTCCGCAGTCCGCACAGCTTGCCCACCCACGGCGACGATCAGATCCGCGCCGGCCCGATCCACCCGTTCGAACTCCATCATGAACGGCCCCTGCCGACGCTTTTCCCGCACCACTTTGAAGCCGCGCAGGCCGGCCCGCTCGGCGGGACCTCCGGTGTTGAGCGTGGCCACGACGAGCCCCGCATCCGACTGATAGACCCGGGAAATCCCCGCGTCGGGCCGGATCACCCGGCCCCGTTGGATGAGCTGCGGCACGATCCGGGCGAGCGTGCCCACCGGGATCGCGAAGCCCACGCCGGCGCTCTGTCCGGTGCGGCTGGCGATGGCTGTGTTCATGCCGATCAACCGCGCGGTGCTGTCGAGCAGCGGCCCGCCCGAGTTGCCCGGATTGATCGCCGCGTCGGTCTGGATGATCGACTTGATCGTGCGGCCGGTCCGCGTGGGCAGCGAGCGATTGAGGCTCGAGATGATGCCGGTCGTGAGCGTGCGTTCCAGGCCGAACGGATTGCCGATCGCGAACACCCGCTGGCCGACCCGCAGGTCGTTCGACGTGCCGAAAGCCACGGGATGCAGCAGGTCCGCGGGGGCGTCGACCTTGATGATGGCGACGTCGGTCGCCGGGTCGAAGCCCACGACCGTGGCCGGGCGCGACGAGCCGTCGTAGAGCAGGACCTGGATCTCCTTCGCCCCCTCGACGACGTGGAAGTTCGTCAGCAGGTGCCCCTGCTTGTCGAGCACGATGCCCGACCCGGCCCCCTCCGACGGCATCTCGATGAGCAGCAGGCCCGTGGCGACGGTCGCCTTGGTGTTGATGTTCACCACGCTGCGGTTCACCGACTCGTAGACGGTGATGTTCGTCTGCTCCTCGGGCGTGAAGCTGCGCGAGGACGCCTCGGGGAGCGGCGCGACCGCCGGCGGCTGGGCCAGGGCGGATGCGGCCACCTGGGCCGCGAGGCAGGTGGCGGCAAGGCGGGCGGCGGTGATGAAGGCACGCATGGCTGTCGAACTCTCCCGACGCCCAGTATCGCGGCCGCCGCGGGGCGGCCCAAGACCGAAAGCGACGACCTCGACGTGGACGCGGAAATCTGCGGATTCCACGCGGAATCGACGTTGGCAGCCCGAGAGGCAGAAAATATGATTGACGTTTGGCCGGTCGATTTGCCCCCCCCCCGTTCCCGGAGCGACTCCCATGCACACCCGTGCCTTGCCGCTGCTATCGGCTTCCCTCGCGGCACTCGCCACCATCGCACCGGCCGCCCTGATGGGACGCATTTCCGCTGCTGCAGCTCCCTCCGCCACGGTCACGTTCACCGAGGCGACCCAGCCGACCCAGGGGCAGCCGGTGACCGCGATCGGCATGAAGACCGCTGGAGGAGACGCGGCCGGCCCCGCACAAGTGCTCGTGCTCGTCGACACTTCGGCCAGCCAGACCGGTGAGTTTCGCCGCCGGGCGCTCGACGCCGTCGCAGGCTTGCTGGAGGCCGCCCGTCCCGACGACCGGTTCGCGATCGCGGCGGTGGACGTGAACTGCACGCCGCTGGCGAAGGATTTCCAGCCCGCGCGGAGCCCCGCCGTCACCCAGGCGACACGGGCCCTCGACGCCCGCACACCGCTCGGTGCGACCGACCTCGTCGGCGCCCTCGCCGCCGCCGCCGACTTCTTCGCCGCCACCCCCGCCGACGGCCCGCGGGCCATCGTCTACGTGGGCGATGGTCCGGGACTGACGGGCATCGATCCGGCGGAGTTCAGCCAGGCGATCGACGCGCTGCGGACCAAACGCATCGCGGTGTCGAGCCTCGGCATCGGGCCGCAGATCAACTGGCCGTGCCTGGCCGCCGTGGCCAACGCGACCGGCGGCATGCTGCTGGTGCCGGAAGAGAAGGACGCGGCCAAGGAGGCCGGCGCGAGAATCGGTGCCGCGGCCGTGCACGATGTCGCGTGGCCTGACGAGGTCGCGCTTTCGAGCGACGTGGCCGACGCCGCGCTCCGCCTGCTGCCCGGCCGCCTGCCGCCGCTGCGATCCGACCGCGATGCCGTGGTGCTCGTCGAAGGCCCGCTCGCGAAGGCCCGGCTGGAGATGCGGCTGAACCGCGGCGCCGACCAGGGCACCGTGACGCTCGACCTGCCGGCCGCCAAGCCCCAGGAACAGAACGCCTATCTCGGCGAACTGGCCCGCAACGCCCGCGACACCGACGGCGTCTTCCTGCCGCTCTTGGGCCGCGAGGGCCTCGCCCTGGCGCGGTCGGTCGTGCTCGGCGAGGCGGCGCAGCTCGCGGCCCTCTCGCGGCAGGCCGAGGCGGCAGGATCCCACGATTCCGCGCTCCGGCTGGCCGAGGCGTCGCTGCGGCGCGACCCCGACAACGCCGACGCCGCCGTGGTTCGCGAGGTGGTGCAGCGTCGGGCCGGCCCCGTGCCGCCGCCGCCGCAGCCGGGCGTGGGGGTGATCACGCCGCCGGAGCAACTGCCGGCCGCCGATGAGAACGAGCTCGCCGAGCTCAACGCGATGCGGAAGGTTCGCGCCCAGCAACTCGAGCAGGAGACCGCCGTGCGGCTGCGCAACGCTCGCCAGCTGCTGACGACCGATCCGGATCTTGCCCGCCAGCAGTTGAAGGAAGCCCAGGAGATGGTGCGGACCGACGACGCTCTCGACCCGGAAACCCGGGACCGGCTGACGCGCCAGCTGGAGATGCGGATTCGGGAATCGATCGTGCGGTCGCGGGAGAAGACCGATCGCGATCTGGCGGCCGAGCGCCGGACGACAATCGGCCGGGCCCGGGCCGAACTCGTCGCCGACCTCGACCGCCGTGAGGCGAAGATCAAGGCATTGACCGAGCGGTACAACGCGCTCGTCCAGGAGGGCATTCGCGTCGGCTACCAGCGGCCCACCAGCGCCTTCGTCGAAGCCGAACGCGAGGTGGGCCTCGAGATCGCCGAGGAGGCACCGCCGCTCTACGCCAACTACCCCGTGCCGATGACGGCCCGCGTGGTCGGCGAGACCGCGCCCCTCGTCGCCCGGATGCTCGATTATCACGCCGAAAACACCCGCGTTCGCCGCGACCAAGAGCGCGGTTTCATGGACGTCATGCACCTCATCGACGTGGCCGGCATCCCCTTCCCGGACGAGCCGCCGATCATCTACCCGAGCGCCGCGCGGTGGAAGCAGATCACCGAGGATCGGAAGAAGTACAAGTCGGTGGACCTCGCCAATCCAGGCAGCGCCGAGCAGAAGATCTACGACGCCCTCGACGGCACCGTGCAGAACCTGAACTTCACGGAAACGCCCCTGCGGGACGTGATCGCCCAGCTCAAGGACTCCCAGGGCATCCCGATCCAGCTCGATATGAAGGCCCTCGAGGACGCCGGCATCGACCTCGACACGCCGGTCACCAAGGATCTCTCCGGCATTTCGCTGCGGTCGGCGCTGCGGCTGCTGCTCGGCGACATCGACCTCACGTACCTCATCAAGGACGAGGTACTCCTGATCACGACCAAGGAGAAGGCGGGCGAGAACCTCGTCATCAAGGTCTACCCGGTGGCCGACCTCGTGCTCCCGGTGAACCCGAGTTCGGGCCTCAATCCCTTCCAGTCCGGCGGCGGCCTCGGCGGTGCCAACAGCATCAACAGCGGCATGAACGCCGGCGGTGGCGGCATGGGCATGGGCGGCGGTGGCATGGGTGGCGGTGGCATGGGTGGCTTCTGCTGGGTAGCCCGCGAAGTGTATGGCGTGCACGATCCGCGCTGGCTCGTGTTCCGTGCCTGGCTCACGACCGACGGGCCGACGTGGCTGCGGAGCCTGTACGCCGCTCAGGGCCCGGCCTTCGCCGACTGGATTCACGACAAACCGCTCGCCAAGGCCGCCGTGCGGGCCGCGATGGATCTCGTCGTCGAGCCGCGGCTGATTGCCCAAGGCGGCGGTCAGTTCCAGGTGTCGGACGCCCGGGAGCGGATCGCCCGCAAGGACAAGCCCGACACCGTGCCGGCGGTGCCCACGACCCCGGAAACGGCGCCCCCCACGACGCCGCGGCAGGGACTGCCGGCCACGGTCCTCGACGCCGCGGACCTGCGGCAGGCGCTCGGCGATTACCTCGGCATTACGAGCGAAGGCGACGCGGGCCGCGAACGCCAGCGGCGGTTCGCGCAGTTGCGGGCTTCGGCCGCCGCCCTTGGAGCGGCCGGGGAGTTCGGTCGCGCCGCCGACCTGATCGCCGCGACGCTCGCCTGCGGCCACGTCGAACCGTGGATGTATGAATCGCTCGCGATCGCGATGGAGGCGGCCGGCCGGCCGCGCGAGGACGTGGAGCGCGTGCTGCTCTCGAGCGCCGACCTCGCCGTGAGCCCGACCGATCTGCTGGGCCTGGCGAACTACCTCGCCCGGTTCGGCTCCGACACGCAGGCCATCCGCATCTGCCGGCAGATCACGCGGCTCGATCCCACGAGCCGCGAGGCCTACGCCCTGGCGATGACCCTCGCCGCGCGCAACGAAGACGCCGCCACTCTCGCCTGGGCCTGCCCCGGCGTGCTCGCCCATGAGTGGCCGGCGGGCCAGCAGGAGATCGCGCTGCGGGCCGGACGGCTCGCGAAGGCCACGATCACCGCCCTGCAGAAGGCCGGCAAGGCTGACCAGGCAGCGGCCTTCAAGGCGGCGGCCGACCAGGCGCTCGTCCGCGACGTGGTCGTGGAACTTTCCTGGACCGGCGACGCCGACGTCGACGTGCTCGTCGAGGAGCCCTCCGGTTCGGTCTGCTCGGCGGCCGCGCCCCGCTCGAGCGCCGGGGGCGTGCTCCTCGGTGACGAGGCCGAGCAGGTCGGCAACGACACCGCCACGCATCGCGAGCGGTACGTCGCCGCCCAGGCGTTTCCGGGCACCTACCGGGTGCTCGTGCGTCGCGCGTGGGGCAAGGTCGCGGCCGACACCGTGACCGCCAAGGTGATCCTCCGCAAAGGCACGAAGAACGAGGAATCGCTCACCCGCTCGCTGCGGCTCGGAGGCGATCAGCAGACCTTCGCGTTCGCGGTGCCGGACGGCCGGCGGCGTGAGCCGCTGCTCGACGCCCAGATCGCCCAGGACGTGGTCGCGCAGCAGGAGATCGGCAAGGCGATCCTCGCCCAGCAGATCCAGGCCCTCGCCGATCCGGCCGTCGCAGCTTCGATGTCGGCCAGCCGCGGCGGGGTGGCGGGTGCGCCGGGCACCGGCTTTCCGCCGTTCTTCGGTCCCAACGCCGCCGTGGGCTACCAGCCCGTGATCACGACGCTTCCCGAGGGCGTGAACATGTTCGCCCGCGCGGTGGTGTCGGCCGACCGACGGTATGTCCGCATCACGTGCACGCCGCTCTTCTCCGGCGTGGGCAACGTCACCACGTTCAACTTCCAGACCGGCGGTGTTTCGACCGCCCCGTCGAGCAGCCCGGCCGCCCAGGGCGGCGTGGCGGGCGGTGCCGGTGCGGGCGCGGCGGCGGGTGTGGGCGGCGCAGCCGACGTGGGTGGCGGCGCCGGCCCCCCGGCTGCGGCGCCCGGCGTTTGCTGGGTGGCCCGTGAGGCGTTCGGGGCGGATGATCCGCGGTGGCAGGTCTTCCGCAGCTGGCTCGTGACGTCCGCGCCGCGATCACTCCGCGACGTCTACATCGCTCACGGCCCGGCCTTCGCCGAATGGATCCACGACAAGCCGGCCGTGAAGGCCGGCGTGCGGTTCCTGATGGTGCACGTGATCGAAGCCCACGTCTCCGCGATCCGATCCGCCGCCCCGGCGACGAAGCCATGCCGCGGTTCGGAGTGATCCTGGCGGCTGCCGGGCAGAGCAGCCGCTTTCAGGACGCGAATTACAAGAAGCCCTTTGCCCCGCTGGCGGGCCGGGCCGTGTGGCTGCACTCGGCCGAGAAGTTCCTCGACCGGGAGGACGTCAAGCAGGTGGTGATCGTGGTCGCCCCCGAAGACCGCCAGGCCTTCGTCGAGAAGTTCGGCGCGAACCTCGCCTTCATGGGCGTGACGCTCGCCGAAGGGGGGGCCCATCGGGCCGAGTCGGTCCGCAACGGCCTCGAGAAGCTGGGGCCCGAGATCGACATGGTGGCAATCCACGACGCCGCCCGCCCCTGCCTCGCCCAGGCCTGGATCGACCGCGTGTTCGCCGCGGGGGCCAGGACCGGCGCCGCGATCCTCGCCATCCCCGTCGTGGGCACGCTCAAGCGGGTCGGCCCCGACAACGTGATCGCCGAGACGGTCGATCGCACCGGCCTCTGGGAGGCGCAGACGCCGCAGGTCTTCCGCCGCGACCTGCTGGAAAAGGCCTACGCGGCGGCCCATGGCAGCCAGCCCACCGACGAGGCGAGCCTCGTCGAGACCCTCGGCCAGCAGGTCACCGTCGTGCCCGGCTCGCCGATCAATCTCAAGATCACGTCCCGCGAGGATCTCAAGCTCGCGGAGCACGCCCTCAAGGCCCTGCCGGCCCCGAAACTCTCCGGCCCCGCGCATCCCTTCGCGGGCGACGACCTCTGGCGGTGACCATGCCCGACCTGCTCTCCGACTTCGAGGCCCGTGGCCTCGTCAACCAATCCACCGACGCCGCGGCGCTGCGCGGCTGGCTCGGCTCGCCCGGCCGCCGCGTCTACGCGGGCTTCGACCCCACGGCCGACAGCCTGCACGTGGGCCACCTCGTGGCGCTGGTGCTCCTCCGGCGGGTGGCCGCCGCGGGCCACGAACCGGTGGCCCTCGTCGGCGGCGCCACGGGCATGATCGGCGACCCGAGCGGCCGCAGCGAGGAGCGAAACCTGCTCTCCCCCGACGAACTCGCCGCCAACATCGCCGGCGTCGAGCGGCAGATCCGGAGCGTGCTCGCCTCGACGGGCCAGACCGTGCACGTCGTCAACAACGCCGACTGGATGCGGGGCGTGGGGTACCTCGAGTTCCTTCGCGACGTCGGCAAGCACGTGCCGCTCGGACAGATGCTCGGCAAAGACTCCGTCAAGAGCCGCCTCGAGCGTGAGGGGGGCATCTCCTACACCGAGTTCAGCTACATGCTGCTCCAGGCCTGGGACTTCGTCCACCTCTCCGACGCCCACGACTGCCGCGTGCAGATCGGCGGCAGCGACCAGTGGGGCAACATCACCGCCGGCATCGAGCTCGGTCGCCGCCTGCGATCGCGGGAACTCCACGGCATCACCTGCCCGCTGCTCACGAAGGCCGACGGCACGAAGATGGGCAAGACCGCCTCCGGCGCCGTGTGGCTCGACCCACGACGAACGAGCCCCTACCGCTTCTACCAATACTGGATCAACCTCGACGACGACGACGCCGGCCGCTGCCTCCTGCGGCTCACGGAGGTGCCGCTCGACGAATTCCGATCGCTCGACGAGCG
>JBIKND010000174.1:0-7977 GCA_044358905.1 Pirellulales bacterium | reverse complement strand
ACTGCCCGACGGAGGCACTGCGGGCCAAGTACGCCGCCGACGGCAACGTGCCGCGGGATCTGTGGGCGCAGATCGAGGAGGTCGACGTCGTGTGGAGTGGAGGTCGCTACGGCGATCTTCCCGGGATGCCTCGCGGGGTCGACTACGTCGTCGCCAGCCACGTCATCGAACACGTCACCGACGTCTGCGGCTTTCTCCAGGACTGCGGCGGCCTGCTCCGCGACGGCGGCGTGCTGCTGCTGGCGATCCCGCTGCGCCGCGGCATCATGGACTGCTATCGCCCGGCCAGCACGCTCGGCGACGTGCTCCTCGCCCACGTGGATCCGGCCCGCTACGAGCTCAAGTCGCGGCTCGACGAGGCCTGGAGCCAGGCGCTGCTCGGCACCGGCGGCGCCTGGGCGCCGGAGCACCTGCGGGAGGCCGCCGCCGCCGGAAGGATGCCCGAGCCGATGGTCTCGGTCGCGGCCGCCGGCACCGTCTGGCGGGAGCTCGTCGCGGCCCCGCCGCGGCCCGATGGGCCCTATCGCGATGCCCACCGCTGGGTCTTCGATCCGGAAACCTTCGCGGAGATCGCCTGGTTCCTCGCCTGCAACGCCGGCACCGGGCTGGTGCCCGAGGCGCTGCCCGGCGGCCACGACTGCGAGTTCCATGCGGTGCTGCGTCGTCGGCCGCCGACCGCAGCAGAGGTCGGTCAGCTCGAGGACCTGCGGCGCCGGTCGCTGCGGGCGCGGCTCGATCCCGCAGCGATCCTTGCCTCCCCGCCGCCACCGGAAGGGGGCTGGCGGCGGGCATGGCAACGCGTGGCTCGGCTGCTCGGCCGCCGCGACGTCAGCGGGTGAGCCTCCAGAGCAGCCGCCAGACCGGCTGCACCGCCCTGCGCAGCATGGGATGCCGGATCGTCCATGACCGCAGCCGCCGCATGGCGAGGGAAAGCTCCGCGTCCGGATCGGTTGGCACATGCGCCGGCTGGGCGGCTCCCTCGAGATCGCCGAGCCGCCGCCGCAGCGGCGCGAACGCCTGCGGCGCGGCGGCCAGGTCGGCCAGCAGCGCGGCGATCTCGTCCACCGAGCCGTCCCAGCCGCGGCCCCCGCCCGACGCGTGCGGCACCCAGCGGGGCGGGTGGGACACGAGGCGTTCGACGAGATCGCGGGTCGTGGCGTAGAGCCGGATGTTTGGCGAATCACCGAGCCGGGCCTTCATCTCGCGCGACAGGGGCGTGTCGCGCGCGAGCACGGGCTTGTGATAGGCGAGCGCCTCGAGGAACGGGAACCCGAAGCCCTCGTAGTGGGAGGGGAAGACGACGGCGTCGGCCTCCTCGTAGAGGTCTGCGATCCGCTCCGCCGGCAGCGGGCCGCTCGGCAGGCAGGCGACCCGCGGATCGGCGTGGGCTTCGAGACCGATGCAGGTCAGCCGTCGATCGCCGGGCAGCGCCGCGGCGAGCGCATCGACCGTGGGGCCGACGTCCTTGTGCGGAAACCGGTTGCCCACCACGAGGATCGGGCCGCCGGTGCGGCCGGGCCGCCGGCCCGGGGGCAGGTACTCGGCCGGATCGAGGCTGTGGGGCGAGACCAGGTGCCGGACCGTGGCGGCCGCGGGAAAGCGGGTCGCGAACTGACTCCGCGTGAACTCGCTGTTGTAGATCACCGCGTCGCCGTGGGCGAAGACCTGCCGCCACACCCAGTCGAGGTCCGGGTTGACGAGCGCTTGGATGTCCCAGGTGATCGTGTCGAGCATGAACCAGGCCGTGCGGACCGCCAGGCGGTTGAGCCGCAGCAGGCTCTCGCGGGTGAACGGCTGGCCGACCCGGAGGCCGACGGCGAACGGCCGATCGACGTCCACCGGCACCACCTCGACGTTCGCGATCCGGTCGAGGCCGTGATAGCGGGCGTGCTCGGCGTGGATCATGACCGCGATCGAGAAGCGGTCGGCGTGCCGGTCTGCGAACCCGCGCACGAGACGGATCGCCGCCTCGATCGTGCCGTTGTGGTAGCTGCCCACGTCGGAGCAGTCGAAGAGCAGCGACGTGCGGCCGGCCGCATCGGGCAGCAGGGCGGCCAGCAGCCGCTCCGCCCGATGGACGGGGCCCGCCTCGTAGGCGGCGACCGCCCGGGGGTATTCGGGGTAACGGTCGGCGAGCCGGCGGGCGTTTTCCTCCTCGAGGCGGCTGCGTTCGCCGCCGAAGCTCGCGGCGCCGTGGTGGTAGACGAACGCCCGATTGGCCAGCACGGCGCGGTAGCCCCGGCGGTTGGCCCGCATCACGAGGTCGTTCTCCTCGTTGTAGCCGGCGCCGTAGGCCTCGTCGAAGAGGCCGAACTCCGCGAGGATCCGCCGCCTCACCAGCAGGCAGAAGCCGATCGCCGTCGGGGCGTAGTGGAAGTCGGGCAGGTGGGCGGCCAGCCGGGCGTGATCCCGCTGCGACTCCGCCGGGGTCCGCTGCCGCAAGGCCTCGGCGGCCGGCAGGCTGGCGATCGTGGCATTGTTCGACCGCGGGCTGACGAAGGCGATCATCGGGTCGCAGCCCGCCACGCGGACCATCTCGGCGATCGCCCCGGGAAAGACGAGCGTGTCGGAGTTGAGCAGGAGCACGTCGCGACCGGCCGCGACCGCCTCCTCCATGCCGCGGTTGGCGGACCGCAGGAAGCCGAGGTTGTGCGGGTTGGTGAGCACGTGCACCGGCAGCACCCCGGCACAGCGGTCGCACGCCGCGTTGAGCGCCGCCGTCAGCGGCGCGTGGTCGGGCGAGTCGTTGACGGCGATCACCACCGCCCCGAGGGCCGACAGTTCGGCGGCACACGCCAGCAGTGAATCGAACAGCGGCGGCACCAGCCGCTCGTGGCGGTGGAACGGAATGACGATCGCCAGGCCACCGGGCGGGGCGAGGGCGTGCGGAGCGTCCATGCGCGGAACCTGCGAATCGCCGGCCGGGAATCGGACGCGCGGCGTCCGGAAACCGACCCTACCCTGGCCGAGGGGCGTGTCAACCGGCGTGAGGCGTTGCTTGACGCGCGCCGGCACCGCAAGTAGCGTCGAGGATTCGGTCGATCGAGCCCGCCTTTGAAGCCCGCACCCGCATGGCCGCCGCCCCCGCCCACTCCCCGGCCCCCACGGCCAGCGCCCTGACCGACTGGCTGCGGGGCACCGCGCGAATCGGCTCCTGGCTGCCGCTGGCCTGGTACGACATCCGCCTCCGCTATCGCCGCTCGATGCTCGGGCCGCTGTGGCTGACGATCAGCATGGGCGCGATGCTGCTCGGCATGGGGCCGCTCTACGCGGCCCTGTTCAACGTGCCGATGGACACCTTCTTCCCGCACCTGGCGCTGGGACTGGTGCTGTGGATGTTCATCTCGGGCACGATCGTCGAGTCGTGCGGGGTGTTCACCCAGTCGGCGAGTTACCTCAAGCACGCCGACACGCCCCTGAGCCTGTTCGTCTGGCGGCTCGAGGCGCGGCAGATCGTGCAGTTGGCTCACCACGCGCTCCTCTATCTGCCGATCGCCTGGTGGGCCGGCATCCGGCCGTCGCCCGTCATGCTGCTGTTCATTCCCGGCTTCCTGCTCCTGGTCTTGTTCCTCCACGCCCTCGCCCTGGCCCTGGGGATCATCTGCGCCCGGTTTCGGGACGTGAGCCAGATCGTGGCCAGCCTGATCGGCTTCCTGCTCTTCCTCACGCCCGTGGTCTGGCAGCCGGACAAACTGCCGGAGCGGTTGCGGTTCGTGCTCAACAATCCATTCGCGGTCCTCCTGGCGCTGGTTCGGGAGCCGCTCCTGGGCAAGATTCCGTCCGCCGACACCTGGGCCATGGCGGTGGGCTGGACCATCGCGGTCGCGATCGTCGCGTTCCTCGTGTTCGCCTGGAAGCGGCGCCAGGTCGTCTACTGGGTGTGACGGCCGCCGGCCGGAGAGGAGCAGCGCGTGGCGCTTTTGGAACTGAAGAACGTGACGGTCGAGCTGCCGGTGTTCGGCTTCGACGCCGCGTCGCTCAAGAAGACGGTGGCCCGGACCGTGACCGGCGGCCGGATCAAGTACGACACCGGCGTGACCGTGGTCCGGGCCCTGGACGACGTCTCCCTGACCCTGCGGGACGGCGACCGGCTGGGCATCATGGGCCACAACGGCGCCGGCAAGACGACGCTCCTGCGGACTCTGGCCGGCGTCTATCCGCCGAAGCGCGGCACCTACCGCCGCGAAGGCACGCTCGCGAGCTTCATCGATCCGATGCTCGGCATCGAGATGGACGCGACGGGCCTGGAGAACATCCGCCTCCGCGGCCTGGTGATGGGCCTCGACCACGCCACGATCTCCCGGCTCGCCCCCGGGATCGCGGAGTTCAGTGGCCTGGGCGACTATCTCGCCATGCCCGTCCGCACCTACTCCGCCGGCATGTTGATGCGGCTGGCGTTCTCGATCGTGACGAGTGTTCGGGCCGACATCCTCCTCCTCGACGAGTGGCTGTCGGCGGGCGACGCGGAGTTTCGGGAGCGGGCCGACGAGCGGATGCGCGAGGTGGTGTCCAACACCGGCATCCTCGTGCTGGCGACGCACTCGCCGGACATGGTGCGGCGCGAATGCAACCGGCTGATCCAGCTGTCGCACGGCCAGAAGATCTCCGACGAGCCGCTCGGCGACCGCGCAGGCTAGCCGGACGCGGTGGACAGGAGCCGCTCGAGCCGGGCGGCGACGGTGGAAACGAGCTGTCGTTCGTAGGCCTGCCCCTCCGCGGTCATGTAGCACTGCGGCCAGTGCCAGACGTAGTCGGCCGTCGGCAGCGGCACGGCGCGGAGGACGAAGTCGTCGCTCTCCTGCTCCACGGCGGGGGCCTGGTCCGGGGCGACCGTTTGGACGATCACGAGATCGGTGGCGGCGGACCGCCGGGTGGCCAGGTGGTCGCGCACCTGCCGCAGGC
Organism: Pirellulales bacterium; assembly: GCA_044358905.1. Taxonomy (GTDB): domain Bacteria; phylum Planctomycetota; class Planctomycetia; order Pirellulales; family UBA1268; genus QWPN01. Next base: position 3,075 of record JBIKND010000174.1, on the reverse strand, counting down.
AGTCGACACGCTCTGGCAAGAGCTCGATGAAGTGCGGCACGTGGGCGACGAGGAGCAGGGGGGGCGGAGCGGCGACGGCGGTGTGGAAATTGTCGATCCGGCGGGCGTAAATCTCGCGGAGCTTCGCGAAGCCATCGGCTGCGTAGGCGGGGCCGACCTCGTGGTTGAAGCTGGCCGCGTACCGCCGGTTGATGCAGAACGCGTGCGCCTCGTCGTAGGCGAGCTGCTCCGGCTCCATGTAGTCGGTGAAGCCGCCGACCACGAGGTCGCGGATGGCCTCGGGAGGATGGACCGCCAGGTCGAACGGCCCGCTCTTCTCGCCGAGGCTGGCCGTCTTTTTCAGTCCCCAACGGGCGAGCACCGCCCGGCTCGCGCAGTCGCAGCCGAGCGATACGACGCCGATCCGGTCGTACCGCACGAGGTTCCGCCGCCGTTCCTCGGTCATCGCGATCAGCCGGTCGAACCAGCTCGCGAGGGAGCCGAGTGTCCGCTCCTTCACCGCGACGAGATCGGCCAGGTCGGCGGCCGACATCGCGAAACCCGTGCCGGTCGAGAGCAGGGCGAACTCCCGGGCCGGCTTCAGAAACGCCTCGACGGCCGCGTCCGGCACCAGCGCGTCGTTGCGATGGGCTGCGAGGGCTTGCTCGAAGTCGCTCATGGCATCGTTCCCGGGCCGGGCGGCTGGCGAACCGCGGCTGCCACGGCCGCAGGCGCGGCCGGAACACCCTCGTTTTTCGAAGTATAGTTGCTGGACACGTCGTCCGGCGGCCCTCCATGAGACCGTTGAAACAACCCAAACAGGCCACCGTCGAGGCGGGGCCGGTCAAGGTGCCGCTGGGCGCCGCCGCTCCCGGCCTGCTCAAGGTGGACCTCGCCGTCGCGGCCGACGGCCTGGTGGCCGTCGCCGGCTGGCGGGTCGGTGACGTCGATGTGGCGCTCGAGGTCGATGGCGTCGTCGTCGCCGCGGAGTGCGTCGCCGTCGCCCGCGGCGATGTGGCTGCCGCCCTGGGTGCAGACACGCCCCACGACTGCGGCTTCGTCCTGGTGGCGGAGCACGGCGGCGGCGAGCTGCGGCTGGTGGCCGGTGCCGATGCCCGGCGGGTGCCCGCCGACCAGCGGCACCTGCTCGCGCCGGTTTCCGCCGAGCAGATCGATCAGGACCGGATGGGGGCGCTGGGTCCTGCGGTCGCGGCCCTGATCCGGCGTTTACCGCTGGGATCGCCCGCCTGGCGGCGCTTGGTCGAGGCGGCGCCGGCGGCCACGGACGGCACTGCCGCTGCCGGGCATCTCGACGCCGCGGTCGATGTTCGCGGCATGGGGCAGGCTCTGGCGGTGGGCTGGGCGGCCACCGGGCCCGGAACGCAGGTGTGGCTCGAGGACGAAGCGGGCAAGGCGTACCCGCTCGACGGCGGCTATCGCTTCCGGCGGCACGACGTGTTCGAACGACTGGCCGAAGGGCCGCTCTGCGAGGCCGCCGCGCAAGCGGCCTTCGTCGTGCGGATCGAGACGGGCGGGCCGGTGAAGGTCCTGCGGCTGGTGGCCCTCGGCCCCCAGGGCCGGCAGCTGCTCGGCGAACTGCCGTGCGGCGAGTTGCCGCGGGCGGCCGACGCCGTGGTCCGCTGGCTGTTCGGGGCCAACACACCCCGCGACGATCTGGCCGCCCGGTTCGCCCGGGTCGATCGGCCGCTGCTCGAGGCGATCGCCGCCGGCGACGCCGCGATCCGGGCCACGCTGCCGGTGCGGCGGATCGATCATGGCACGCTCCCCGCCGATCCACGCGCCAGCGTGATCGTGCCGCTCTACGGCCGCTTCGACTTCGTCGAGTCGCAGATGCTCGAGTGGGCCCGCGACCCCGCGATCGGCCGCGAGGTCGAGATCGTGTACGTCGTCGACGACCCCCGCATCATGGCCGCGTTCGCCGAGGAGGCCACGGGCCTGCACCGGCTCTACGGCGTGCCCTTTCGGGTCGTCGATGGCATGGTCAACCGCGGCTTCAGCGGGGCCAACAACCTGGGGGCGGAACACGCGCGGGGCGGCGTGCTCGTGTTCCTCAACTCCGATGCCTTTCCGCGGCGGCCGGGCTGGGTCGCGGCCCTGTGCGACCGGCTCGCCTCCGACCCGACCATCGGCGCCGTGGGGCCGCGGCTGCTCGCGGCCAGCGGCGGCATCCAGCATGCCGGGATGCGGTTTCAGTGGCTGCCGGAGTTCGGCATCTGGGCCAACGTCCATCCGGGGGCGGGGCTGGATCCGGCACTCGACCCGGCCTCCGGGCCCACCGACGTGCCGGCGGTCACCGGAGCCTGCCTCGCCGTGCGCCGCGAGGATTTCACGCGGGTGGGCGGCTGGGACACCGGCTACGTGATCGGCGACTTCGAGGATTCCGACCTGTGCCTGAAGCTGCGTTCGCTCGGCCGCAGGATCGTCTATGAGCCGGCCGTGGAGCTCACCCACCTCGAGCGGCAGTCGTTCGCGTTGCTCGGCGGCGGCGAGTTCCGGCAGCAGGTGGTCCTCGTCAACGCGCTGCGGCATCAGTGCCGTTGGGCCGACCTGCTCGCCGCGGAGGGGCAGACGCGATGACCGCCGCAACCGTGCCCGCCGTGCCGCGCCGCGAACGGATCCTCGTGGTCGCGCACCGCCACCCCGACTTCAGCCTCGGCGGCGGCGAGATCGCGGCCCACACGCTGTTCCAGGCCTACCGCCGGCAGCCCGGGGTCGAACGGGCCTGTTTCCTGGCCAGCGCCGACCGCGGCCGGGGCCCGACCGGCCAGCTCGCGCCGCGGCGCGAGGACGAGTATCTGTGGGAGCAGGGCACGGGCGACTGGTTCATGCTCAAGGCCGCCCACCGCCGCTCGGTGACCGAGCAGTTCGCCGATCTGCTGCGGGCCCTGCGGCCGACCGTGCTGCATGCCCACCACTACGCCCACCTGGGGCTCGAGTTCCTCCGCGTCGCGAAGGAGGTCGACCCGTCGATCCGCGTGGTGCTCACGCTCCACGAGTACATGGCGATCTGTCACAACCAGGGGCAGATGATCAAGACCAACGGCCGGCTCTGCTCGCGGGAGTCGTTCGACGACT
>JBIKND010000173.1:0-8024 GCA_044358905.1 Pirellulales bacterium | reverse complement strand
GGCCCGCTACACCAAAGACACGCCCGGCGGCATGCTCCTCGACATGTTCGTGGATGAACGCCGCCGCCTGTGGTGCTTCGGCTTCGGGACCGAAACCTACAGGCTGTGGCGGCTGGAGCTGCCGGAGCCTGGCGGGCCGTCAAAATAGCCGGCCCTGTGGAGCGATCCGCGGCATCACGCCGAGGTGTTCCTCACCCTTGGGCGTGATCTTGCGGCCGCGGGGCGTGCGGATCACGAGCTCTTGGCGGAGCAGAAAGGGCTCGACGTCGTCCTCGAGCGTGTCGGGCGCGGCGCTCATCGTGTGGGCGATCGCCTCGATGCCCACCGGGCCGCCGGCGAACACCCGCTGGATCGTCTCCAGATACTTGCGGTCGAACCCGTCGAGGCCAAGCTCGTCGATGCCCTGCATCTCCAGGGCCGAGCGGGCGATCTCGACGCTGATCTGGTCGTCGGCCCGGCTCGTGGAGAAGTCGCGGATCCACCGCAGGCGGTTGTTCGCCAGCCGGGGGGTGCCGCGGCTGCGGCGGGCGATCTCGTCGGCCGACGCGTCGTCCATCGGCATCGCGAGCTTCACGGCCGAACGGCGGACGATCTCGGCCAGCTCCGCCGGCGTGTAGTAGTCGAGGTGCTCGCGGATCACGAACCGGTCGCGGAGCGGGGCCGAGATCAGCCCCGCCCGGGTGGTCGCCCCGACGAGCGTGAACGGCCGCAGCGGCATGTTGATCGTGCGGGCCGCGACGCCGTCGCCGAGCGTGATGTCGATGCGGAAGTCCTCCATCGCCGGGTAGAGGAACTCCTCCACGGCGATCGGCAGGCGGTGGATCTCGTCGATGAACAGGACCGAGCCCTCGGAGCAGTTGGTGAGATACGGGAGCAGGTCCTTCGGGGCCGCGAGCGCCGCGCCGCTGGCGATCTGCAGCGTGGTGCCGAGCTCTCGCGGGATGCAGGTGGCGAAGGTCGTCTTGCCCAGCCCCGGGGGGCCGTCGAGGAGAATGTGACCGAGCGTCTCGCCCCGCTTGCGGGCGGCGTCGATGGCGATCGAGAGCCGCTCGTGGACGGCCCGTTGGCCGACCATTTCGTCCATCCGCTGCGGCCGCAGGGCGCGATCCTCGGCGGGCGCGTCGTCGGCGGCGGCTTGGATGCTGGGCTCGCGGAAGGATTCCATCGGAAACTCCGGGGATGTCCGAATGGTAGACGATTCGGGCCTCGTGCGGCGACCTGTTTCCGTCGCCGCTGCCAGCGCGGGCGGGTTCGACTATTCTTTAAGCGAAGGCCCCAGGAGCCAGGAGCCAGGAGCGGCGATGCGAGACGGGACGAATCGGCGATGTTCGGCGGCGGGAGCGGCCATGGCCGCGGTCCTCGCCTGGGCGGCGCCGTGGGCCGTCGCGGCCGGCCCGGACGCCTATACCTGCCGGTTCACCGAGAAGCCGGTCGCCGTCGACGGCCGGCTCGACGATCCGGCCTGGCAGGCGGCGGCCGTGATCGAAGAATTTTCGATGCCCTGGCTCGAAACCGCGGCCCGGACTCCCGCCCGGGCCACGCGGGCCCGGCTCCTCTGGGACCGGCAGAACCTCTACGTGGCCGCGGAGATGGAGGATGGCGATCTGTATGCCGACGTGCAGGAGCACGACGGTGCGACCACGAGCAACGACGTTTTCGAGATTCACCTCCAGCCCGCCGCCGCCAAGCCGGCCCGATATGAGTTTCACGTCACGCCGGCCAACACGCGGCTCGACCTCTTCGAGCCGCGGCGCGGGCACGAGGCCCGATTCCTGCGGGGCCGCGAGTTTCACGCCGTGTCTGCGGTCGGCCTGCGCGGCACCTTGGATCGGGCCGATGACGCGGACGAAGGCTGGACGTGCGAGATCAGCATCCCATGGGCCGACTTCATGGCCACGGGCGGCCGCCCGGAGCCGGGAGACGAGTGGCGGTTCGCCCTTGGCCGCCGCGACTATGACCTGGCGCGCGAGCAACCGGAACTCTCCACCTCGGCGCCGCGATCCTCCGCCGCCACGCCGGACTTCCGGCGGCACGAGGACTACGGAACGCTCCGCTTCGGGGCGCCGGGCGAGCATGGCGGCGACCGTCCCTTCGGCATCGCCGCGGCGATCCCGGTGACCACCAACAAGGTCGTCGGCTCTCCTGATCCACCGCCGCCGTATACGGTGGAGCGGGTGCTGCCCAAGGCCGTGCTTCCCTGTCCGATCGCCGTCGCGCAGCAGCCGGGCACCGACCTCCTGCTCGTGATCACGGAGTCGTGGAGTTACCAGCCGAGCAGGCTGTTGCGGATCCGCAACGCCCCCGACGCCGGCGAACCGGAGGTCCTCCTCGACGTGGGCGCGACCGGCGGGGCCGTGCACTACTCGATCACCTTCCATCCCCGGTTCGCCGAGAACGGCTACGTCTACATCGGCAGCTGTGGCCCCTACCGCGAGGGCGTGCCCCTGCCCGGACCCGACGTGAAGGGAGTGGCGAAGAACATGAGCCGGATCACGCGGTACGTCATCGACCGCGAGCCACCCTACCGATTTCATCCCGAGTCGGCCGAAGTGATCGTCGAATGGGACTCCGACGGGCACAACGGGGCCGATATGGCCTTCGGGCCCGACGGCATGCTGTACGTCACGTCGGGCGACGGCTCCAGCGACTCCGACGTCGATCTCGCCGGCCAGGATCTCACGCGGCTGCGGGCAAAGATCCTGCGGATCGACGTCGATCATCCCGACGAGACCACGCCGGACGACGGCCGGTCCTACTCCGTCCCGGCCGACAACCCGTTCGTGGGGCGGGAGGGCGTTCGCCCCGAGACCTGGGCCTACGGCATGCGCAACCCGTGGCGAATCGCGGTCGATCCGACGAATGGCCAGGTGTGGGTCGGCAACAACGGCCAGGACCTCTGGGAGCAGGTCTACCTGATCGAGCGGGGAGCCAACTACGGCTGGAGCATCGTCGAGGGCTCCCACCCCTTCGCGCCCGAGCGGCAACGCGGGCCCGACCCGATCTCCAAGCCGGTCGCCGAGCATTCGCACGCCGAGGCCCGCTCGCTCACCGGCGGCGTCGTGTACCACGGCGACGTCCTGCCGGAGCTGAAGGGCTGCTACCTGTACGGCGACTATTCCACCGGCCGCATCTGGTGCCTGCGGCACGACGGCAAGAAGGTGACGCGGCACGACCTGCTGGCCGACACCACGCTCCAGATCACGAGCTTCCACGTCGATGCGGCCGGCGAGATCCTGATCACCGACCATCAGCCGGGCGCGAACGGCGGCATCTACCGGCTGGTTCGCCGGCCGCCGCAGGAATCGCGGCCGCCGTTCCCCCGGCGGCTGTCGGAGACCGGCCTGTTCGCCTCGATAGCCGACCACGAGATGGCCTCGGGAGTTCTCCCCTACGCGGTCAACTCGCCGCAGTGGGCCGACGGCGCCCACGCGGTTCGGTTCCTCGCGCTGCCGTCACGGCCAGGTGCGGCCAGCCAGCCGGAACCCATGCCGATCGAAGTCGTCGACGTGCATGGGTGGAACTTCCCCGACGGCACCGTCGTGGTGAACTCGTTCGCCATCGAGGAGGAGGAGGGGAATCCGGCGACGCGACGCTGGGTGGAGACGCGGCTGATGCTCAAGGAGGCCGGGGAGTGGGCGGGCTACAGCTACCTGTGGCAGGACGACCAACGCGACGCCGTGCTGGTGGAGGCCGGCGGCGCTGACCGCACGTTCACCGTCCGCACGGCCGACCTGGCGGCCCATCCGGACGGCGTCCGCACCCGCTCCTGGCGGTATCCGTCGCGGGCCGAGTGCATGGTCTGCCACAGCCGGGCCGCGAACTTCGTCCTTGGGCTCTCCACGGTGCAGCTCAATCGTGATTTCGACTACCGCGCAGCGCTCGGCGCGGGGCATGCCGTCGACAATCAGCTCCGGACGCTCGAGCATCTCGGCCTGCTGCGGTCGAACTGGTGGGACAAAGGCGCCTCGGACTCGTACGGGTTCACGGCCAACAAGGACTTCAAGCCCGATGAGTCCGACAAGGACAAGGCCGCCGCCGCGAAAGCCACCGAGGAGAAACGCCGCCGGGATCTCGTGGCCCGGTGGCTCGCCTCGAACGATCCGGATGCCTGGTCGTTCGGGCGCCGCCGCTCGCGGCTCCTCGTCAAGCCGCTAGCCGAGACGCTCCGGCTGGCCGACCCGCACGACGTCGCGCAGAGCCTCGCCGCCCGCGCCCGCTCCTACCTGCACGCCAACTGCGCGGTCTGTCACGTTCCGGCCGGGGGGGGCAACGCACAGATCAATCTGGCGTTTCGCAACGCCAGCTGGGAGACGAGGCTCGCCGACATGAAGGCGGTGGGCGAGCCGCCGCTCCACGCATCGTTCGGCCTGCCTGATCCGATGATCATCGCCCCCGGCGCACCGGACCGCTCCGTTCTCCTGGCACGGGTGTCGCGGCGCGGACCCGGACAGATGCCGCAGCTCGGCAGCGACGTGGTCGACGAGGCGGCGGTGCGGCTGCTGCGCGAGTGGATCGCGACCGTGCCCGAGCCGCCGCCGGAACCGCAGAAGTGAGATTCCCGCGATGCCGTTGAGCCTTTTGCCTGGCCGCTGCCGTGGCCCCGTCGTTTTCTCGCTGCTGGCCTTGGTCGCAGCCCGCGCCGGCGCCGTGCCACCTACGGCCGTCGCGCCGCCGCCGCGGGTGCCGAAGGTCGCGGAGGCGTCGGACGAGCCGCAGAAGGCCGTGGCGGGTTTCGCCGTGCCGGCGGGCTTGGCCGCCGAACTGTTCGCCGCGGAGCCGGAGGTCGCCAACCCCGTCGCCCTGTCGATCGACGAACAGGGCCGGGCGTTCGTGGCCGAGGTGTTCCGCGTGCGAAACGGCGTCACCGACAACCGGCAGCACGACGAGGCCTGGCTCGACGCCGACCTCGCGTCGCGGACCGTCGCCGATCGGCTCGCCCACCACCAACGCTTCCTCGGCGACCGGGCGGACGACTGGACCGCGGAGAGCGACCGGGTGAGGGAACTCGTCGATGCCGACGGCGACGGGCGGGCCGACCGATCGACCGTGTTCGCCACCGGCTTCAACGGGCTCGTGCAGGGGCTCGGCGCCGGTGTGCTCGCCCGCCGGGGCGACGTGTTCTACGCCTGCATCCCGGACCTGTGGCGGCTGCGCGACACCAGCGCCGACGGCGTGGCCGACGAGCGGACGTCGCTCCTCCACGGCTTCGGCGTGCGGACCGCGTTCTTCGGTCACGACCTCCACGGGATCGTCCGCGGGCCCGACGGCCGGCTGTACTTCACCGTCGGCGACCGCGGCTACCACGTGGAGCACGAAGGCCGCACGCACGCCGATGCCGAAAGTGGCGCGGTGTTTCGCTGCGAGCCCGACGGCTCGGGCTTCGAGGTCGTGGCGACGGGCCTGCGGAACCCGCAGGAACTCGCCTTCGACGACCTCGGCAACCTGTTCACGGTCGACAACAACTCCGACTCCGGCGACCGGGCGCGGCTCGTGCAGGTCGTGGCCGGCGGCGACTCCGGCTGGCGGATGAGCGGGCAGCACCGCGGCGACCGCGGCCCGTTCGGCCGCGAGCGGCACTGGGAACTGCCGCACGACGGCCAGCCGGCGTGGATCGTGCCGCCGCTGGCCCATCTCGGCGCCGGGCCTTCTGGACTCGCGTTCGATCCCGGCACCGGACTGACGCCGCACTTCCGCAACCGCTTTCTGCTGGCCGACTTCCGCGGCGCCCCGGTCGGCAGCGGCGTGCGGACGTTTCGCGTCCGGCCCGCCGGTGCGACCTTCGCGCTCGAGGACGAGGAACTGTCGATCGGCAACGTGCTCGCGACCGACGTGGAGGTCGGCCCCGACGGCGCGCTGTGGGTGAGCGACTGGGTCGAAGGCTGGACGGGCTCGGGAAAGGGGCGCATCTGGCGGTTCGTGCCGCAGGCCGACGCGGCTGCCGCCGCGATCGTGGCGGAGGTGCGGCAGCTGCTCGCCGGCGACTGGGCGACGCTGACCCCGGAACGGCTCGGGGCCCTCCTCGGCCACGCCGATCGTCGCATCCGACTCGAGTCCCAATGGGAGCTCGCGCGGCGCGACGCAACGGACGCCCTGCGGAGCGTGCTCGGGAATGCGGCCACGCCGCTCCTGGCTCGCGTGCATGCCCTGCAGGGACTGGCGCAGATCGAGCGACGCAGGCCGGACGCCGCGCGCGTGGCCGCGATCGAAGCGACGCTCGCCGATCCGGCCTGGGAGCTGCGGCTCGTGGCGGCCCGCACGCTCGGCGATCTGCGGGTGGCCTCGGCGGCGCCGGCCCTCGTGCAGCATCTCGCCGACGATCATGCCCACGTGCGGGCCGCGGCGGCGCTCGCGCTGGGGCGGATCGGCCCCGCCGCGGGAGCGGACGCGGTGGCGGCGCTGGTCGCAGCGGTCGAACGCGAGGCCGCGCGGCCGGAAGGTTTCGACCCGTACGCGCGGCACGCGCTGGTGATGGGACTCGCCGGCACGACCGATGCCACCGCACGCACGCGCCTGGCTGCCGCGGAGGCCGCCGCCGTGCGCCTGGTCGGCTGTCTGGCGATGCGGCGGCACGCCGACCCGGCGATCGCCGGTTTCCTGGCCGACGCCGATCCGCGGATCGCGGTCGAGGCGGCCCGGGCGATCCACGACGTGCCGATCCCTGCGGCGAACGCCCCCCTGGCCGCTCGGGTGCTCGACGGCCCCGCGAGCGGCCCCGTCGGCGACGCCTTTCTGCGTCGGGCGCTCGCCGCCTGCGAACGCGAGGGCACGCCCGAGGCCGCGGCGCGGCTGGCGCGTTTCGTGCTCCGCGAAGACGCGACGCTCGGCCGGCGGCTGGAGGCGGTGGCGATCCTCCGCGACTGGGCGCGGCCGTCGAACCGCGACCGTGTGCTCGGCGCGTGGCGGCCGCCAGCCACGCCGCGCGATGCCGCCGTCGCCCGCGACGCCTTGGCCACGGCCCTGCCGGAACTGGTCGCCGCGCGGCTCGACGAGCGGCTGCGGGCCGCGGTCTTCCAGGCGGCGAGCGTGCTCGAAGTGCCGGGGATGGGGCCGCTGCTGGCGGCCTTCTGTGCCGATACGGCCCGTGATCCGGCGGCCCGGGTGGACGTGCTCACGGCCTTGGCGGCCGCCAACGATCCCGCCTGCGACGGCCTCGCCGACCGCATGTGTGCCGACGCCGCGCCGGCTGTGCGGATGGGGGCCCGGCGGGTGCTGGCCGCGCGGGCGGCCGATCCGGCGGCGCGGGCGGCCCTCGCCGCCCGGCTGGCGACGATCGCCGGCGCCGATCCGCACGCGGACGTCCCGCTCCGCGAGCGGCAGGAGGCGATCGACCTGCTGGCCAAGCTCGATCATCCAGCGGCCCGGGAGGCGATCGAAGCGCTGGTCGCGCGGCTGCGGGAAGAACGGCTTGATCCCGCGCTCACGCTCGAGGTGTTGGATGCGGCCGGGCGTTCCCCCGAGCTCGTCGAAGAGTTCGCGACCGCCGGCCGCGACGTGCTCGCCGGCGGCGACCCGCTGCGTGGCCACGACATCTTCCTCAAGAACGGCGTCGTGCAGTGCGTCCGCTGCCACAAGCACGCCGGTGCGGGGGGCGAGGTGGGGCCCGCGCTCGACGGGATCGCCGCCAAGCGGGACAGGGCCTATCTGCTCGAGAGCATCGTCGAGCCGAGCGCGAAGATCGCCGAGGGCTACCAGACCACGGTCGTGGTCACGGATGACGGCCGCTCGGTGGCGGGCATCCTCAAGGCGGAAACGCCGGAGGAACTCGTGATCGTCACCGCCGACGGCAAGCAGGAGCGGATCGCCGCCGCATCGATCGAGGACCGCTCGCAGGGCCCGTCGGCGATGCCGGCCGACATCGCCACGAAGCTCTCACGCCGCGAACTCCGCGACCTCGTGGAGTGGCTCTCGACGCTCCGCGAGTGAAGCCCGAGGCGCGAGTTTTGATGGTGCGCGCCGGGCGTGCGGCCGTGGCACAACTGTGGCTACAGGTGAGCGTTGTAGGTGCAGACTGGCAGTCTGCACAC
>JBIKND010000172.1:0-8050 GCA_044358905.1 Pirellulales bacterium | reverse complement strand
GCTCGTCCGTGACTCGAGCATCGACTTCCGGCTCATGGACGAGGTGGGCGGCCTGTTCGGCGCCCCCGACCGCGACTGCATCGTCCTCGTCGACGCCCGCGGCGGCGACATCTTCGCGGCCGAGCCGCTCGCGGAACTGCGGGAACTGGTGACGACGCTGGAGACCGTGGAAGGCGTCGAGGAAGTGCGGTCGATCTTCGACGTCCGCCGTCAGGGAGCCGCGGGCGCCCTCCTGCCGGTCATCCCACGCACCGCGGAGCCGCTGGACGACGCGGCCCGTGAGGCCGCCAAGGCCCGGGCCGCGGACCATCCCCTCGTGGCCGGCCATCTGCTGTCGCACGATGCAGCCTCGTCGCTCGTGCTCGTGCGGCTGGTGCCTGCGGCCGACCGCCCGCCCCTGCTGCCGCGCGTCGTCGCCAACGTCGAGGCGGCGGTCGCGGCGGTCCGCGACCGCTCGCCGTCGCTGGCGCTGCAGGTCACCGGCCTGCCTGCCCTGCGGGAGCAGGCCGCGCAAGCGCTGCGGCGCGACATGCTCGTCTTCAACTCGCTCGGACTCTCGCTGGCCGTGATCCTCTCGGCGGCGGTGGCCCGCAGCCTGCGGTCCACCGTCGTCGCCTGCGTGCCGCCGTTCATCGGCGCCGTCTGGGCGCTGGGGCTTCTCGGTCTGTGCGGCATGCCGGTCAACATCCTCACCAGCGTCGTGCCGTCGCTGGCACTCGTCGTGGGCACCTGCGATTCGATCCACTTCATCGAGGACATGCGGCGCAGTGTGCGCCGTGGCCTGCCCCCGCTGGCCGCGTCGAGCGGGGCCGTGCAGCGGGTCGGCGTGGCCTGCGGCCTGACGAGCCTCGTGACGGCCGTCGGCTTCGCGTCGCTGGCCGCCGCCAAGATCGACGCCGTCCGCGGCTTCGGGATCGCGGCGGCGGTCGGGGCGGTGGCGAGCTTCCTGGCCGTCACGCTGCTGACGCCGCTGATCGCCTCCACACGGTTCTGCAGCGGGCTGCGTCTGGGACGGTCGTCCCGCGTCGCGGGGCGGCTCGCCAACCGTCTGGCCGCCTTCTCCGTGCGGCACGCGCGGCCGATCGTGGCGCTCGGCTGCCTGGCCACGGGCCTGCTGGCCTGGGCGGGCTCGGGGCTCGACGCCGACACGAGGGTCGTCGACTCGTTGCCCCGCGGCGCCTCCTCGGCACGGGCTCTGGCCCGGGTCGATGCCGAGTTCGGCGGGGCGCTCGGCGTCGACGTGCTCGTTCGCTGGCCCGAGGCAGTGGACTGGCGCGACGAGGCCGTCACCGCGGCCCTCGCCGGTGTGCATGGCGTGCTCGCGGAGTCGGGCGGCATCGACCGCGCGATCTCACTGGCCACGGTATCCGGCTCGCTTCCACCCCGCGCCCGCCGCCGCCTCGACCCCGCCCACGTCCGCGACCTCGTTTCTCCCGAGGCCCGTGCCGCCCTCGTCCGGGGCCGCGTCAGCGATCTTGGCTCCCGGGCCCTCGACGCCGTCTACGATCGCGTCGATGCCGGACTCGCCGACCTGGCCCAGGCCCGGCCGGGCTGGCGATTCGAGCTCGCCGGGATGTCGGTCGTGTCGGCGCGGAACATCCGCCAGCTCGTCCGCGACCTTGGGGCCAGTCTGGTGCTCGAGGTGACCGTGATCGGCGGCATCCTCGCGCTGGCCTTCCGCTCGCCGCTGGCCGGCATCGTGAGCCTGATCCCCAACGTGTTTCCCCTGGCGGTGATCGGCAGCCTGCTCGTGGCCACGGGCCGGTCGCTCGACCCCGCCACCGTGATCGTGTTCAACGTCTGCCTCGGTCTGGCCGTGGACGACACCGTCCACGTGCTCTCGGCGTTGGCCCGCCACCGCCGCGCCGGCCTGTCGATCGCCACGTCCGTCCGCCGTGCGGTGGTCGAGACGGGCAACCCCGTCGTGATCGGCGGCGTGGTGCTGGCCGTGGGCTTCGTCGCGGTGACGGCCAGCAGCGTGCCGTCGCTGGCGGGGTTCGGCATGCTGGCCTGCGCCGCGGTGGCCGCGGCGACCGTGGCGGAGCTCGTCCTGCTGCCGGCTCTGCTGGTGGTCACCGACGACCTCGTCCGCCGCTACCGGCCCGTGCTCAAGGACGGGATCTTCGGGCCGACGACGACGCCCTGGGCCGCTATCGGGGCTCCGTCGCGGCCATGACCTCGGCGAGGGTCTCGACGGTGTGGACGATCTGCTCCTCGGTGTGCTCGCAGGTCAGGAAGAAGCGAACCCGGGCCGCGGCCTCGCGAACCGCCGGATAGAGGATCGGCCGGGCGTTGATGCCCCGCTCCAGCAACAACTGCGAGACGAGGATCGCCCGCGACGAGCTGCCCGTGATCACCGGGATCACCGGCGTGTCAGCACTGGGCCCGGTGTCGAGGCCGACGTCGTCGGCGAGCTTCAGAAACAGTTCCGACCGCTCCCGCAGCCGCGTCACCCGCCACGGCTCGCGTCGCAGCACGCGCACCGCCTCGAGGGCGGCGGCGGCGTTGGGCGGCGAGCAGGCGGTGGAGAACACGAAGGCCGGCGTCGTGAAGCCGAGGTAGCGGATCAGCCGGTCCGAGCCGGCCAGGTAGCCGCCCTGCGCACCGAGCGCCTTGCTGATCGTGCCCATCCACAGGTCGCCCTCGCGCGGATCGACGCCGAAGTGGTCGCAGATCCCACGGCCTTCGGGCCCCATCGTGCCGATCGAATGGGCCTCGTCGACATAGAGCAGCGCATCGTGCCGCCGCTTCACTTCCAGGAACCGCGGCAGGTCGGGATAGTCGCCGTCCATGCTGTAGACGCCCTCGATGGCGACGACCACCCGCCGGTACTGCGACCGCAGATCGCGGAGCAGCCCGTCGAGCTGGGCGTGATCATTGTGGCGAAACGACCGCTTGCCCGCCTTCGCGGCACTGGCCCCCTGCATGATGCTGTTGTGGGACAGTTCGTCGTAGAGGATCAGGTCGCCCTCGCCGCAGAGGTGCTGGAGCACCGAAGCGTTGGTGCCGTATCCGCACGGAAAGACGACCGCCCGCTCGGTGCCGATGAAGTCCGCCAGTTCGGCGTCGAGATCGTCGAGGATCGTGTTGTTGCCGCCCACCATCCGGCTCGCGGAGGCGCTGCAGCCGAAGCGATCGATGGCCTCGCGGGCCGCCCGCTTCACGTCGGGATGGCAGGCCAAACCGAGGTAGTCGAAGCTCGTGAAGGCCACCACGTCGCGGCCGCCGATCCGGGCCTGCCGGCCGACCACCCGCTCGTTGGCGAGCAGGAACGGATTGGCGAGACCGGCCTCGGCGAGCCCCGCGAGCCGCTCCTCGAGGGCACGGCACTCGGGAAACGGGTCGCTCGCGTCATCGCCGGCGACCGCGGCCCGCGGCTTCGCCTGCTCCGCTGCGGACCGGTCCGCGGCGTCGAACATCCGGCGCTCGACGCAGTCGATCAGGTCGTCGCCGGTGCGCACGTCGCTGAGCCATTCTTCACGAAACCGCATCTGGTAGCGGCCTTCGATGCGGGCCACGGCGTCGAGAAACCGCGCCGCGTCGATGCCGGCTTCCTCCAGAGCGGCGCCGGGTTCGAGACGGCTCCGCGACGTCACCGGCCGCGCCCGCTCGAGTTCCTCGATCACGAGCCGCGTGATCGCGAGCCGCGAGTGGGGCGGCCGCGCCGCCTTGCCACCGAGTTCCCTACCGCCATGCACGATCGCCATGCCGCTTGCTCCCGCGAACACTCCGTCGTCCGCGGTCGGGTCTCGGTGGCGGGAACCACGTTCCGCCGGACACCCACGCGAACCTGCAAACCGCCGCCACGTCCGCTCGGGCGACCTCGGCACTATACGGAAATCGCCGGGAACCAACAGGGGCTGCCGCGCGAAAATCCGCCACGCCACCGATCGTGACGACGGCGTTGACTTTGCGGGGTCAGCCCAACAACTTGCGCAGCACGAACGGCAGGATGCCGCCGGCGCGGAACTGATCGAGTTCCACGGGCGTGTCGATTCGGACAAGACACTCGATTTTTTTCACCGTGCCGTCCGGCGCCGTCGCCGTGACGGTGACCGTGGATCGCGGCGCGAGCCCGTCGAACGGGATGTCGAACGTCTCCTCGCCGGTGAGACCGATTTGCTGCCACGGCTCGGGGAGCACCAGCGGCAAGACGCCCATGCCGACGAGGTTCGAGCGGTGGATCCGCTCGAAGCTCGCCGCGAGCACGGCCCGTACGCCAAGGAGCATCGTCCCCTTGGCCGCCCAGTCGCGCGACGAGCCCGTGCCGTATTCCGTGCCGGCCAGCACGACCAGCGGCGTGCCCCGTTCGCGATACTGCACGGCCGCGTCATAGACCGGCAAGACCTCGGTGCCCGGCAGCAACCGCGTCACGCCCCCCTCCGTGCCCGGCACGAGCAGGTTGCGGATGCGGATGTTGGCGAACGTGCCGCGGGTCATGACGCGGTCGTTGCCGCGCCGGGCGCCGTAGCTGTTGAAGTCGGCAGGCGGCACGCCGTGCTCGATGAGATACGTGCCCGCAGGGCTCGTCTTGGCGATGCTCCCGGCCGGCGAGATGTGGTCGGTCGTCACGCTGTCGCCGAGGGCGAGCAGCACGCGGGCCCCGCGCACGCTCGCCGGTGCCTTGGGCTCCCGCGAGAGTTCGGCCAGGAACGGCGGCTCCTGGATGTAGGTGCTCGTCGCGTCCCAGTCGTAGAGCTCGCCCGTGCTCGTGGGCACGGCGTTCCAGCGCGGGTTCGACTGCCACACGTTCCCATAGCGGGCCTGGAACTGGGCGGGCTGGACCGCGGCCGCGACCGTCTGCCGTACCTCGTCGGCCGTCGGCCAGATGTCCGCGAGGAATACCGGCCGGCCGTCCGTGCCGGTGCCGAGCGGCTCGGTGGCGAGATCGATGTCGGTCGTGCCGGCCAGGGCATAGGCGACCACCAGCGGCGGGCTGGCCAGCCAGTTGGCCTTCACGAGCGGGTTGACGCGGCCCTCGAAGTTGCGATTGCCCGAGAGCACGGCGGCGGCCACGAGATCGCCTTCGCTGACGGCCTTGGCCACCGCGTCGGGGAGCGGCCCCGAGTTGCCGATGCACGTCGTGCAGCCGTAACCCACCGTCTCGAAGCCGAGGGCGTCGAGGTCCTTGTCGAGGCCCGCCTTCTCCAGGTAGTCGGTGACGACCCGCGATCCGGGCGCCAGGCTCGTCTTCACCCAGGGCTTTCTCGTCAGGCCCTTCGCGACGGCCTTCCGCGCCACGAGCCCGGCTGCCACCATCACGCTCGGGTTGCTGGTGTTGGTGCAGCTGGTGATCGCGGCGATCACCACGGCCCCGTGACCGATCGTGTCGGCATGGCCGTTCTCGCGGACGACGCCGGTGCGGGCCAGGGCCGGGCCCTCGAGCGCGAAGCCGCGCTTCGCCGTGGGCGCCGTGAGCGACTCGGCGAACGTCTGCTTCACGTTCGCCAACGGCACGCGGTCCTGCGGCCGCTTCGGGCCGGCGAGGCTCGGCACAACGGTGCCGAGGTCGAGGGCCAACCGCTTCGTGAACTCGGGGATCGGCGCCGCGTCGGTGCGGAACATCCCCTGCTCCTTCATGTACCGCTCGACGAGCGTCACCTGCTCGGCCGGGCGGCCGGTGAGCCGCAGGTAGGCGAGCGTCTCGTCGTCGATCGGGAAGAAGCCCATCGTGGCCCCGTACTCGGGGGCCATGTTGGCGATCGTCGCCCGGTCGGCCAGCGACATGCCCGTGAGGCCCGGGCCGAAGAACTCGACGAACTTCCCGACCACGCCCTCCTTCCGCAGGATCTCGGTGACGGTGAGCACGAGATCCGTGGCGGTGGCGCCCGCGGGCAGGCGGCCCGTGAGCTCGAAGCCCACGACCTCGGGCAGCAGCAACGACAGCGCCTGGCCGAGCATCACGGCCTCGGCCTCGATGCCGCCCACGCCCCAGCCGACGACGCCCAGGCCGTTGATCATGGTCGTGTGGCTGTCGGTGCCGACGAGCGTGTCGGGCACGGCGACGGGCAGCGTCCGCTTGCCGCCCGGCTCGCGGTGGTCGGGATCGCGGAGGAAGACGCAGCCGGCCAGGTATTCGAGGTTCACCTGGTGCACGATGCCGATCGCCGGGGGCACGACGCGGAAGTTGCGGAAGGCCTGCTGCCCCCAGCGCAGGAAGGCGTACCGCTCGGCGTTCCGCTCGAACTCGATCTCCACGTTCTTCTCGAGCGCGTCGGCGGAGCCGAAGTAGTCGACCTGGACGGAGTGGTCGATGACGAGATCCACGGGCACGAGCGGGTTGATCTTCGCCGGGTCGCCGCCGAGCCGCCGCATCGCCGCCCGCATGGCGGCCAGGTCCACGACGCAGGGCACGCCCGTGAAGTCCTGGAGCACGACCCGCGCCGGCTTGAAGGGGATTTCCACTTCCGCCGGCCGGGCGGCGTTCCAGGTCGCGAGCGCCCGGATGTCCTTCTCCGTGACCTCGTAGTCGTCGCAGGTGCGCAGCAGCGCCTCGAGCACCATGCGGATCGAATACGGGAGCCGCGACGTGTTCGTCACGCCCGCGTCGTCCAGGGCGCGGAGGCGATAGAAGGTGGCGGGGCCGGAACCGGTCTCGAACGTGGAGCGGGCGGAAAACGGGTCGGCGGAGTGGGCGGCCATGGGTCTCGCGGGGCGGGAGGTGCAAAGCGGCCGCCGAGGCGGCCGGAAAGCCGCGTATCGTAGCGAACCGCGGCGGCACGGAGGAGGAGCCCGGCCGCCGCTCGGCACCGGGCCGCGTCGGCCACGGCGAAAGAAGGCACGGCCAAAAGAAAAGGCCCCGTGGCTGGGGAAGCCACGGGGCCGGTAGCGGCTATCGAGGTGTGGGTCTTTGGGGGGGGAACAGCCGCTGACGAGAACCTGTTGAATTGTCGCGTCGCGGGCGAACTGCCTCACGACGCTGAAAGCATACATCACGGCCCGCGCCGAAGTCCAACCATGTTTCGTGAGTTTTTCGTGTTAGTTTGGATCAATTTTTTCGATTTTTCCGCCTCCGGCGCTGCCCGAAAGGACGGTTGCACGCGTTGCCCAAATGTCCACGAGTCGGAGCGGCGTTCTCTCGTGGCACGGCGGCGGCCGCTTGCCTGCCCTGGCTCGTGCCGCGATTCTTCCCCACGGCCTGCCGCGGGGGGCAGGCCGCGATCCGAGGTCACGTCGTCATGGAGGGCGACATGAACGGTTTCAATTGGAACTCCCTGATTCAGGCCCTGGTGCTGGTGCGAATCGGCCAGGAGCTCGGCACCGAGTCGCGGCTCGCCCGGGCGATCCACGACGTCGTGCACGCGCTCGTGTCGGTCTGGCAGTGAGTCGATGGTTCCGGGCATCTGGCGCATGACGAGGCGGGCCGGCAGGACACGAGTGTCCCGCCGACCCGCCCACGATGCCGGTCGGAAGTGAAGCGAGCCGGCCGGGCCAACATGCGGCCCGTCGCACTCGTCAGGCCGACTCCACGGTTTCGATCGTCACTTTCCGACGTGACCGCCACGCGTACCACCCGGCGCTCGCGACCGACATGCCGAGCAGCGCGATGGTGCTGGGTTCAGGCACCGCGGTGATCGTGCCCACGAGAACAGCAGTGTTTCCAACCGGAGAACTAGGCCAATTGCCGAAGGGAGTATCCGTCAAGTTCTCGTCGGTCCAGTACGACTTCCACGCAGTCGATCCTTGCTGTTGAACTGCGTAAACGTTCCATGTGCCACTGGCAGTCGGCGACGCCAAAAACGACAACGCAGCCAAGTTATAAGTGGTCGATGCATTGACCGTTCGAAACTCGTCGTTCGCCGACATGCCAAAGAACGTGAACTGAGTCGATCCGTTGATGGTACCGCTGTTGGCGAGCGTGCCCACGGTCGGTGCCGTGAAGTCGATATTGCCACCGAGCGTTCCGGACAGAATCGGGTTCGCGGACGGCACCAATAGGCTTCCGATAGAGATACTGCCCGAAGTCGTGCCGGCTGGCAGGACCTGGATTCCCAGTGTCCAGCCCAAAAAGTTCGTAATGGCACCAGCATCATTCGCCGCCGTAAACGTG
>JBIKND010000027.1:0-27207 GCA_044358905.1 Pirellulales bacterium | reverse complement strand
GATGGCGACGACGTTGAGCCGGTAGAAGAGATCCTCGCGAAACCGCCCCTCGTTCACTTCCCGCGACAATTCCCGGTTGGTCGCGGCGAGCACCCGCACGTCCACCGGAACCTCCTGGTGGCTGCCGACGGGCACGACGGTTCTTTGCTGCAGAACCCGCAAGAGTTTGGCTTGCAGTTCCAGTTCCATCTCCCCGATTTCGTCGAGGAAGATGGTGCCGCCGTCGGCGGCACGGAAGCAGCCCAAAGTCGAGGACGTGGCCCCGGTAAACGAGCCCTTCACATGACCGAACATGTGGCTCGCGAACAGCGTACCGGTGGTGACGGCGCAGTCCACCGGAATGAACGGCTGCTGCGCGCGGAGGCTACAGGCGTGGATCGCACGGGCGATCAACTCCTTGCCCGTGCCGCTCGGACCCATGATGAGAACGCTGGAGTGGTGGGCAGCCACCAATTCGATCGACCGCCGGACCTGATCCGACCAAGGCGATACGCCGACGATCCGCTGGATCGCCGTCTCGGCCCCCACGTTGCCCGCGATCGATGCCATGCGCGAACGCTCGTCCCTCTGCGTCCCCGGGATCCGTTGGACCGGCCGACACGGCTGGCAAATCCGACCCCCGATGCGGCGGAATCCCATGGAGAAACCGCTCTAGAGGTATACACCATGCTGGAACCTTCAGCCAGCGACGGGTGACTATTCGCCGGCCTGGGCCCGCTGGCGACCCCGGTAACGGGGGGTGTCGAGTCTGCCGATTTTTCCAGCCCCGGTCGTTCGCCCGGTCGGGAAAGATGGGCAAAGATTGAGGCGTTGCCTTCCCCGTTCGCATCCAGGCGTGCCGTCAGCGTGCCCATGAGAGACATCATCCTGTCGCCCGCGCCCGCGCACGCCCAGCCGGCACCGCAGCCCGGCTTCTGGTGGCGCTGGCGGCGCTGGATCGGTTTGGCGGCCCTGCTCGGGGCCGGAGCGGCCGGCTGGTTCGGCCTCGACCGTCTCCTCGTCGATCGGCGGCCGATCGTGGTCGGCCTGCTCCACTCGCGCACCGGGCCGATGGCGGTCAGCGAGCGTTCGATGATCGACGCGGAAATCCTCGCCCTCGAGGAGATCAACGCCGGCGGCGGCCTCCTTGGCCGGCCCGTCCGCTGGGTGGTGGCCGATGGGGCGTCCGATCCGCCCACGTTCGCCCGCGAAGCCGAGCGACTCGTGGAACAGCGGGTCGCCGCCATCGTGGGCTGCTGGACGAGCGCCAGCCGCAAGAGCGTGCTCCCCGTCGTGGAGACGCACGACCATCTGCTGGTCTACCCGATGGCGTACGAAGGGCTCGAGCAGTCGCCGAACATCGTCTACACGGGGGCCGCACCCAATCAGCAGATCACCCCGGCGGTGCAGTGGTGCCACGACACGCTCGGCGCCCGCCGCTTTTTCCTGGTCGGCTCGGACTACATCTGGCCCCACTGCGTCAACGCGATCGCCACCGATCAGATCAAGGGCTTCGGCGCCGACGTCGTCGGCGAGGCCTACGTGCCGTTCGGCAGCCGGGAGGTGGGCGACGTCGTCCGCCGCATCGTGGCCGCCGACCCCGACGTGATCCTCAGCTCGGTGGCCGGTGACTCCGGCGTCGCGTTCGCCCGCGGCCTGCGCGAGGCCGGCGTCCGCCCGGAGAAGATTCCCATGGTCACCTTCTCGATGGCGGAGGACGAGGTCCGCGGCCTGCCGGCGGGAGACATGCTCGGAAACTACGCCGCGTGGTGCTACTTCCAGAGCCTGGAACGGCCCGAAAACCTCGCCTTCGTGCGGGCGTTCAAGGCCCGCTACGGCGCCGACCGCACGACCTCGGACGTGATGGCCGCGGCCTATAACAGCGTGCACCTCTGGGCCCAGGCCGTCCGCGAGGCCCGCACGGCCGACGTGCGCCGCGTCCGCACGGCTCTGCGGCATCAGAGTCGCAACGCCCCCGAAGGCATCATCGCCGTCGACCCCGAGACGCAGCACACCTGGCGGCCGGTGTTCATCGGCAAGATCCGCGCCGACGGCCAGTTCGACGTCGTGTGGAGCAGCCGCACCGCGGTTCGGCCCGTGCCGTTCCCGATCTCCCGGTCGCGATCGGAATGGGAGGCATTCGTGGCCGACCTGTATCGCGGCTGGGGAGGACGCTGGTCCAACCCCGTGGGCGCGGCCACGGATGCGAGCGGAGGTCGCCGATGAACGTCACCGCGCCGCCTGAAAACACGTCGATGCAACGGTCGATCGCGGGCCGTCTGCTCTTCTGGTTCCTCGTCATCGCCCTCATTCCGTGCGCCATCCTCACCGCGATCACGGCCCGGATCGCGGCCACCGCCCTCGAGGCCTCGGTCCGCGACAACCTCGTGCAGATCGCGGCGGCGAAGGCCGGGGAACTCGAGGCGTACGCGAGCGAGCGGGTGCGGGACGGCTCGGCGTTGGCCCGTGGGCCGACGTTCGTGCGGGCGATGCAGGAACTCTCGGCGGCGGCGGCGGCCGCGGATCCGAGCGACCGGCGCACAAGGCGCGCCCCCCTCGGCGACGACTTCGACTCGTATTTCAATTACGTCGCCACGTCCTACGGGTACGAGCAGCTGTTGCTCATCGACACCACGGGCCGCGTCGTCTACTCGCTCGACGACTCGATCCCGCCTGGCACGCAACTCCTCGGCGGTGGCCTCGCCGCTTCCGAACTCGCCGCAGGATTCGACCGGGCGCGGACACTGCTCCAGTCCGACCTCTCGGGATTCCAGACGTACGGCAAAGCGGCGCAGCCGCTGGCCTTCGTGACCTGCCCGGTGTTCGCCGGCGGCCGGGTGATCGGCGTGGTCGCGCTGGGCCTGGGGCCCGAGCGCGTCTGGCGCTCGCTCTCGGACGTGACCGGTCTTGGCGAGACCGGTGAGATCGTCGCCGGCCAGCTCGCCGGCAACGCCGTGCTGGTGACCAAGCCGCTGCGGCACGCCGCCGACGCCGCCTTCCGCATGCAGATTCCCCTCGGCTCCGAACAGGCGAAGGCGACACAGGCCGCGGCCGCCGGCGAACGGGGCTACGGCACGGTGCGCGACTACCGGGGAGAGGAAGTCGCCGCCGCCTGGTGCTATGTGCCCAGCTTCCGCTGGGGCCTCGCCGTCAAGCAGGACGCCCGCGAGGCGTTCGGGCTGGTCCGCTTCCAGCGCGCCGCCATCATCGGCTTGTCGCTGGCCACGATCGTGGGCGTCACGCTCGCCGCTCTCGTCGTCGCCCGCACGATCTCCAACCCGATCCGCATGGCCGTCGCCGTGGCCAAGCAGGTGGCCGGCGGCGACCTGCGGGCCGACGTCGCCGCGACCACCGACGACGAGACCGGTGCCCTGCTGACGGCGATCCAGACCATGACCAACGACCTTCGCGGGCTGATCGGGCGGATCCAACGGTCGAGCGTGGCGTTGATCTCGACGGCCACGGCGATCCAGGCCACCGCCAGCGAGCAGCAGCAGGTGATCGCCGACTACGGCGCCTCGACCAGCGAGGCCGTGGCGGCCGTCAAGGAAATCTCCGTCACCAGCCAGGAACTGCTCCGGACGATGACGGAGGTCAACGACATGGCGGGCCACACCGGCCGCATGGCCGCCGACGGCCGGGTGAGCCTCGGCGCGATGGACGGCACGATGCGCCAGCTCGCCGAGAGCACCTCGTCGTTCGGCTCGAAGCTGGCGGTGATCAGCGAGCGGGCGGCCAACATCAACCTCGCCGTGACGACGATCACCAAGGTCGCCGACCAGACGAACCTGCTCTCCATCAACGCCGCCATCGAGGCCGAGAAGGCCGGCGAGTACGGACTGGGCTTCCTGGTCGTGGCCCGGGAGATCCGCCGGCTCGCCGACCAGACCGCCGTGGCCTCCCTCGACATCGAGCGGATGGTCAAGGAGATGCAGTACAGCGTCTCCGCCGGGGTGATGGAGATGGACAAGTTCGCCGAGCAGGTGCGGGCCGGTGTCCGCGAGATCGGGGACGTCGGCACCAAGCTCGGCGACATCATCGCGGCCGTGCAGGGCATCTCCGGCCGGTTCGGCCAGGTCACGGAGGGCATGCGGGCCCAGTCCCAGGGGGCCGAGCAGATCCGCGAGGCGATGATCCGCCTGGCGGAGGGCGCCTCGCGCACGGCGTCATCCCTCGACGATTTCAACAAGGCCACGATCCACCTCCGCGAGGCGGTCGGCGACCTCAAGGAGGAAGTCTCCCGGTTCACGATCTGAACCCCGGAGGGTCGCGGGCCATGCAACTCCTCACCTTCACCGTCGCCGGCGAGCCCTACGCGATCGAATCGCGGCGCGTGGTCGAGGTGCTGCCGCTCGTTCCGGCCCGGCCGATCCCGCACACGCCCGGCTACGTGCGCGGCGTGTTCACCTATCGTGGGAGCCTCGTGCCACTCATCGACCTGGGCCGACGCCTGGACGACGTCGCCTTGGCGGAACGGCTCAGCACCCGCGTGATCGTGGTCGAATACCTGCCGCCGGGCGCGGCCAAGCCGGCCCGCCTGGGACTCGTCGCGGAGAACGTGATCTCGATCATCGCCGCCGAGCGGGCCGAAACGTCGCTCCCGTCGCTCGAGCTCGAAGCCGCCCCCTTCCTGGGCCGCATCCTCCGCATCGACGGCCGCACCGTACAGGTCGTAGACGTCGATCGCCTCCTGCCGGCGGACCTGGCGGCCGGCCTGTTTCCCGCCCCGGTTGCGGAGAGGACGTCGTGAAGCGCGCCGCCGGCATTCCCAGCGCGGTCCATGCCGCGGACGTCGCCGCCGTCGAGGCGGTGCTGCGCGACTGGATCGGGCTCGACGCGACGACGATCGGCACGGCGGCGGTCGAACGGGCCATGCGCACGCGGATGACGGCGGCGGGCGTGGCCGATATCGCCAGCTACGCGGCCCGGGTGCGGAGCGATGCCGGCGAACGCGACCTCCTCGTCGAGGAAGTGGTCGTCGGCGAGAGCTGGTTCTTTCGCGACCAGCAGGTCTTCGCGTTCGTCGCCGACGTCGCGGTGACACGGGCCAGCCTCCCCGGCCGCGGGCCCGTGCGCGTCCTCTGCGCGCCGTGCGCCGGCGGCGAGGAACCCTACTCCGTCGCGATGGCACTGCTCGACGCCGGGCTCACACCGGCACAATTCACGATCGACGCCGTGGACGTCAGTCGCGCCGCGTTGGCACGGGCCGCACGCGGCCGCTACTCCGCCAACGCGTTCCGCAACGCCGACTGCTCGTTCCGCGACCGGTGGTTCACTGCGGACGGCAGCGGGGCCGTCCTCGCGGCCACGGTGCGGGACTGCGTCGCCTTTTCCCAGGCCAACGTGGTGGACGAGTCGTTCACGGCCGGCCGCACGCCCTACGACGTGATCTTCTGCCGCAACCTGCTGATCTACCTGACGCCCGAGGCCCGGGGCCGCATCGAGGCCGCGCTCGACCGCTTACTGACCCGCGACGGCGTGCTCGTGCTGGGCGCGGCCGAGCCGCCGATTCTCAAGGGCGACTGGCTCCCCGCGGGCACGGCGGCCGTGTTCGCCATGCGGCGGGGCGTGCGGCCCGTCGCTCTGCACGCCGCGCCGGGCGCCCGGGCCGGCACGCGGCGTCCCCCAGCGCCGCCCCGGGAGCCGGCCACCGCCCCCCCACCGGCGACGGAACCGCCGCCTCCCACGCTCGCCGACGTGCTCGCCGAGGCCGGTGCACTCGCGAACCGGCAGCGGCACGCCGAGGCGCTCGAACTCTGCGAACGGTGCCGCCAGCGGCTGGCGCCGGCGCCCGAACTCTTCTTCCTCATGGGCATGCTGCATCAGGCCACCGGCGACCTCGACCGCGCCGAAGGCTGCCTTCACAAGACGCTCTACCTCGACGCCGCGCACGACGAGGCGCTCCTGGCGCTGGCCCTTCTGGCCACGCGCCGCGGTGACGTGCGGATGGCCGAAACGTACCGCCAGTCCGCCGCCCGGGTGCTGGCCCGGAAGGAGACGCCATGATCGACCAGCATCGCGAGCCGTCCGCCGTCGAGGCCCCGATGCCCGAGTGCTGGCGGCTGATCGGCGTCGCGGGCGACCGCAGTTGCCCCGAACTCGAGGTGTTCATCCATTGCCGGAACTGCCCGGTGCTCGCCGAGGCGGCCCGCACGTTTTTCGACCGCGGCGCGCCCGCAGGCTATCTCGACGACTGGCGGGCGATCCTCGAGGAGCCCGCGGCCGCCCCGGCCTCCGACACGGCGAGCGTGCTGGTGTTCCGGCTCGGTGGCGAATGGCTGGCCCTGCCGACGGCGGTGCTCGTCGAGGTGACGCCGCTCCGCACCCTCCATCGGCTCCCGCACCGCTCCGGGGGCGTGCTCGCCGGGATCGTGAACATTCGCGGCCAGTTGCAACTCTGCGCGTCGCTGCACGACCTCGTCGGCATCGCCGGCGGCCCACCGATGGCCGGCGACGAATCCACCGGCCGTGGCACGGCCCGCCTTCTGGTGGTGGAGCGGCCGGGCGAGGAGACCGCCGACCGCTGGGTGTTCCGGGTCGACGAGGTGGCGGGCGTCCACCGCGTGACGAAGGGCATGCTGCGGGCCGTACCATCCACCGTCGGCCACGCCGGCGGCCGGCTCTCGTCGGCCCTCTTCGCCTGGCAGGACCGCACCGTCGCCCTGCTCGACGAGGCCCGGGTGTTCGACGGCCTACGGGACAAGGGCGCGGGCTGACCGCGCCGAGGAGAGGATCGTGGCCGAAGACCTGAGCGGATTCTCGATGCTGGAGCTGTTCCGGCTGGAGGCGGAAAGCCAGACCTCCACGCTCTCGGCCGGCGTGCTCGCCATCGAGGAGTTGGAACGGTCGCCCGCCACCGTGGAGTCGATGATGCGGGCGGCCCACTCGCTGAAGGGGGCGGCCCGGATCGTGGGCCTCGACGCCGCCGTCCGCGTGGCGCATGCCCTGGAGGACGTCTTCGTGGCCGCCGGCAAGGGGCAGTTCCACGTGCGTCCGGAGCACGCCGACCTCCTGCTGGCCGCGATCGACTTTCTCGGCTCGATCGCCAAGGCCGATGATGCCTTGGCCGAAGAAGGCCCCTGGCCCGACCGCGCCACCGGGCTCGTCGCGGCGCTCGGCGACATGCTCGCCGGACGGGCCGCTCCGGCACCGAGCATGCCACCGGCCCCAGCACCGCCGGAGCCCGCGGCCGACGCCGGCCCCGCGGCGGCGGCAGCACCGCCGCCACCAGAGCCCGAGCCCGCCCGGCCGGTCGCGCGGCCCATCGAGACCGCCGACCGGGTCGTCCGTGTCTCCGCCGACAGCCTCACGCGGCTGGTGGGACTCGCCGGCGAGTCACTGGTGGAGACACGGCAGCTCCGTCCGTTCGTCGACGCCCTGCTCCAGCTCCGGTCCGCCCAGGTCGACCTCGCCGACGCGGTCGGCGGCTTCGACGAGAAGCTCAAGGCCGCCGAGGTGCCGCTGTCGCCGGCCCTGGCCGCGCTGCTGGCCACGATCCGCGAGCGGGCCGACGCCTGCCTGGCGAACCTCACCGGCCACGTCGAGGACTTCGAGAGCTTCGCCCGCCGGAACGAGGACCTCTCCAACCGGCTCCACCAGGAGGTGATCGTCAGCCGCATGCGACCGCTGGCCGACGGCATCCGCGGCTTTCCCAGGCTCGTGCGTGACCTGGCCCGCACGCTGGGCAAGCAGGTGCGGTTCGAGGTGCGCGGCGAGCAGACGGGCGTCGACCGCGACATCCTCGACAAGCTCGAGGCCCCGCTCTCGCACCTCGTGCGCAACGCCGTCGATCACGGACTCGAGACCCCGGCGGAACGAGCGGCCGCCGGCAAGCCGGAGACGGGGGAGATCCGCCTCGAGGCCCGCCATCGTGCCGGCATGCTCCACATCACGCTCACCGACGACGGCCGTGGCATCGACGTCGAGCGGCTCCGGGCCCGGGCGATCGCCCGGGGCCTGGTCGCCAAGGCCGTCGCCGACCAGCTCACCGAACTCGAACTGCTCGAGTTTCTCTTCCTGCCCGGCTTCTCCACCAAGGACCAGGTGACGGAGATCTCGGGCCGCGGCGTCGGGCTCGACGTGGTGCAGAGCATGGTCAAGGCGGTGGGCGGCAGCGTCCGCGTCGCGACCCAGCCGGGTCGGCAGACCGTGTTCACGCTCCAGCTGCCGATCACGATGTCGGTGATCCGCGCCCTGCTGGTCGACGTCGGCGGCGAGCCGTATGCCTTCCCGCTCACCCGCATCGACCGGATTCTCTTCTGCCCCCACGCCGATATCCGCACGGTGGAGGGGCGCCAATACTTCGACCGTGATGGCGTCTCGATCGGGCTCGTGCTGGCGTCGCAGATCCTCGAGACGGATGGGGCCGCGCCCGTCGATCCGATGCCCGTGGTCGTGATCAGCGACCGCGGCCAGCAGTTCGGCATGATCGTCGACGCCTTTCTGGGCGAGCGCGACCTGGAAGTCCGCCCGCTCGATCCGCGGCTCGGCAAGGTGCAGGACGTCAACAGCGCGTCGCTCCTCGAGAACGGCGACCCGGTGTTGATCGTCGACGTCGAGGACCTCGTGCGGTCGATCGACAACGTGCTCATGGGCCGGCGGCTGTCGCGGGTGGAGTTCGAGCGGCTGGCCGAGCAGGCGCGGCAACGGAAGCGGATCCTGGTGGTGGACGACTCGATCACCGTCCGCGAACTGGAGCGGCAGTTGCTCCAAGCCCGTGGTTTCGCGGTGGACGTCGCCGTCGACGGCATGGACGGCTGGAACGCGATCCGCAACGCCCACTACGATCTCGTGGTCACCGACGTCGACATGCCGCGGATGGATGGCATCGGCCTCGTCGGCCTGATCAAGGGCGACCCGGCCCGCCGCGATATCCCGATCGTGATCGTGTCGTACAAGGACCGGGAGGAGGATCGGATCCGCGGCCTGGACGCCGGCGCCAACCGCTATCTCACGAAGAGCAGTTTCCACGACGAGACGTTCGTCGATACGATCATCGACCTGATCGGCGAGCCTGCCGGTTGACTATCCCAAGTCGACTCATTCGGCCGCGATTGCCACAATGCCACACGAGCCGGTTTGGGCTAGATCGCTTTCGACTTTGGTGTAGCACCGGCTCGGGGGCGGCAAAAGTCTCCTCGCTGTGGCCGCAGCGGCCACACGCTCGTCGAGCGTTCGCCGACCCCCTCGCCTACCTCTCGCAAAATGCCAACTCGTCACTACGGTACAACGAAATGCGCTCGAGTCGATTTCCGCTCCGTGAACCGCAGGAGAGGGTGACATGAGGATCGGCATCGTCAACGACATGCGGGCGGCCTGCGAGGCCCTGCGCCGCGTGGTCGACAGCCTCCCCGATCACGAGGTCGCCTGGACGGCCGGCGACGGCGTCGAGGCGGTGGCGCTGGCGAAGCGCGACCGCCCCGACCTGATCCTCATGGATCTGCTGATGCCGCACATGGACGGCGCCCAGGCCACGCGGCAGATCATGGCCGCCGCGCCGTGCGCCATCCTCGTGGTCACCGCCACGGTGAGCGGCAACATTTCGCTCGTGTACGACGCCATGGGCTACGGCGCCCTCGACGCCGTCGACACGCCGATGCTCGGTCCGGCGGGCGAGGTGAGCGGTGCCGGGGCGCTCGTCGAGAAGATCGGCGTCATCGCCAAGCTCGTCGGCCCCGCCGCTGAGAGCCGGAAGCGGCCGCAGCCGCGGGCCGGCGGCGCGCCGCCCCGCCTCCTGGTGGTCGGCGCCTCGACGGGCGGCCCGAAGGCGATTGCCGACCTGCTGCTGCCGCTGCCGCAGGACTGGAACGTGGCCACGGTCGTCGTCCAACACGTCGACGTGGCGTTCGCCCAGGGCCTCGCCAAGTGGCTGGGCGACCGCACCGGCCGGCCCGTCCGCGTCGCGGAGCACGGGCAGCACCCGCAGGCCGGAGACGTGCTGCTGGCCGGCACCAACGACCACCTCGTGCTCTCGAAGGCGCGGACCCTGGAATACCGCGAGGAGCCCCGCGAGGTGTTCTTCCGCCCCAGTGTGGACGTGTTTTTCACGAGCGTGGCGGAGCACTGGCCGCAGATCGGCGCCGCCATCCTACTCACCGGCATGGGCAAGGACGGCGCCAAGGGGCTGGCGACCCTCCGCGGCCGCGGCTGGCACACGATCGCCCAGGACGAGGCGACGAGCGTCGTATGGAGCATGCCCAAGGCGGCCATCGACGCCGGCGCCGCCTGCGAGGTGCTCGCCATCGACCAGATGGCCCGCGTCCTCGCCGCCCGCCTCGGCGGCTAGAGCGCATTTCGTTTTGCTGTAGCGACGACTTGGCAGTCTGCGCAGGGGAGGCGAAGGGGTCGGCGAACGCTCGACGAGCGTGTGGCCGCCGCGGCCACAGCGAGGAGACTTTTGCCGCCCCTGAGCCGGTGCGACACGTAACCCGAATACGCTCTAGAGAACAATCGCTTGTGGTGGAGCACCGGCCTCGATCGCCTCCATCACGTCGAGGACGACCGATTCGTCGGCGCCGGGGCCACCCACGACCTGCACGCCCACCGGCAGCCCGCGGCTGCCGCGGTCGGTCGCCGCCGCGGCCCGCAGCACCGGGTCGAACGAGAAGCCGCGGCCCGTCTCCTCGTCGGGCCGCACGCGCGTCACGGGCACGGCGCCCGCCGGCAGCTCGAGCAGATTCGCCAGCAGGCACGGGGCGGCAGCGAGCACGAGCCGGGCCGCCGTGCCGTGCCGCAGCGCCGGCAGCGCCGACACCGGGCACACGATCGCGTCGATGCCGGCAAGTTCCTTCGTCATCCGCGTGCGGAGCGCCTCACGAGCCGCGAGCAGTTCGGCGAACGCGGCGGGATCACGCGGACCGGTGCGGGCGAGGGCTTCGGCTTCGATGCCCCGGCCGCAGAGTTTTGCGACTGCGGCCGCCGGTGGACGCACGCCGCGCGGCATCCGCGCCAGCCGCAGCAGTCGCGCCACGCCGGGGATCGGCCGATCCCCGGCGAACAGCCGGCGGATGTCGGCCCCGCCGTCGGCCGAGACGATCGCCATCAGCAGCCAGGCGGCGTCGCGGGCCAGGCCGCCGTCGAGCGGCTGCACGGTCGCGCCCACGGCGGCAAGCCGCTCGACCGCGGTGTGCACGGCGCGGCGAATGGCGGGCGAGGCCGGAATCGGTCCGGCGTCGTCCCACCACCCGATCGTGAGGCGGCGCTGCAGGTGCGCCGCTGCCGGCACGCCGACCGCCCCCAACGCCAGCCGCAGGTCGGCGACCGTGCGGGCGAGGAACCCGGCTCGCGGCCGAACCGCGGTCAGATGGGGCATCGTGTCGATCGCGCCGCCCGTGCCGAGCTCGGTCGAGCGGGGCATGATCGTGGCGATGCCGCAGGCGTGCGCCGGCTGTCGCAGGCTGCCGGCAAGATCGTTGCCCAGGCCCAGCGGCACGACTCCCGCGGCCACCAGTGCCGCATCACCGCCGCTCGACCCACCCGGACCGCGGGCCGGATCGAGGGGATGATTCGTCCGACCCCAGACCGGATTGACGGTCTCGTGGAGGAGCATCGCCTGCGGCACGTTCGCCTTGCCGACCACCACCGCGCCCGCGCCGCGCAGACGGGCCACGAGCGGCGCATCGGTCGCATCGACCGTATCGCAGCGGGCCGCGATGCCCAGCGTCGTCCGCAGCCCGGCGACGGCGAAACACTCCTTCACGCTCACCGGCACCCCGGCCAGCGGCCCGACGGCGATGCCGGCCTCGGCAGCCGCCGCCTCGAAGCGTTCCTGCACCAGCGCGTTGAGCCGGCCGTGGGTCTCGCGGTGGCGGGCGTTCGCGGCGATGAGCGACGCTGCGGGAGCCTCGAGGCCCGCCGTCACGGCAGCGTGGATCTCGGCGACGCCCTTCACCTGCCGCCTCGACCTCCGTGCCACCTGCCCCGAGACGATCGCGCGCCGATCAGAAGAATCCGCCACTCTGGGGCGCGAGCGGACGCACGTCCGCCGCCCAGATCACGTCGCCGTCGAAGAGCATGCCCGTCAGCACCACGGCGTCGCCCTGAACCGCCGCCGGCTCGGCTCGGGAGAGCACGGTGATTTCTCGCGTGGCACCCTTGGGGAGGGCGAGCGTCACCCGCGACGACCAGTACGGCCCGACGCGGCGCGATGCCTGGAACGTCACCGGCAGCACCACGCCATCGCTCGGCCGCTTGGCGTAATCGAGCCAGTTGCGCCCCAGCCGCACGAGGTCGTCGCGGTGCCGGCCCAGTCGGCCGTGAATGTCGACGATCGATTGCGGCGCCTCGGCGAGCGGCCGGCCCGCGTCGGCCGAGACATGCTCGAGCATCACGAACTCCGCGCCGAGCTTGGCAAGCGTCTTGTAGAGATCGACGAGCAGGACCTTGCGGGCCGGATCCTCGACGTCAGCCACTTCCTCGACGGCGGCGAGGGCCGTGAGCGCCTCTTCCACGGCCGCGTCGAGCGGCTTGCGGTCGGCGGCGGCGGCCGCCGCCGCGGCTTCTTCCGCCGCCCGCTCGAACTCGGCCTTCGCCCGCGCGGTGTCGAGCGGCGATGGCTCCGGCTTCACGGCCGGCACAGCGGTGGCCGCCAGCGGATCCTCGAACGTCTCGCCGTCGGCCGGCGGCACGACCGCAGCATCGTCCACGACCGGCTCACCCTCGGGCGTGGGCTGGGGCTCGTCCACGGCAAGGTCGAGGGCGTCGCCGCCGCTCGAGGAAGTGTCGTTCATCGGCGGCTCGTCGGCCGAGCCGCCTCCGGTGCCGAGGTCGTCGAGCGACCCCGCCTTCGGCAGCGCGGCCATCGCGGCGGCCTTCTTGAATCCCGGCCGGAACTTCTCGGGCACGATGAACGCGACGGACTCAGGCAGCGCCCGGCCGATCGACCGTCCGACCGGCACGTTCACGCCGGCCCACATGAGCCCGACGAGAATGCCGAACACGATCGGGAACGCCGTCAGGCCACCGAGCACCAAACCGATGATCTGGCCGACCCCGCCCGTTTTGGACTTGCCCGACTTGGCGGCCTTCCGCGGCGCGGCCGCGACGGCGCCAGCTCCGGCGGCCGCCCCGGCGAGGACCGCCGCATCGGCGAGCGTGTCGTCGACCAACTCGCCAGGCGTGAAAGCCGACGATTCTTCCGCCGTGGCATCGGCGAACGGGAACGACTCTTCCGCGTCGCTGGCCCCGGCGTCGGGCTCCGCACTGGCCGTGAACGCGAACGCCTCGCTCGGAGCATCGGTGGGCGGCGCGTCGACAGCGGAGGTGTCCGCGCCCCACACGTCGAGTTCCTCGGCGGCGACGATGCCCGACGACCCCGTGCCGATCTGGACCGTCGACGAACCCGCGGCCGCATCCTCCGCGATCGCGTCCCCGACCGGCCCGGCCGCCGCAGGATCGACCTCGTCGAGCCAGTCGCCCACCAGATCATCGTCCAGCGCCGCGTCCGGTGCCGCTGCTTCGGCGGGCACCGCGGCGATCGGCGTCGAAGGTTCGGCCGCATCGGCCTCCGGGCCGGGCGGCACGAGTTCGCCCGCGTCACTCGGCGGATCGACCGCAGGCGCGAGGTCGGCCGCGTCGTCGAAAGAAAAGCCAAGGTCGGGCTGGGAGTCGGCGGAATCACCACCGAGGATGTCGGCCCAGGGATCGGGCGCGGAATCGTTCTTCTGGTCGTCGTCGGCCATCACCACCTCCCCGGCTCGTGCTTTCCCAAGGTGCGTCTCGTCGCCCGCGACTTCACGGGTCGCGCAAAGTCTACCACCGGGTTTTCCAGGGCTGCCAGCGTCGCGACCCCGTCACAGCCCGTGGACGGGGCCGTACCGGCGCCGCAGGCTCTCCAGCAGCCAGGCCTCGGAGACCGGCCGACCGGTCGCCTGCTGCACGAGCGGCTCCGATTCGAGCAATCGCCCGGCCGCGTGCACCTCCCGCCGTAGCCAGCCCAGCAGGTCGCCAAACTCTCCGGCGGCGAACCGGTCCTCGAGGCCGGGCAACCGCTCCTCGGCCGAAGCCATGAGCTGGGCGGCGTACATATTGCCGAGGGTGTAGGTGGGAAAGTAGCCGATCAGCCCGGCGCTCCAGTGGATGTCCTGCAGCACGCCTTCGGCCGCGGAGGGCGGACGGATCCCGAAGTCGCGCTCGAACCGCTCGTCCCAGGCGGCGGGCAGGTCGCCGATCGGCAGCTCTCCGCGGACCACCGCCCGCTCCAGATCGAACCGCAGCATGACGTGCAGGTTGTAGGTCACCTCGTCCGCCTCGACGCGGATGAACGACGGCTTGACCGTCAGCAGCGCCTCGTGCACCGCGGCGGCATCGCTGTCGCCGAGCGCCGCCGGAAAGGCCGCCCGCGCCTGCGGAAAGCACCACTCCCAGAACGCCGGCGAGCGACCGACGAGGTTCTCCCACAGCCGCGACTGCGACTCATGAATGCCCAACGACGCGGCCTCCCCCGGCGGCAGGCCGAACCACTCCCGGCGCAGGCCCTGCTCGTACAGGCCGTGCCCGGCCTCGTGCAGCACGCCGAACAGTGCCGTGGGCAGGAACCGCTCGTCCCACCGGGTCGTGATGCGGCAGTCGTCGGGCCCCATCGTCGAGCAGAAGGGATGCGCGGTGGTGTCGAGCCGACCGCGGTGGAAGTCGAACCCGATCCGCTCGGCGACCTGCGTCACGAACCGCCGCTGGGCGTCCACCGGATACGCCCTGCGCAGGACCGTGTCGTCGGGCCTGCGCCGCGCCGCGCCGCAGGCCCGCACCAGCGGCACGAGCCCCGCGCGCAGGCCGTCGAACCGCTCCGCGATCGCCCGCGACCGGGCACCGGGTTCGTATTCGTCCAGCAGGGCGTCGTAAGGATCGAGATCCGGCTCCTGACAGGCGGCCTGCTCCCGTTTCAGGTCGAACATCTTCCGCAGCCACGGTTCGAGCATGCGCCAGTCCGACGCCGCCCGGGCCGCGACCCACGCCTGCTGGGCCTCGACCCGCGTGCGGGCCAGTTCCTCGACGAGCCGGGGCGGCAGACGCGACTGGCGGGCAAAATCCTTCCCCAGCAGGCGAATCGTGGCCCGCTCGTCGGGCGTGCCGTGGTCCGCCAGGCTCCCGGACGCGAGCCGTGCCAGGCGATCGCCCTGGCGCGGGTCGGTGCGTTCGCGATGCGCGAGGGCCGCGAGGGCCGCCGCCTGCTCCGCCCGGTAGCCGCCCGCGTCGCGCGGCATCATCGTCTGCTCGTCCCAGCCCAGGAGGGCGTCGACCGATGTCAGCACGGCCACCCGCCGCGCCTGGCTGCACGCCGCCGCGAAGGCGTCCGTCTCGGTCCGTTCCTCGCGCTCGTGATGCTCGTGCGGGGCCATTTCCATCCCGGCCATGCCGGGCTCCGTCGTCTCGATCAGCCGGCAGAGTATGCTCGTGACCGCCTCGCGGAGACAACCGCCGCGGCGTTCCGGAGCCCGCCCCATGCTCGACGCCCTCGTCATCGCCCCTCATCCCGACGACGCCGAACTCGGCATGGGAGGCACGATCGCCCTGATGCTCGCCCAGCGGATGCAGGTCGGTGTGCTCGATCTCACCGACGGCGAGCCGACCCCGCGCGGATCCGTCGAGATCCGCGCCCGCGAGACCGCCGCGGCGACGGCCGCTTTGGGCGTGCCCTGGCGCGAGAACCTCGGGCTGCCGAACCGCCGACTGCGGGCCACACTCGCGGCCCGCGCCGCGCTGGCGGGCGTGATCCGCAGGGTCCGCCCGCGCTGGCTGTTCGCGCCGCACTGGATCGACGCCCATCCGGACCACGTGGCGGCGACGAGGCTCGTCGAGGCCGCGCGGTTCTGGGCGAAGCTCACCAAGTGCGACCTCCCGGGCGAGCCCTGGCATCCGGAACGGATCTACCATTACGCCTGCGTCCACCTGAAAACGGTCCGCCACCCGGCCTTCGTGGTCGACATCTCCACGACCTGGGAGACCAAGCGTCGGGCGCTGGCCTGCTACGCCAGCCAGTTCGCCCCGGGGCCGGCGCCGACCGTGCTCGACCGCGTCGCGGCGGCCGACGCCTGGTGGGGCTCCGTAATCGGGGCGACGCACGGCGAGCCCTTCTGGGCGCGGGAACCGATCGGCCTCCGGGGCTTCGCCGGCCTCGTGTGATTCCTCGCCGCCCCCGTCTGCCGGCCGGCCTTCGGCCTCCCCGCCGGCACAGGTTTCCCAAAGTCATGCGGATCGGCCCGTGATTCCCGGGCGGTTGGCCCGATCGCGGAAACTCGGGGGGCGATCTCCGGAAGGCTGGCCGCCGCGGCTCGAGCGGGCCGATATCTCTCCCCGGGTCGGAGTGCGCCGGCCCGCCACTCGTCCGGGGACTCCGATGACCTCTCGCGACATCAACGTCATTGCTCTCGTCAAGGGGGGCGAGCGGTACGTGTTCCTGTATGACGACGACAGCCACGACCAGGCGCTGCAGGCCCTGGCGCGACACGCCGCGAATCCGGACTTGAGCTTCTCCTGGTACGACGCAGCCGTGCTGGGGCAAAAGGTCCGCAACAACACGCCGCGGCCCAGGCGGATCAAGTTCGTGCCGCGGGCCGACCGCCCCGCGTAAGCCGCGCCCGCCGCGATGTCACGCTCTTCGGCGACCGCACCCGACTTCGCCGCCGCCATCGGACGCTTCCTGGTCTACCTCTCGTCCGAGCGGGGCGGATCGCCGCTGACGCTCAAGAGCTATCGCGAGGACCTCCTTCAGCTCGAGGAGTTTCTCCGGTCGGCAGGCTGCCGCGGCCCCGGGGAGGCGTCGAGCGTGCTCCTCCGACGCTTCGCCTCCGGACTGCACGCCGCCGGGTACGCCGCTTCCACCGTCGCCCGTAAACTCGCCAGCACGCGCAGTTTCTACGCCTTCGGACAGCGCGAAGGCTGGGTCCGGGCCAATCCCGCGAAGCCGCTCCGCAGTCCGCGGCGGGCCCGCAAGCTGCCGAAGTTCCTCACCGGCGAGGAGATCGCGCGGCTCCTGGCGACGCCGCAGCCGCAGGCGGCCGGAGGCCTGCGGGACCGGGCGATCCTCGAGCTCATGTATTCATCCGGCGTCCGTGTCAGGGAACTCGTCAGCCTCGACGACGCCGACCTCGACCTGCGCAACGCGACCGTCCGCGTCCGCGGCAAGGGCCGCCGCGAGCGGCTGGGGATCGTCGGCCGCCACGCCCGCGCCGCCCTCGAGGCGTGGCTCGCCGCCCGCCCCCGTCAGGCGGCCGCCTCGCCGCGCGGTTCACGAGCGTTGTTCACCAACAAGCTCGGTGGCCGGCTCTCCGTCCGCGGCGTGGCTCGGCTGCTGGAAAAGCACCTCGCCGTCGCCGGCCTCACCGGCCGGGCCAGCCCGCACACCCTGCGGCACAGTTTCGCCACCCACCTGCTCGACGCCGGCGCCGACATCCGCAGCGTCCAGGAACTGCTCGGCCACAAGAGCCTCGTGACGACGCAGATCTACACCCACGTCACGACGAGCCGCCTGCTCGACGCCTTCGACAAGGCCCACCCGCGCGCGCGGTAGGTCGCATGTCGTGGGTGGGGCCGGGGTCCACCGGCCCAACCCGGCGAGCGGGCGGTATGAGTTCGCTCGCTGCGGCGAAGCGCCGGCACGCTCGCGATCCTCACACCGACCCGCTCACCTGCCTAGGTGGGGATGGGGTGAAATCCGGCGGAATTGGTGAGGGCATGCGACCTTTGGGCCTTCAACCATCATGGATTCAACGTGGTCGCCCGGGGCAGGCCGACCACAAACGGAGGCGTGGGGTCACCCATGCCGCGAGAGCCGGCGTTGCTGACCAGCGGAGGCACGGATGCCGGAGCGCAGGCAGCATCGAGTGAGCGGGAGCCCGGAGGGCGTACGCGAACGTCCGGTGACGCGGCATGGGCGACCCCACGCCGGCGCACTATCAAGATCATCGCCCGGCCCGGCGACGCGCCGCGCGCGGCACGTCACACGAGGCCGCGGCGGACGGCCCAGACTGCCGCCTGCGTGCGATCGGTGACGGCGATCTTGCGGAGGATGTTCTGCACGTGCTCCTTCACCGTCTCCACGCTGATCGTCAGCGATTGGGCGATCTCCTTGTTGGAGAGGCCCAAGGCCATGTGCCGGAGCACCTGCGTCTCCCGCTGCGTGAGCGGGATGTCGGGGTCGGGCGTCGCCACGCGGTTGGCCATGGTGGTGGCCACGCGGCGGAGTTCCCCGGCCCGCATCGGCAATTGGCCCGCCGCAGCGCCGGTGATCGAATTGATCAACTCACTGCGACTGCTGCCCTTGAGGATGTAGTCGTGGGCGCCGGCGGCCACCGCCCGGGCGACGTACGTCGGATTGTCGAAGGTGGAAAGCATCACGCAGCGCACCGCCGGGGCGTCGGCACGAATCTTTTCCAGGGCCGCCAGCCCGTCCTTGCCCGGCATGCGGATGTCGAGGAGCACCACGTCCGGCTTGAGCTTCTTGGTCATCTTCACCGCCTCGTCACCGCTGGCGGCTTCACCGACGATCTTCACCTCGGACCCTGCCAGCAGGCTCACCAGCCCGCGTCGCACCACCTCGTGATCATCCGCAATGACGACTTTGATCGACATCTCATCCCACTTTCTGCGACCTGCGGTCGCACGCTACGAGATTCCGTCCGCCTTCGTGCCGGCCAGGAGTCCGACGGGCCGAAGATCCAGGAGAAATCTACAGAATCAACTTTTTTGAAACAACATGAGGACGTCTTCATGGTGGATTGACCACACCAATGGAGGGACACTTACGGGGAGGATGGTCGCACCGCGTTCGCCGACTGCGAAATCGTACTCCATGCGTCGGCGGCGAGCGCACGATTCCGTGCGACATGTCAGGTAGGTCGCATGCCCGCGTCATGATAGCGATGGTCGCCCGCGCATGCGATCGAGCATCTCGTCCGCTCCGGCGTCGCGCAGGGCCTCCGCCACACGCATTCCCAGCGATTCCGGGAGTTCTTCGGCGGAGGCGGCCTCGCGGTCCGCAGACACTGCCCGCACATCCCCGGTGCGCTCTTCGAACACCACGGCCCCGAGCGTGAGCCGATCGCCCACGATCCTGGCCCAGGCGCCGATCGGAGCCAGGCATCCCCCGGCAAGGGCCGCCAGGCACGCCCGCTCGGCGCGGACGGCCGCATGGGCCGGCGGGTCGTCGAGCGCCGCGAGCGCGGGCCGCATGTTCATGTCGGCGGCGCGCATCTCGACGGCCACGGCCCCCTGGGCGACGGCCGGCCAGAACGCCGGCGGCGAGAGCACTTCCGTAATCCGCCCGGCGAGGCCGAGGCGGTGCAATCCGGCGCCGGCGAGGATCAGACAGTCGCACTCGCCCGCGTCGAGTTTTCGGAGGCGGGTATCGACGTTGCCACGGATCGCCTTCACGGTCACGTCGGGACGCAACGCCTTCACCTGGACGACGCGGCGGATGCTCGACGTGCCGACGACGGCGCCGGCGGGCAACGAGGCGAGCGTCGCGCCGGGCGTGCCGACCAGCACGTCGAAGGGCGTCACCCGCTCGGGGACGCAGCCGATCGCCAGCCCATCCGGCACGGCGGTGGGCAGATCCTTGAGGCTGTGCACGGCCGCATCGATCCGCCGCTCGA
This sequence comes from Pirellulales bacterium, assembly GCA_044358905.1. GTDB lineage: Bacteria > Planctomycetota > Planctomycetia > Pirellulales > UBA1268 > QWPN01. The sequence continues at coordinate 7,639 of JBIKND010000027.1, read as the reverse complement.
GCAGCGCCCGCTCGAGCTCGCGGACGAACACGCCGTCGCTGCCGCCCGGTTCGTGCACGATGCCCGCGATCGGCACGTCGGTGCGCACATCCCCGACGGTGGTGATCGTCTCGACCTCCACGGCATGCCCAAGGCCGCGCAGTCGGGCGACGACCGCCGCGGTCTGGGCCCGGGCCAGCGGGCTGCCCCGCGTGCCGATCCTGATCGTGCGCCCGTCAGACATCCTCGTCCCTCGTCTCCGTGGAGCGTTCCGCCCGCGCCGCCGCGACGGCGTGCACGGTGGTGGCGCCGGCGCCCGCCAAGGCGCGCCGACATTCCGCCAGCGTACCACCAGTCGTCACGACGTCGTCCACGAGCAGCAGCCGCAGGCCCGCCACGCCCCGGCGCGGGCGGAAGGCGCCGTGGACGTTCGCGGGGCGATCCGCGAAGGGGAGTTCGTTCTGCATCGGCGTGGCGCGGGTGCGGCGCAGCAGGCGGCGGCAGGGCAGCCGGAGGTCGGCCGCCACCTGGAGGGCGATCTCCTCGGCCGCATTCGTGCCGCGCAGCGCCCGCCGCGACCAGTGCATCGGCACCGGCACGACCGCGTCGCTGTGCCACTCCGCGAGCGTGTCGCGGTGGCGGCGCACGATCAGCCGGCCGAGGGCCGCGGCCACCGATTCGGCGCCCGGTCGCTTGGCCCGGAGCACGGCCGTTCGCAGTTCGTCGCCATAGCCCCCCAAGACCACGAGCCCTTCCCAGTCGGGCCGGCTCCGCCGACAGCGGTCGCAGTCGAGGCCTTCCGGGCACCGTGTGGCGCAGTGGCGGCACCGCGCATCGCGATCGACGAGGGACCGCTCGCAGGCCGGACAGATGAAGACCCCCGCAGCCCGCTCGTCGGCCATCCCATCGTCCACGGCCTCCGGCTCGGTTCCGCAGACGGCGCAGCGCGGCGGGCACAGCAGGTCGAGCCCCCTGCCAGCCCAGGTGGCCGCCCGCCGCCGCAGTGTCTCGAACCAGGCCATCTGGGGCATCCCCGGGCGGAGCCCGGATTGACGTTCCGGCCTCGGATTCCTACGCTCCGCGGCCCGTTCAGGCCTCAATCGTCGGCTGCCAACCGCCCGCGTCAAGCGCCCATGCTCATCGACCGTTACATCACGCGGGCCCAGCTGAACGCGTTCGTGATCGTGTTCGTGAGCCTCGCCGGCCTGTATTTCGTCTTCGACGCCTTCACGAACATGGACGAGTTCAGCGCCCATGCCCGGAAGGCCGGCGGCCTGGCGAAGGTGTTGGCGGCCTACTACGGCTTCCGGTTGATCTGGTTCTTCGACGCCACGAGCCCGGTGATCTCGCTGGCCAGCGCGATGTTCGCGCTCTCCTGGCTGGAGCGGCACAACGAGCTGACCGCGCTCCTGGCGGCGGGCGTGACCCGGTGGCGGATCGCCCGGCCGACGATCGTCTTCGCCGCCGTCGTCGCCCTGACCGCCGCGGCCAGTCGCGAACTGGTGATCCCGTCGATCCGCCATACCTTCGCCCGCAACGCCCAGGACCTGGCCGGCGACCAGCCGACGCCGTTCGAGGCCCGGTACGACCACCGCACCGAAATCCTCTTCCGCGGCCGCACGGCCCAGGCGGCGACCATGCGAATCGACTCCCCCAGCCTGCTGATGCCGCCGCAACTCGGCGACTACGGCCCGCAGATCGACGCCGCCGAGGCGGTCTGGCGGCCGGCGGGGCCCGATCATCCCGCCGGCTATCTGCTGTCGGGTGTCGTCGAGCCGGCCGACATCGACGGCCTGACGCCGCTCGAATCCGGCGGCCGGCCGGTGGTCCTGACGCGGGCGGGCGCGGCCTGGCTCGAGCCGCGGCAGTGCTTCGTGGTCAGCGAGGTGACGTTCGAGCAATTGATCGGCTCCACGAATTGGAGCCAGTATTCGTCCACGCCCGAGCTCGTGCGGGCGATCGCCAACCCCAGCCTCGGCGTGGCCGCCGACATCCCGCTCCGGGTGCACGCCCGCGTCACCACGCCGCTGCTCGACATGGCGTTGGTCCTCCTCGGGCTGCCGCTGGTGGTCGGGCCGTCCCGCCGTGGCGTGTTCGTCGCCGTCGGTCTGTGCGTGGCGATGACGGTCGTCTACTTCCTGGTCGTGCTCGGCGCGCATGCGCTCGCCGGCGCCGACATGTTCAGTCCGTCGATGGGCGCCTGGCTCCCGCTGCTCATCCTGGCACCGCTGGCCGCCTGGCGGGCACAGCCGATGTGGCAGTGAGTTCCGCGGTCACTGCGGAATCCGCACGGTGCGGGCCGTGAGTTCGGCTATGGCGGGCAGCGGCAGGCTGTTCGCGACGTCGTCGGGCACCCGCCAGGCGAGGATCACGCACGCCTTCTGGCCCGCGTCGGCGGCCAGCCATACGGCGGTCGTGCCTGGCAGCCGCTTCTCGACGGTGATGTCCGCCTTCGTCACCTGAAAGGGCTGCGCTCCCTTGAGTTCGAGCACGTCCCACTTGCGGATCGCCGCGGATTCGTCGGCCAGGTCCCGCCCCTTGCTCCACGCCGCCTGCTTGAAATCCTCGTCCTGCCGCACCTGTCGGAGAATCGCCTCCGCGGCCTCCCGGCGCTCCGCCGCCGGCACCACGCCGACGGTGAGCACGATCGGAAGCCGGCCGTCGGCCGTCTCGACCTGGGCCTCGTAGGCGGCCGCGAACCCCGGAAACTCGCGGACGAACGGGGGCACGGACCGAACCGGCGTTTCGCTGCCGTCGAGCTGGTTGACGAGCAGCGTCGGCAGCCGCAACTCGGCCCGCCCGTCCGCCACGGCCGTGGCCGCGGTCCGCAGGGCCGCGAACTCGCCGGCCACGCGGTGATCGGCGACCCGCTTGCTATAGGCGGCGTCGTACGCCGAAGACGAGCAGCCGCAGATGCTCACGCCCACCATTGCAACAAGCCAGCGCATGCCACAGCCTCCACGTCGGGTGGGCGTTCGGCACCGCCGGAATCGCCCGCGATGACGATTGTGCGGAATTTGGCGGACGGTCAACGCCCCGGGACAAAACCCGCCATTCCCCGGAAGTCCCCATCCGGCAAGCTCTTCCGCACCCTCCTTTTTTTGCCAGTCCTTTTTTCTCCACCTCGCCAGCCCCGCCTGCCGATCACTTTCCCTGTGGACGGGAGTCCACGGAGCCGGGCAAGCCGCCCGCCTCGCCGGAAGGCAAAGGAGTGCCAGCGTCATGCGGATCAACACCACCAGATTCGGAAGGATCGACGTCGACATGGGCGACGTCATCCACTTCGCCAGCGGTCTGCCCGGTCTCGAGGATTGCCGCGACTGGGCCCTGCTCGCCGACGCGACCAACGACGCGCTCGGCTGGCTGCAGAGCACGACCCGCGGCGACGTGGCCCTCGCGGTGGTCAGCCCGCGGCGGTTCGTCCCCGACTACCAGGTGCGGATCCCGCGCAGCGAGCTCACCCCCCTCGCCGTCGCCGACATCCGCCAGGCCCAGGTCGTGCTGGTGGTCGGCACCAACGGCAAAACCCTCACGCTCAATTTGAAAGCGCCGATCGTCATCAACCTCGAAGCCCGCACCGGCCGTCAAGTCGTTGCGAGCGGCGAGCTGCCTCTGCAATACGAACTCAATCAAGACCGTCAGCCGCTCAGGAAGAGCGCATAATCACAAGTGACCGTCGGCGGAGGAACGCCGACGCCACGCATGGATCAGGAAGGACCCCCGCGATGCTCGTGCTCTCCAGACAACGTGACGAAAGCATCATGATCGGCGACAACATCGTCGTCACGATCGTGGACATCCGGGGAGACAAGGTCCGGCTCGGCATCAACGCCCCGTCGGAAGTGCCGGTTCACCGCCAGGAGGTGTACGAGGCGATCCAGCGGGAGAACCTGCGGGCCTCGCGGCTCGAGCCGGGCGACACGCAGGACATCGGCAAGTTCGCCAACCGCGGCCCCGCCCGCCCCGGCGACGCCCCGCGGCCGCGCTAAGCTCTCCGTGGACAAAGCCATCCATGGCCTTTGTCCACTTGATCGACCGCAGGCAACGCCGAGGGTTGCCTGGGTCGATGGCCATCGCATCCTACGCTGAACTGTCCGTGGACAAAGCCATCCATGGCCTTTGTCCACTTGATCGACCGCAGGCAACGCCGAGGGTTGCCTGGGTCGATGGCCATCGCATCCTACGCTGGCGACCAGCAGCCACCGCCTGGGTTCGGGCTCCGGTTCACGGCGTGAAGTAGGCCGGGTGGTTGCCCGGCTTCCACTTGATGTTGCAGCCCAGGCTCGGAATCTGCGCGGCCACCGGCGGCTGACCGGCCAGCAGGGCGTCGATCGCACCGCGCAGGTCGCGGCCCGTGACCGGCACGTCGCCGCCCGGACGGCTCGGATCGAGCTGGCCGCGATACACGAGCCTGCGGTCGGCGTCGAAGAGGTAGAAGTCGGGCGTGCAGGCGGCGTGGTAGGCCTTCGCCACCTCCTGCGTCTCGTCGTAGAGGTAGGGGAACGGATAGCCCCGCTCCTCGGCCTCGTGGACCATCTGCTCGGGCGAGTCGGCCGGGTGGCTGGCGACGTCGTTGGAACTGATCGCGGCGAAGCCGATGCCGCGGGGCAGGTACTCGTGGCCGAGTCGAGCCAACTCGTCGGCCACGTGCTTCACGAACGGGCAGTGGTTGCAGATGAACATCACGACCGTGCCCCGCGGGCCGGCGGCGGCCGCGTAGTCGACCATCCGTCCGTCGACGTTGGGGAGGTCGAAGTCGGGAGCGACGGTGCCCAGCGACAGCATCGTGGACGGGGTGCGGACCATGTTGGGGTGCTCCAGGGTGAACAATGCGGTCATCCTACCCGCAGCCAGGGGCGCGAAAAGCCTCCTGTAGCGGCGGTCTCCGACCGTCGTGCCCCGGGCCGACGCGCTGCGGAGCCACCAGCCCGCATTTCGGCGGTCAGAGACCGCCGCTACAGAGGGCGGCATCCTGCCTGCGCTGGTCAGCTACGCCGGCTCCCGGGGCATGGGCAACCCCTCACGGCTTTCCTGTAACGGCGGTCTCTGACCGCCGACTCCGCCGCAGCATCCAGATGGCGTACCCCATCAGCCCGATGCAGATGAGGTGAAACAGGTTGAGCGGCCCCAGCACGGAGGCGTAGGGCTTGAGAAACTCCCAGCAGAATCGCTGCGCCGCGTACCAAAGCACCATCAGGTAGAAGCCGTTCCTCATGAAGAACGGGTCACGGCGGGTGAGCATCACGAGGGCAAAGGTGAGGAACGCGGCCATCGCGGCCGATTCGTAGAGCTGCACAGCGTGGCGGGGAATGTGGTCGCCGAAGTCGTGGCCCCAGGAGAGCGTCGTGGGGCAGCCGTGGGTGTGGTCGGTGAGCCCGGAATAAAAGCAGCCCCAGCGGCCAATGGCGACGCTCGTGGCGAAGGCGGGCACGAAGATCAGGCCGGTCGAGCCGGTGATGCCGCGGGCCCGCTTGAAGATCTCGATCGCGGCGATCGCCCCGGCGAGCGCCCCGACGATGCTCCGGGCCACGCCCGGCTCACCCGAGAGCCACAGGTTCGCCGTGCCGGCGGCGTAGCCGCCGAGGACGGCGCCCGCCACGAGGGCGAGGGCATACCCGAAGCCGGCGTGCTCGATCCGCGTCGCCGCGTCCTTGAGCCGCCAGAAGAAGCAGGCGATGGTCATGCCCGCCGCCGCCGTGGCCGCCGCGATGTCGAATTGCGTGTGGATGTTCACGGATCGCCGGGAGTGTCGCGGCCGTTTGGCGGTCGGACGGGGCCTCGGAAGAGCAGGTAGGCGGCCCATACAAGCGCGAAGGTCAAGAACCCATTCACCAGCAGCAGTGGCAGCAAGCCGCCGTTGGGCATGCCATTCCAAAACTCCCCGATCGCCAACGCGACCGTACACCCGCCGAAGAGGAGGCCGAACAGGGCCACGAACGTCCCGAGAATGACCGCGAGAATTCTCATGGTGTGCGCGTCGTTTCGGACTGCGGCTCCGAGGGTATCAGGATCGCCAGCAGGCCCAGGATCACGAGAGGGGCCGCCATGATAGTCATTGTCATCACTCCTCCTCGCGTCCGAGCCAGGCGAACAGCAGCGTCAACACCGCCTTGACCGCGGGAATCGCGGCGAAGACTAGCGCCTCGGGATGTTGGGCGCTCGCCTGGCCCAGCGCCGCCACGGCCAGGGCGATGTCGAGGACGGCGATGGCCGTCATCACGGCCTTCGGAACGGGTCCCGGCGGCTCACCGGTGCCGACGAAAACCAGCAGCACGATATTGCCGATCACGGCCAGCGTCATGGCGCCGATCAGGAGCACGGTTGGCAGCCAGGGTCCCGACGAGTTCAGCACCAACGCGCAGCCGCCACCGAACAGGGAAACGCCCAGGCCGGCGAAGGCGAACAGGAACAGCAAAGCCCGCACCATTTCGAGCACGCAGCCACGGCCTCTCATCGTCCCTCCAGGGATCGTCGCATCTGCTCACGGGCCGCCGCGGCCGTGGCTGCAGCGATGTCGAATTGCTTGTGGATGGTCATTCAGCAGACCTCGCGCCCTCTGAACCGGCGATCGGCGTGGCGGCGGCATGCGCGGCGGCTCCGCCGGAAGCAGCAGCGTGAGCCCGCCCTTGATGGCCAAGGCTGCGGGCAGGGCGAACCACGTCACGGTGCCCACGGGTACGGGGCCCTGCCAGGCGAGCCGGGCCACCACGAGCAACGCCGCGATCGCGAAATCCAGAATGGCAAGCAGCACAAACCAGCCGGTGCGGCGGGGCGCCTGGCCGCGGCCGAGGGCGGCGATGAGTGCACCGTTCACGAACACGATCGCCGCAGTGACGACGATCGCCAACATCCCGATTGCCATCGCGTTCGCGGCATAGCCCCGGTTCGCGGCAGTCTCCGGTGTCGGAACCGTGGCGGCTACCAATCCCGCGATCAGGAAGGCGCAGCCACCCGCCATGGCTGCGGCGACCGTCCCCAACGTACAGAGCACGATCAGCAGGCCTCTCATGATCCCTCCAGCGACCGCTGCATCCGGGCCTGCGCGGCCGCGTCGCGGTAGAACAGGTTGTAGGTCTCGAACGGGATGATCTTTTCTTCCGGCGTCACGAAGTGGATGCACGACCGCTTCACGCGGCCAATGCAAAAATTGTGGGCGTCCATGAACTCCACGATCACCACCCGGAACGTGTCCTCGTAGCCCAGTCCCGCCGGGAGCGGCACCTCGGGGAGGCAGCAGAGGAGTTCGGCGAGTTTCTTCTCGTTGTTGCATTCGGCCGTCGAGAGCGAGAAGAACTCGAGCACCTGCTTGTGCAGGTCGGGGTATTTCTCGAACGTGATCGCGTTGGGCAGGGCCTCGACGAGCAGTTCCCGGGGAAAGAACGAGGTCACCGGGGCGATCTTCGTTCCCTTCCGCAGGGCGTAGCCGATGGCGATGCTCTCCGGGTTGCAGGGGAGCGGGATGATGTCGCCTTCCCCGAAAGGGCCGCCCGAGTCCACGATTCGCCGCCGGATGGCCGAGAGCGGAAATCGGTCGGTGGACGCATCGAAGCCGGCGTTGCGGCCGGCGTCCTGGATCGGCTGGAGGACGACGCCGCGGACGCATCGCCACTGGAGGGCGTGGTCGATAATGGCGGGGATCTCGTCGTCGTTGACCCCCTGC
>JBIKND010000026.1:0-27267 GCA_044358905.1 Pirellulales bacterium | reverse complement strand
GTTCGCTAGTGTCAGGGGTTCGATGCACGAATGACCGCGTCGCTGGATGCGACGCCTTCGAGAGCGAGCGGCGGCTCGCCGAGCAAAACGGAGCCAGGAGGGTCCGTTTTGCGCTCAAGACGGCAGGCTGCGGTGGAAATGGACGTGCTTCCAGCCGGCGGCGAACCGCTTCCAGATTCGCGTCTCCTCGCTGGCGACGGTGATGGGATGGCCGGTGGCGTCGAGCTTCTGCACGAGCCGCACGTAGGCCACGAGGGCGACGTCGTCGGCCAGCATCTTCACGACCGGCGTGGCGATCGTGGTCGTCGCCGGGGTGGCGGGCTTCGCCGCGTCGCCGGAGAGTTTGAAATAGAACTCGTGGAACGGCAGGCCCTCGACCAGGTGCCCCTTGGCCTCGGGCTCGAAGCAGGTGATGTCGGGAGCCACGAGCTCGCGATAGGCGGGCCAGTCGCCGGCGGCGATCGTGGCGAGCAGCTTGCGGTTCAGGGCCAGAACCTCATCCGCGGCGGTGGACGACATGGCGAAACTCCTTCGGGTATCAGGCGGACGGCGGCTGCACGAGGCCCAGGCTCACCAGCTTCTGCAGGCATTCGTCGCGTTCGCGGCTCCGCTCGAGGTTCCGCCAGGACGGATCCTGGGCGGCGAGGAAGTCGGCGTGGCTGGCGGGCATGCGGCTGCCGGCGCCGGCCACGAGCCGGCCGATCACCTCGCGGTCGAGCCGCGTGAGCCGCATGGCCTCGACCCGGTAATCGAGGAACGCCTCCCAAACGAGCGGGAAGAGCGGGGCCACGATCTCGCGGCCGATCGTCTCGGCATAGCGGCGGATCTCCAGCTGGGCGTGGGAGTCCATTCGCAGGGCGAGGAAGTGGAGCAGGTTGTGGAGGTCGATCTTCCAGTAGGCCTCGGTGTAGGTGGAGAGCGGCAGGTCCTTGCGGGCCTGCTCGCGGGCGATCCCCGCCTCGAGCCGCTCCTCGTACACCTTGCGGGCCATGCCTTGCAGCTCGCGTTCCGCCTCCGTGAGGCGGTGGCCCTCGGCGGCGGGCACGAGACCGCCGGAGCCCTGGCGGTTGCTGGCCGCCTGGGTGCGCCACTCGGCGTCGGTCGTGGCCTGCATCGAGTCGATGGCGAGCGAGTAGCGGGTGGAGTATTCGTTGACGCTCGCCGTGCGATGGCGGATCCACTGCCGCCAGCAGTCCATCGGCACGCGGACGACGAACTTCAGTTCCGCCATCTCGAAGGGCGTGGTGTGGGCGTGCCGCAGCAGGTAGCGGATCAGCTGCCGGTCGTCGCTGACCTGCCGCGTGCCCTCGCCGTAACTGACCCGGGCCGCCTGCACGACCGAGCCGTCGTCCCCCATGCAATCGACGAGGGCCACGAACCCGTCGTCGAGGACGGGAAACTTCCGCCAGCGCAGGGCCTCGAGCCGGACGGCGCGTGCGGTGGCCGGGTTGGCTGGCGATTCACTCATCGGCGCGGTGCCTGCTGGGACGGGGCGTCACAGCATGGGGCACGGCCGCGGCGCGGTCAATCCTTCGCCAGGAGTTCCTGGAGAAGCTGGGCCAGTTTCCGCGGGTCGTCGCTCTTTCGCAGGTGGTCGATCCGCGTCGCGGGCACGCCGAGTTTGGCAAGCGACCCGGTGACGCTCGTCCACAGCTTCTCCCGCTTCTTGCCCTCGGCGAGGTACAGGTCGGTGACCTGCTCCCCGAGCCGCTGCAACAGGGCCGTATCGAGGTTCTCGTAGTAGTTCTTGACGATCGCCCGCTGGTATTTCGTCAGTTCCGCCATGGCTCGTCGTCCGGTCGGCTGGAAGGGTGCTGCCGCGCTGGCTACAGTATCGGATGGAGAGCCCCCCGCCGTCGAGAGAATCCGATGCCCACGATCACGTTCGCCAACGAGAAGAAGGAAATCCAGGTTCCCAACGGGGCCAACCTGCGGAAGGAGGCCCTGCGGGCCGGCGTCCAGCTCTATCCGGGGATCCACAAGGTGGTGAACTGCCACGGCTTCGGCCAGTGCGGTGCCTGCCGCGTGCTGGTCACCAAGGGCATGGAGAACACGAGCGCCAAGGGGATCATGGAGTCGGCCCGGCTCGCCGTGTCGCTCGCCTACATCGGCAACGAACAGACCATGCGGCTCGCCTGCCAGACCAAGGTCGAGGGCGACATCACCGTCACCACCTGCCCGCCGATGAACCTGTTCGGCGATAACTTTTTTTCGTAGCAAACGGGCCATCCATGGCCCCGTTTGCTACCGGCAGGCGACGGGAACCTGACGGGTTCCCGCCGCCTGGAAGGGCTCGCACTTCCGGGCGAGCCTGGCAGCCGCACGCCACGCTCGCGATCCTCACACCGATCCCCTCGCCTCCCGCGTGCCGATGGTTCGAGACGAGCCCATGAAGGAAATCCTCGCCGTCGTGAAGCCGTTTCTCGCCGAGCGGGTGCTCGAGGCGCTGAAGCTCGCGCCGCTCGAGGCCTGCACGGTCCGTGAGGTCAAGGGATACGGCCGGCAGAAGAGCTACCTCGACCAGTACGGCGACAGCGAGTATTCGCTCGCCTTCCTGCCCAAGGTCGAGATCCAGCTGTTCGTCGACGACGCCCGCGTGGACGAGGTCGTGGAGCGGATCGTCGCCGCCGCCCGCACGGGCCGCATGGGCGACGGCAAGATCTTCGTGCTTCCCGCCGTCGCCGCCGGCGACGTGTGACGCCGGATCGTCACCGCCGAAAGATGCCGGTGGCGTACCAGATGCCGTTGGAACCGCGGCGAAGGTCGTAGCCGTAGGCGGCCTGCGGGCTGCGGACGGCGTTCCAGTGGCCGGAGGATTGCCGCCAGCTGGCCACGCAGTCCACGCACGAATCGAGCAGGTCCTGGTCGGGCCAGCTCTCCGCGCAGACCTCGGACGCGGCCCCAGCCCCCATGCCGCCGGCGATCCGCCGCGACCGCGCGTCCCAGCCGTGATGGCCCTGGCGGCGGAGGCTTGCCTGATGGGCCGAGTGGGCCGCGGCCTCGTCGCAGAGCACGGGGTCGCAGGAGCCCTCGGTGCTGCGCGGCCCCTCCGGATGGATTCGCACCGCGAGGATCAGCGAACGCTGCGTGAGCGAGGCGGTCGGCAGCCCCGCGAGCGCGTCGATGTGCGCCGGCTGGAAGCGGTAGTACTTGCCCGGCGTGCGCGGCAGGATCGAGACGATCCGGCCGGCGTACTCGGGATGCGCGTGGTCCACGACGAAGATCCCGGGACCGCGGCGCATGGCGACGAGGCCGGGATCGGCCACGAGCGTCGCGCCGCCTTCATGGAGGCCCAGCCGGCAGAAGATCCAGGGCGTGCCGCTCTCCGCGAACCGCCGCTGCACGTCGGCCCGCTCCAGGTGCCCGCCGGCGAGATCGTGCGGATCACCGGGCTGCGGCTCGACGGAGACCAAAAGCAACGCCCCGGCCTGACGGGCGGCGTCGCTGGCGGCGGCGTAGTCGTCGATCCGCTGCACCGCGGCGGCAGGGGAGGGAGCCAGTGGCACCGGCGTGGCGGCCTCGAGGCAGGCGAGCGGCGCACCGACGGCCACAAGCGCGGTCCAGTGGGTGACGAAGATGCGGCGGGTCGCGGCCATGCGTGTGTGTCCTCCAAGTGACGGGCTCCGGCGGACTGATGGCCGGCCGGCGAGGAGCGATTGAATGGGCTCCGGGAGCCGAAGGCAAGGGGCGGGGGCTGCGTGGGGATTGTCGATCCCATCGAGTTTGCTGGACTTGCGGCCTGGGCGATCAGCTGCAACTTGAACGATTCCCTTGGCTTCGGGCTCGCCAAGAAAAAATCCACGAATCAGCCGGCAAACGGGGGGTATTTCGGCGGCGGGCGAGTGCTGTGGAGGCGGATCCGACCCGCGGGCTACACTCTCGGCTCGTTTGCGGCCCCCGGCATTTCATTCACAGGACAGGCATCCCCAGCATGGCTTCATCCCGTCTCGGAACCGTCTTCTCGCTCTCCGGTGCCGCCCTTGCGGTCGTTCTGCTCGCGGGTTCGGCCAGGGCCGTCGATCTCAAGGACCTGGGATCACGGCCGCTCGGGGAAGGCGAGGCGTTTCGCACGGTGACGGAAGGCCGGCTCGCCGCCGCCGCCGCCAGGCTCCGGGAGGCCCTCGGGCCGCTCGACCGGCTGCTGGCACGCAGCCCGAGCGGGGCCGACTGGAAGAGCTACCTCGACTGGCCGGCCCTCACCGCCCAGGCCGCGTCCGGGGCCGCCGCGGATCCCGCCGTGCTCCGCCGCCTCCAGAAACTGCTCGACGCCGAGGAGAACGGTCTCGAGATGCCACAGTTTGCCGCCGTCCGCCGGGCGGTGACGGCGTATGCGGAAGCCGCCGACGCCGCCAAGGATCCCGGCTCGCAGGCCGTCTACACCCAACGCCTGGAAAAGCTCGCGGCCGCGGTGGCGGCCGGGGCCGCCACCGGCACCGCGGATGCGCTCGATCCCGTCGGGCCGCTGCTGGCGCGGTTGGAGGAGTCGGGGCAGGCGCCCGCGACGGTGGCCCGCATCCGCTCCGCGGTCAATCGCCCGAATCTGTTCCTCGACATCGACGAGAGCCTCCTGGGCAACGCGGTGAACCGCGCCGTGGACGAGACGGCGCCGATCAACGACACGGTGCTCGGCACACGGGTTCACGGCAGCGGCCGCACGACCGGCCTCGTGCTGCTCGACTTCGTGCCCAGCCTGCAGCAGGCCGTGGTCGACCTGAAGCTCGACGCCACGAACCACTCCGACACCCGCGGCTCCCAGGGGCCAGTCACGGTGCGGACGCTGGGCACGACCACGGTCGGCGCCCGCAAGCGCATCCTCATCGACGACCAGCGGGTGGCGGCGCTGCCGGTCGAGGCCCATGCCGACACCGACACGCGCACGGCGGGGATCGGCGTCAACAAGCGGTTCGGCCAGCGGCTGATCCGCAAGATCGCCTCTCGGAAGATCGCCGAGATGCGGCCGCAGGCCGAGGCCATCTCGTCGGCGAAGGCCCGCGACCGGGTGCGGACGCAGTTCGAGGAGCAGACGGCGTCGGCCATCGCCCAGGCCTCGCGTGACTATCAGACGAAGTTTCGCCAGCCCCTCATGGAGCGTGGCTGGTACCCGGAACTGCTGCAGATGAGCACGAGCGACTCGCGGCTCTCGGTCACGGCCCGCAAGGCGCTCACCGACCAGATCGGCGCCTTCACGGCGCCGCCGGCGGTCGATCCCGACGCCGTGCTCGCGGCCCGCGTGCATGAGTCGCTCGTCAACAACGCGGCCGAGATCACGCTCGGCGGTCGGACGATCACGCAGAAGTTCGTCGAGGAGCAGATCAGGAAGAACAACGGCACGCTGCCGGAGGCCCTCGGCAACGATCCCGATCAGCAGCCCTGGTCGATCACGTTCGCCAAGCGGAAGCCGGTCGAACTCGACGCCAGCGACGATCGGGTGAAGGTCACGGTCCGCGGCAGCCGGTTCACGTCGGGCGAGCGGGAGTTCCCCGCGATGGACATCTGGGCCGCCTACCGGATCGAGCCGGCGCCCGGCGGCGTGCGGCTCGTCCGCGACGGCGACGTGCAGATCTATCCGCCAGGTTTCGTTCCCGGCGGCGGCGAGAAGCTCACGGTGCAGGAGACCTCGCTGCGACGGATCCTCCAGAAGCGGTTCAACAAGGTGTTCAACGAGGTCGTGGACGTCGAGCCGCTGAAGCTGCCGGGCGAACTCGAGCGGGCCGGTCCGCTGCCGATGGAACAGCTCGTGGCCCGCAAGGACGGCTGGGTGGGAGTCGGCTGGCGGAAGAAGGATCCGGTGATCCACGAGACCGTCGTCGGCGAGGTGATCCTCTCGGAGGTCGTCGTGCCCGCTACGAGCCCCGCGCTGGCGATGATCGTCGAGTGATCGAAACCACGGCAGTGACTCCATGAAGCCCGACGACCTCCTGCGGGCGATCGATCTGGCGGAGGCCGGCGTGTGGGACGAGGCCCACGCGATCGTGCAGCGGGACGAGGCCGATCCGACGGCGGCCTGGATCCATGCCGTGCTCCACAAGATCGAGGGCGACCTCGGCAACGCCCGCTACTGGTATCGCCGCGCGGGCCGAATGGAACACGTGGACGACGAGCCGCGGGCCGAGCTGGCGGCGATCCGCGACTCGCTGCGTGGGTGATTCGGCCGCGGGAAATCGCCTTTCGCGGGTGAACTCCCCCAGCTACGCTCCCGACCCCACCTCGGAGGTCGTCTCGTGGTCTGGTCCCGCGTGCGTCCGTCGTTTCTGGCCGCGGTCTGCGGCTTCCTGGTCGGCGGTGTTTCCTTGGCCCGCGCCGAGCCGATGGGCGATCTCGGCGGTGCCGACAGGCTCGTCGTCCGCGGTCCCTCGGCGGAGACCGCCGCGAGCCTGCGGAAGGGGCTGCTCAACGACGGCGACCTCTACTGGCTCGGCATCCCGACGGCCGATCGCGAGCCGTATCTCGCCGCCCTCCGCACCCGCGTGCCGCTCGCCCTCGAGGCCGCGGGGTTTCCCGAGCCACGGGCGACGGTGACGGTCGGGCCCGGGCCCGATGGCATGGAAGCGGTGTTGATCGACATCGTCGCCGGGGAGCGGCTCACGGCCGGGGCGATCCGCGTGACCGGCATCCCCGACGACGTGGCCCGGCGGCTCGTGGCCTATCTCCAGCAGCCGCAGCCACCCGGCGACGCCGTTCCGGAGACGATCACGCTCCCCGACGGCTCGGAGAAGGTGCTCTGGTTCGACGCCAAGGGCGAGCCTGCAAAACTCGGCCAGCCGAAGTGGACGCCCGGCGAACCCGCGCCGTGCGGCGAGCGGTGCGCGAGCGAGCTGCTGGGTGCCGTCGCAGGATTCTTCTCTTGCGAGGGTTATCTCTCCCTCGACGGCTGGAAGGATTCGTGGGAGGAAGGCTACCACGAGGCGATCCGCGAGCATGTGGATCTCGAGGTGCGTGCGGAAGGCGACCAGGCCGTGCTCGCGATCGACGTCAAGCGGCTGCCCGCGCGGACGACGCTCGCGGGCATCGAGGTCAATGACGGCCTGCGGACGACGCCCGCCGATCTCCTCGCCTATCTCGGCCTCACGGTCGGGCAGCCGGTGACGGCGGCCGACCGGCAGGCGTGGCTCGGAAAGCTGCGGCTCTCGGGCCGGTTCATCAAGCAGGCATGCCGGTTCGAGCCTGGGGGCGATGGCTGCGTGGCCCGGTTCCAACTCGTCGAGTACAAGCGAGCCGCGCCGCTCGATCGAGAGGCGTCGCCCGAGCAGCAGGCGCTCCTGCGGGCCCGGGCCTGGCTCCTCGGCGAGTGGCACGCCGGCCGGGAGATCCGGGTTCGAGCGACAAACCAGCGAGAGAACAAGGCCAACGGGCCATGGCGGGAAAGCCTCGAACTCATCACGGGCCGGGAGACCGGCAGCGTGGTGAAGTTGGCAAGCAGCGACTGGTCGTGCGCCCTGGCCTGCGTGCAGGGCATGGCCGGGCTGTTCACCGACACGTCGCGATTCGAGGGTTCATTCGTTGCGGATTGGGCGCCGGGGGCGACGTTAAAGCTCTTCGTCGACCCCCAGGATCAGAGGCCGGGATTGAGCGTCGGCTGGGGGATGGCGACAGGCGGTTCGGCCCGGTGCGCGTTTCAGATCGAGCCCGTCACCTGCAATGCCGAAGGCTGGACCAGCCGGCGGGTCGGCGACGACCTCGTGATCGAGACCACCGACGCGGATGGCCACCAGGAGCTTTGGCTCGACCCGGCCTCCGGTCGGCCGCGAAAGCTCGTCTACGTCGCCGAGTCAAATCGCGCGGAGATCCTCTGCGACTCCGGCGCAGGCCTCGTGGCGGCGGCGGTCGCCGACCTGCGGGAACGGGCCGGCGAGAACCTCGCCGACTCCCATCGGCCGCTGTCGTCGGCCGCGCGATTCGCACTCGCCAATCGCAGCCTGTTCGGCGACGCGCTATGGCTGGCGACGGCCAAAACCACCGGCACCGAATTGGATGACGACGCCATCGCCCGATGGATCGAGTCTCTGCAGGCCGCCGTTGACGGCGACGGCTTCGCGGCGATCGATGCCACCGTCGCGAAGGGGATTCGCCAACTGCGCGACGCGGTAGCGACTGACACGCCTGAGGGACTCGCCATTCCGGTGTCAACCGCGGAGGAGATGGCAGGCCTCCGGGCCATGATGGCTTCGAGGTCCGCGGGCATGACAGCTGCGATCGACGGCGTGCCCGTCGCACGGGACGCGGATGACCGGATTCCCCCGCCGCTGGCCGGGCCATCGCGCGAGCCGTGGATGGGCAGGGCCCTAGGCCGGAAATGCGCTGCCGCGGCGGCACCGGCGCTGCGGATGCTCGAGCAGAAAACGGGCCGCGACGCGGCGGCTGTGGCGGCCGCGCGGGCGGCGGTGCTCATGGTCTGCACGGCCGACCAGGCCGCGGCGGCACGGGAACTCGCCCGGATGCCGGCGGCGTCGCTCTGGACGCCGGAACTGGAAAGCCTCTGTGCCGCGTTCGGCCCGCAGGGCCGCAACCTCGACCGCCGGGCCCGCGAGGCGCTCGCGTACCTTCACGGCGTCGCGGGCGACACGGCCTGGAGCGTGGCGGCGTATCGCCGGCTGCTGGCCGAAACGGAGGAGCAGCACGGGCCGGATCACCGCGAGATGGCAAAGTATCTACACAACCTCGTCTGGCTGCTGAACCAATCCGGTGACGTGACCGAAGCCTATGCGCTCGCGCGGCGGCCGCGGGCCACGATCGCGTGGGAATCGGGCCTGCACCCTCCGGTGCCCGCCCGCCTCAAGCGGCCGCCGGACGTGGCCAAGCAAGGCGACGCCAAGGTCAAGGGGCCCGACGCGGGCAAGGCGGATCCGCGGAAGGCGAACGGATCGCCGAGCGACTCGTCACCGGCCGCCGACTTCGAGCGTTGGAGCGGCCTGCAACTCGGCACTCCCGGAGCCCGACGCTGACACGTTCGGAGCCGTGAAGCCACGCCATTGTTCAACGATTCAGGAACATCTGGAGCGTCAGCGGTTTCAGGCTGCGAAATCGCGCGAAGTCCCGATCTTCGGTGAGCAGCACCGTCGCCCCGTGTTCGAGGCAGACCGCGGCGATCTGGGCGTCGTAGACCAGATTGCCCCGGACGTGCGATTCCGCAATCAGATTCCGCAGCAGGGGCAGGTAGCGGTCGCCGGGCGTGAGCAGTCTCGATGACGGACTCGCGAGCAAGGAGTCCACGGCATCAACCGCTTCCATGACCGGCGTCGGTGGATCGAAGAGGCGATCGTGGGAAACGACGCGGAGGAACTCCCCGATGCAAAAAACGGGGATCGCCCAGGCTTCATCCCCCTCCGCGAGCCGCCGCACTGCCTGCAGGGCGGCAGCGTGCAGGGAGGACTCTTCGCAATCGGCATAGACGAGGATGGTGGTATCGACCGCGATCACGACCGCCCTTCCATCCGCTCGTAGAGGCGGTCCCGATCGGTCACGTCCACGCCGGGCAGCGTTCGCCCCGCGTGGGTTTTCCACCGCAGGGCATAGGGCTTGTCGTGCGCCGGGCGGCTGGCCAGCGTCGCGGCCAACCTTTCCGGATGCAGTTGGCGGGTGGCTGGCTCAGTCCAGTGTAAACACCACGTCCACCCGCGACGTGACGCTGATCACGCCGGCCGCGAGCTTCTGCTCGGCGTCGTCCTCGGCCGTCGCGCCGCCGCGGTCGTCGTCCCGCATGATGTTCTGCGTCGTGGCCCAACGGTCCCCATGGTGGCTCGAGCCGTTGCGCACGCCCCCGCCGGACGTCTCCCGGATCGAACTGGGTTTGCCGACCTTGGCGCCGAGTTCACCCGCCAGAGCCACCGCCTTCTCGCGGGCCGCGCGGATCGCCTGCTGGCGGGCCAGGTCGCGATGCTTGCGCAGCGCGGTCGTGCGGAACTCCACGTCCTCCACGCGATCCGCCCCGGCCTTGAGGATGCCCTCCAGCAAGGCGTCGAACGTTGTCACGTCCCGCAACCGCACGGCGAAGCCCCGGCTGGCGCGAAAGAACCGCGGCACCGGCGACTCTTCACCGTTCGGCCGCTCGTAGACCGGTTCGATCGTGATGAAGTCGCTCTGCACGTTCGGGGCGGCGATCCCGGACTCCTTCACGAAGGCGAGCACGGCCGCGGTGCTCGTGTTGCAGGCCTTGACCGCGTCGGCGAGCTTCGCCTCGCGATCCTCGACGGCGAACCGCAGGAGCACCTCGTCGGGGACGACACGGATCTCGGCCGCGCCGGAGACGGCGATCGTGGGTTCCGGGGCTGGGCAGACCAGGCCCCGGGGCACCTGGGCGTGGATGAACGAGGGCACGAGTGACGCACCCAACACGACTGTCAGTCGCAGTGAAGATGACATGGAAAACCCCCGGTGAAAGTGCATGGGTCGATCGAACGTGCCCACGATAACGTCTGCCGGCCGCCGGCCGTGTCACGGCTGCGCAACGTCCGCAGCCGCAGCCAGCGGCAGCGTGAGCACGAACCGCGCGCCGCCGTCGGCCGGCGGCTCATACGCGAGGTCGCCCCCCATCTGCCGCGCGAGCCTTCGCGACAGGGCGAGGCCGAGGCCGACGCCGGCCGCACCCTCGGCCGCGTCGCGGGCGCTCTTGCGGAACGGCTCGAAGAGCCGGGCGGCCTCGCGGGGGGCGACGCCCGGGCCGTAGTCCCGCGCCGCGATCGCGACGCTCCGGCCGCGGGGGGCCGCCGTGACCTCGATCGCGGCCGGCCCCGTGCCGCGGGCGTACTTGCAGGCGTTGTCCACGAGGTTGAAGAGCACCTGCTCCACCGCCGCCGGGTCGGTGGTCACCGTCAGGCGGCGGGTCGCGTCGTCCGCGTGCAGCCGCCAGTCGAACCCGGCCTGCGTGGCCCGCTCGGCCGGCCGGGGCGTCGCCTGGTCGAGCAGGTCGCTGACGGACACCGGACCGAGCCGCGCGGCGTGCCGGCCACGCTCGAGCCGTGCGTAGGCCAGGACGTTCTCGACCAGGTGCGTGAGCCGGTCGGCCTCGCGGCGGAGCGTTGCGTGGTAGGTCGGCACCTCCGCCGCCGGCACCATGCCCTCCTCCAGCAGGCCCGAATAGAGCCGGAACGTGGTCAGCGGCGTGCGGAGCTCGTGCGTCACGCTCGACACGAACGCGGCCCGGCGCTCGCTCAAGGCGAGGACGCTCGCCAAGAGGGCCGCGACCGCCGCGGCGGCGAGGGCCATTGCCACCCAGGCCGCGGCCAGCGTGCCCCGCAGCGGCGACCAGCCGGTCGCGACGGCCGCCGGCACCGGGCCCGGGACGAGCCGGGCGGGGATCGCGGCCAGGAGCCGTTGGTCGGTGGCCGCCGCCGCGTCCACCGTGGGCTCGAGGCTCGCGTGCGGCAGGAGATCGGCGATCGTGGCGAGCAGGTCGGCCCGCAGCCGCGGCCAGTCGATGAGGCAGCCCTCGACTGCGGCGCCGTCGGCCTGCGGCGGCAGGCGGCGGGCGAGGACGAGCGCGTCACCGGCCCAGACCGCCGTGAGCGCGGCGAGCGGTGTCACGGCGGCGATCTCGGGTGCCGCGACCTGCTGCTGCGAGAGGTTTTGCTGGAGGGTCTGCCGCCTGGCCTGCAGTTCGGAGAAGTTCCGCGCCTGCTGGACCGGCAGGTCCGCGACCTGCTGCGCATCGAGCCCGGGTGGCGGCTCACCTCCGGCCTGCAGATCGGGCAGCCCAGCGAGCAAAGCCGTGGCGTCGAGTCGCATCGCATCGCGATCGGTCGTTGCGGCGATCGTGCGACGGCAGCCCGCGGTGTCGAAGACGAACGTCTCCACGACCGGGGGCACGACCTGCGTGCCGCGGACGTTCGCCGTCTCTCGCGCCACGAGGGCCGCGAGCGTCGAGTCGATCCGCCACAGGGCCAGCCGCACGTTCTCCTCGACCGCCGCCTCGTGCCGGGCGGCGGCCTCGGCCCGGTCGGCCTCGAGGGCGCGGTGCGTGAGCGCCGCCAGGCCCGCGGCGGCGATCGCCAGGCAGGCGGCAAAGGCGATCCAGGCGTTGAGCGGCTTCATCGACCGGGCTCCGTGGCCGCCCAGGCGTAGCCCTGACCACGGACGGTGAGGACCCGTCGCGGCGCAGCGGTGTTGTCGCGGAGCTTCTCCCGCAGCCGCATGACGTGCATGTCGATCGTGCGGGTGGTCACGCCCCGCGGGTCGAGCCGCCAGACATGGCGGAGCAGCTCCTCGCGGCTGATCGCCCGGCCGGCGTTGGCGGCCAGGTAGGCGGCCAGTTCCGCCTCCTTCTCCGAAAGTTCGCAGCGCGTGCCGTCGGCGTGGCGGATCTCGCGGCGGGCCAAGTCGATCACCAGGCCGTCGCACTCGATCCGCTCCACCGGCCGCGGCCGCTCCGGCGACCGCCGCAGCACGGCCTCGACGCGGGCAAGCAGTTCCTTGACGCTGAACGGCTTGACCACGTAGTCGTCGGCCCCGGCGGCGAGCCCGCCGACGCGGTCGTCCTCCGCCGCCCGCGCCGTGAGCAGGATCACGGGCCGCGTGGGCCGCGACTCGCGGACGCGGCGGAGGATCTCCAGGCCGTCGGCGCCCGGGAGCACGACGTCGAGGAGCACGAGGTCGATCTCGGCGGTCTCCGCGAGCGCGAGCCCCCGCGTGCCGTCGCCCGCCTCGAGCACGTCGTAGCCGGCGAACGCGAGCGCCGCCACGACCCCGCGGCGGATCGCGGGGTCGTCCTCGACGACGAGCACGCGGCGGGCGGGGGCGGTCATCGGCGGGCCGGCCTTCCGGCGGCGTCGGCGGTGGTTCCCGCGAAGGGGATCTTCGTGGTCCGCACGTCGAGCAGCGGCTTGAGCTCGTGGACGTTCGTGTAGCCGTAGGCGTGGAGCACGTTGAAGGTGTGGACGTTCAGAGCGGCGGAGGACAGCTTTCGGGCGAAGGCCCGCTCCTCGTGCTCGAAGTTGTTGTTGCAATAGATGAGCACGCGGGTGTCCTTCGTGGGAATGACTTTCGCCAGCTCATCCGCCGTGATGTCGGGGAAACTCAGGTGCCGGGCGCGAGCAGGGCACAGGCGGCGAGGAGGGGCAACGATGCGCGGCGAACGAGGGCAGCGGTGGGCGACATGGCGGGAACTCCCGAGTGGAAACGGCCGCCGGGAACTCCCCGGCGCAGGCCGCACGGGAGCAAGTATCGGTGGGCGGACGGTCATGGTGTGTCACGGCTGCGCAAACTCCACGGCGCGCGTCCGGCATCGTGCCGGGCTTGCCTCGGACGCCTAGTTCGGCGGCGGACCGTGTCACGCGAGTTCGGGGACGCCTGCGGCGAACGATGCGGCGGTCACGAAGACCGGCTCGCCGGCCGTCGGATGCGTCTCGTGAAACTCATCGACGCCGCGCCGCGATCGTTCCGACGCCTCCTCCCAGCTCACCTGCACGGGAACGGGCCCCCGACCCGCATCGACGACGAAGTCGACCTCACCGGCACCGCGCCAATAGGCCACGTCACGAAACCGGCGTCGCAGGAGGAGGAACGTCGCGCATTCGAGCTGCTTGCCACGGTCTTGCCCGGTCAGGGTCACGGCCACCCGCCGCAGTCCGGTGTCCACGGGATAGAACTTCCGGTTGCGGGCCAGCCGCTTGCGGGCCGACCAGGCGAAGAACGGGCAGCCGAACGCGAGATAGGCAGACTCCGCCGCATCGACATACAGGCCGGCTGTATCCACCGAGATGCCCAGCGCCGCGGCGGCCCGGCGCACACTCATCTCGCCACCGGCCGATTCGTAAAGCATCTGCACGAGCTGGCGCAACGGCAGGGTTGACCGGGCCCCCACCCGCTCGCGCATGTCGCGCTCGACGATGTCCTGAAAATAGCCGCGCAGGAGCATATCGCGATCCGCCGACGTCGCCGCCGCAGGAAAGCCGCCGCAGGACAGATAGTCTTCGAGCGTGGTGCCTGGTCGGGCGATGCGGAACTCGTCGAAATCGAAGGGAAACAGTTCCACCGTGTGGTGGCGACCGGTGAGCGAAGAGCCCAGCTCTCCCGAGAGCAGATGCGCGTTGGATCCCGTCACGACGAACCGCCTGCCCTGCGGCCGGTCGAGTTGTCCCCGCAGCCACCGCTGCCATCCGGACACCCACTGGATCTCGTCGAGCAGGTAGGTGCAGCCAGGCCCGCGGTCCGCCTCGAACGCGTCGACCATCAGCTGCAGCGTGGTGTGATCCAGCGCTGGGGCGAGCCGCGGATCCTCGAAGTTCACGAACAGGCACCGGGTGCGGTCGAGCCCGTAGCGGTCGATCAGTTGCCGAAGGAGCGTCGATTTTCCGGATCGCCGCACGCCCTGCACGACCATGGCGATGTCGGGGCGCAGCTCCACCGGCAGGGGGATCGCCCTGGCAACCGTCGGCGGCGGGGGCGAGTCCCAGTGGCTCCAGTCGGCGGCAACGCTCAAAAAACAGGTGGAATCCATATGTGTCGAGTTTAGTCGACACAAACGTGAGTGTCCACTTTGGTCGACGGTCGGAGACCGCCGCTACAGCGGGCGGAGGCACGACGGTCAGAGACCGCCGCTACAGCGGGCGGAGGCACGACGGTCAGAGACCGCCGCTACAGGAGGCGGAGGCACGACGGTCAGAGACCGCCGCTACAGGGGGCGGAGGCACGACGGTCAGAGACCGCCGCTACAGGGGGTCTAGTCGAGCGTCGGCCGTGGCTGCACCGGCTCGAAGGGACGGACCCAGATGTTGCGGAACTGCACGGGGTTGCGGTGGTCCTGCAGCGCGATCGGCAGGGCGTCGGCGTGCGGTTCGTACGTCGGCGGCATGTGAAAGGCCGTCGGACCCTTGATCACCGTGTCGGAGTGGATGGCCACGCCGTTGTGCATCACGCTCACCCGGCCCGGCTTCTCGAGCGTGCCGTCGGCGGCGAACCGCGGCCGCGTGAAGAGGATGTCGTAGGTCTGCCACTCACCGGGGCGGCGGCAGGCGTTCACGGCCGGCGGCTGCTGCTTGTAGAGGGCGCCGCACTGGCCATCGTGGTAGGTGAGCGGTCCGTCGGTGCCGTCCTCGAACGAGTCGAGCACCTGGATCTCGTACGTGCCCATGAGAAACACGCCGGAGTTGCCGCGGCCCTGGCCCTTGCCGGTCGCCGGGGATGGCATGCGGAACTCAACGTGCAGGTGGCAGTCGCCAAAGCCCTGCTTGGTCGTGATCTGGCCCTTGCCGACGGTGGCCACGCCGTTCTCGACCTTCCAGGCATCGGCACCGTTCCATGCAGCGAGATCCTTGCCGAGGAGCACGATCGCGTCGGCGGGCACCGGGGCGGGGCCTGCGGGCGCCGGGCCGGGATCGACGACCCGCGGCCGCGGCCACTCGATCGGGTTTTTCCATTCGGGCGAGCCCTGCTGCCGGCCCGCGAGCTGCAGCCGCCGGGAGCGAATCGACTCGGTGATCCGCGCGGCTTTCGCCTCAGCCTCGGCCACGGCGAGGCCGGCCGGCACGCCCGGCCGGAGGTGACCCGCGGCGGCGAGGTAGGCATCGCGGAGGAGCTTCAGCCGCGTCGTCACCTCGGGCAGGAACTGGGCCAGCGCATCGGGGGTATCGGCGGTGGCGATCGGCCCGCCGACGCCGAGGCCCGCGAGCACCGCTCGGCAGATCGCCCAGTGGCCGGCGTCGTCGGGATGCACGGCGTCGGGGGCGAACGTGAAGGCCGGGTCGGCCGCCCGCTTGGCCGCGAGCGCCGCCTTCATCGGCCCGTGGACGTCGATCACGAGCCAGCCGTCGGCCTGCTTCGAGACGAGCCAGTCGGAATAGGCCGCGAGCACAGCGTCGTAGTCCACGGCGCCCGCCGGACCGGGCTTGCCGGGTGGACCGGCGTAGACGGGGGGCGTGAGGTGGATGATCTTCGCGCCAGCCTTCTCGGCCGTGTCATGCAGCCGCTCGATGCCCGCCTTGAACTTCGCAAACCGCCCCTCGTCGAGCGGCTGGTAGATGCCGCAGTTCATGCCGTAGCAGGCGAGCACGACGTCGGGCCGGGTGAGCCGGAGCACGCGGTCGAGCCGCTCGGCGAGGTCGGGCCGGGGAAACTGCCCGTCCGCGTGCCCCGCCTCCGAGAGGCCGGAGACCGTCTCGCTCGCGAGGCCCATGTCGATCACCTCGGCGGTCGTGCCCTGCCGCTCCATCCAGGCGACGAGGTCGGCGAGCCAGCGGCCGTCGTAGGTAATCGAGTCGCCGAGGGCCACGACCCGCTTTGCATCGAGCAGCAACGACGCCGGCACGGCCGGCTCCGCGGCCGCCATGGCCAGCGGCACGACCGCGAGAAACAGGCTCTGGGTCAGGTCGCGAATCGAGATCACGGAACACCTCCTGGGGACGAGACAGCCGGCTCCGGGTCGGTGGGGGAGGCGACGTCGAAGCGGACCACGTCATCGTACTCGCGACGCTCCCAGCGGAGCACCTCGCCGGGCCGATCACGATCGAGCACGGGGAAGACGTGGACGGGCGTGATCACCACCCCGAAGCCGCCGGCGTCGTCGCGGGTCACGTCCACTTCCACGTGGCCGTAATGCCTGCCCCCGGCTTCGAGGACGTCGCCTCGCCAGCGCTCCGGGGCGTGGGCGTGGGCCAGGAACACCTGCCGCTCGTTGACGAGTCCCTCGTGGCCGGCCCGCAGGCCGTCGCCGCCGATGCCCACGTCGTAGTAATGCACGCCGTCCACGACGGAGTGCTCGTACATCTCGTCGTGGCCGGAGAACACGGCGCGGACGCCGTGGGTCCGCAACAGATCGGCGAGGCAGCGCAGCGGCCTTCCGGATTGGGCGTCCCGGTCACCGCCCGTTCCCGGCCGGCGGCCATGCGGCCCGGACGAGAACGGCGCGTGGTGAAACTGCACGAACACGATCGCGCCGCGTCGGCCGGCGGCGATCAGTTCCTGGACGAGCCAGGCATGCTGCTCCGACCCAGGCGCATAATCGGGAATGTGCGGGGCGTCGCTCCGAGCGAGCAGGTGGTTGGTGTCGGTGGCCTCGCCGTCGGTGCCGCCGTTGGTCGAGTCGAGCGTGAGGAGCGTGACGGGACCGAAGTCGATCCGATGGTAGCGGCCCACGTGTCGCTCGTCGGCGGCGCCGTTGCCGGGATGCTCGAAGTAGGTGAGAAACTTCCGCGCCGCCGCCAGCGACGCGGCCCCGGAATAGCCGCCGAGGTCGCGGGCGGGATCCGTCGCGGGCGGCCCGCCGAGGATCTCGTGGTTCCCCAGCGCCGCGACCAGGGGCACCCGGGAGGCGAGCGTGCCGAACTCGCCGGCGTTGTGCCGCCAGAACTCGTCCCAGTCGCGCTGCTCGCCACCGCTCTCGACCAGGTCGCCGACGACGCTGGCCAGGACGGGATTGCCCGCGCGGAGGCTCTCGGCGGCCCGCGCCGCGATGAGCGCGAGATTCATCCGGTAGCCGGTGGTTTCGTCGGCCAGATAGCGGTCGCCGACCCAGGCCGGCCTGGGATCGGACGGCACGGATGCCGCCGGCGGCCAGGCCACGCGGCTGCCCCGCGACTCCGGCTGGGTTTCGGAGTCGGCGTAGAAGAAGAGCCGCACGCCACCACCGGCGCCCACCGTGCCCGGCCGCGGTGCGGTCGTGAGTACCGCCTCGATCGTCGCGCCGTCCTGCTCGACGGCGTAGGGATAGCTCGTGGCCGGAGCGAGGCCCGTGATGCGGACGGCATGCAGGAAGGGTGGGGCCGCATGCCGCCCGGGGAGCGGCTCGGCCGCCTGGTAGGCGAGCTGGGGGCACGGGACCGGTCGCGAGGCGAAAGTTCGGCCGTCGCAGACGAGGCGTCCGGCGGCGGCGGTCTTCGAAAACCAGCGGACGGTCATCGCGTCGGCGGCGGGGTTCTGCAGGTACGGCCGCACGCGAAACACGGCGGCAGCCGGCGGCTCCTCGGCGGCCGCCGGGAGGCCCGGCAGCAAGAGCAAGGCCAGCACGATGCGGGCGCGAGGGACGGCGACCATCGGCGACTCCTACCGACCCGGCGTGGCCCCCGCGCGGATCGCGAACAGGTGGCTCTTGTTGGCGATGTAGAGCGTGTCGCCTACGGCGATCGGCGTCGAGTAGACGCTGTTGCCCATGTTGATCTCGCCGATCAATTCCATTTCCTTGCCGAGCGTGAAGATGCAGATGTCGCCATCCTCGTCGCCGATATAAACCTTGCCGTCGGCGATCAGCGGCGAGCCCCAGCTGGCGGCGAGCATGTCGTGCGTCCAGTGCGGCTTGCCGGTCTTCACGTCGAGGCAGTGGAACAGGCCGCTGAAGTCGGCGACGAACAGCAGCCCGTCCTTGATGGCGACCGTGCCGCAGGTGCGGTGCATCGTCTCCTCGAAGGCGAGCTTGCCGTTGCCATCGGCGTCGAAGCCGGGGTAGTGCCAGACGGCGGCCGAGTTGGGATTCGGCCGGGCCACCTCCCCCTCCTCCTTGATCACCGCCTGGTTGCGGCGGTGGGGGAGGGGAGTGTCGGGCGCTTTCAGGCTCACGGCCAGTTCGCTCGACACGTCGCCGCGCTTCGTGGGGTCGATGCACCACAGGTGGCCCACGCCCTCGCCGTGCTCCGGATCCTCGCCCACCGCGATGTAGACCAGGCCGTCGTGCACGACCGGCGTGCCGATGATGTGATTGCGGTCGGCCCGGCCGCCGAGCGTGTACTTCGACTCCTTCGGATTGCAGTCGAACTTCCAGAGGAGTTTGGCCCGGCCCGGGCCGGAGGAGGATGGCCCGTTTTCGCCGCGGGCGTCGAAGGCGTACATCCAGCCGTCGCCGCCACCGAAGAGCACCTGCGGCGCGCCGCCGAGCTCGGCGTAGGACGGGCTCGACCACTGGCCGTGGAGGACGTTGGCACCCGGCGAGTTGTCGGCCCACAGCACCTTGCCGTCGCGCTTGTCGACGCACAGGAAGCTCGGGGCCTCGAAGTTCGGGAGGTTGATGTGCCCCTCGTCCACGCCGTTGCTCGTGTTCACGAACAGGAAGTCGCCGGCGCTCGTCACGCTGCAGGAGCACATGTTGTGCTGCGAGACGCCGAGCTGCTTCATCATGTCGAGCACCCAGACGACGTCGGCCTCGTCCTTGTCCTGTGCCTTTTCGGCCGTGAACGGCCCGTCGTTCTCGCCGTCGCGGAAGCCCTCGGTGTCGAGGCACTTCACCTCGCCGCGGCTGGTCACGTACCAGAGGCGATCCCCTTCGATGAGCGGCGCGCAGCAGATTCCCTGCAGCGGCCAGTCGTGGACGCGGCCGGTGGGGAGCTTTTCGCTGGAGTCTTGCCAGAGGAACGAGCCGTCCTGTGCGGAGAAGGCGAGCAGGCAGCCGAGGTCAATCGCGGGGGGATACCGCTTCAGCCACCCCTTGCCGTTGTTGGTGCCGACGTAGGCCTTGCCGCCGGCCACGACCGGGTTGCCATAGGACTGGCTGCCGAGCGCCGCCACCCAGGCCACGTTCTTGCTCGACGCGGCGTCCCAGGCGCCCGTGTCGGGATCGAACTCGCCCGGGGCCCACTCCGTCGGCAGGTTCTTCGCGTCGGGCGTATTGTTGCGGACGGCCGAGCCGCCCCATTGGTTCCACTCGGCGGCCGGGGCAGGCAGCGCGGCACAGGCCACGAGTACCAGCAGCAGACCGTGATGCACTACCGCCGCCACGACTGCCGTGAAGCCCGAGGCGCGAGCCGAGGGAATGGGGGCGGTCATCGACGAGTCGCTGCGGATTCCCTCAGCTCGCGCTTCGGGCTTCCAAGGCAGAGGATTTCGGAGCACGGGAGCGGCGAGACGCAGGTTCACTTCACGGTCTCCACGGTGACGTTGTCGATGTAGATCTCGGAGTCCTTCGAGTTGCCGAAGAAGCCTGGGCTGCCCTGCAGGTTGCCGGACTCGTGGGCGGCCTCGATCGTCCAGGCATCGGGTTCGGGCGTGCCCCGCGGCCAGATCTTGCCGCGGAGGTGGGCGTCGCCGTCCTTCGTTCGGGCCTCGAACTTCATCGTGTACCAGCGGCCCGCCTCCCAGGCGAAGGGGATCGTCTTGGAGAAATGCGTCGCCACCTGCGGGGGCCACGACCGCAGCTGCAGCTGCTGGGCGGCGCCCATGAGATCGAGGGTGTACCGCTGGGCGATCAGACCCATGTCGGGCATGCGGGCTTTCTCGAGCGCCGCCGCCGTGCCGAAGGCCTTGGAGAACGCGTCGGCGTCGGTGTCGGCCGACTTGGGGGTGTCGGACGCCGGCGAGCCCGGCTTCTCCACGCCGGTCTCCTGGGCGCGGAAGTCGGCCTGGATCGAATAGTCGTGGAGGTCGATCGGCCCGATCCAGCCCTGGCTGCGGGTCCCCTTGGGAATCGTCGTTACCTTCACGAGGCACTTCGAGCCGCCGACCTCGCGGACGATGTGCCGGTAGCGCATCCCGATCCAGGGGAGCGGCGGCTCGCCCTTCACGACGCCCGTCTTGGGGTCGGCCGCGAGCGGGATCTCCTCGAAGTCGAACCTCCAGGGCAGGGGAGGCATCGAGCGGATTCGGGCCTTGCCCTCGATGCCGCCGACCTTGGCCGTGACGATCGCGGCGGCGTGCGCGGCGGCGGGGGCGGTGTAGGTGCCGTCGGCGGCGACCGTGCCAGCGGTCGTGGAGAACTCCGCGGACGACTCCTTCACGAACCGGCCCGCGGCGTCGTAGAGCTGCACCTTCAGGGGCAGCGTCGCGCCCGCGGCGGTCTGCGCCTCGGCCGGCACGACCTGCACCCAGGCCGGTTCGCCGGCGGGTCCCTGCGTCGTGGCGGACACCTGCTGGGCGGCCGTGGCCCGCGGCTGCTCCTTCGAGACCGTCTCCGCGACGGCCTTCTCGCCAATGCAGTAGAGCCGCGAGCCCGTCGTCAGGTAGACGCGGCCCCGCCACGCGATCGGCGAGGCCGTGACCTCGTCCTCCTCGTCGAGCCGCATCCGGTTGACGAACTTCAGGCCGTCCTTCGTCGGCTCGAGCACGTGCCAGCCGCTCGTCGAGCAGACGTAGAGCTTTCCATCCGCCACCAGCGGGCTGCCGCGGACGATCGTGCCCAGGAGCTTCACCGGCTTGCCGACGGCCGCGCCCGTCGCCTTGTCGAAGACGTAAACCTTGGCGCCGTCGTCCACGAAGTAGACCCGGTCGCCGAGCACGACCGGCATCGACCGGCCATCCATCACGCCCTTCTTCTGCCAGATCGCGCTGGTGGCCGTGATGTCGCCCGTGCCCACGCCCTTGAAAGCCGTCACCGAGCCCATCGAGGTGTTGTCGAGATTTTCCTCGGCCTGGGAGATGGTGACCGTCTCGCCGTCCACCAGCGGCGCGACGTTGAGCCCGCGGCGCGAGAGCTTGAAGTTCCACACGGCCTTGCCGGTCCGCGGCTGGAAGTTCCAGACGCTGCCGTCGCTCGAGCCGAAGACGAGGGCTGCCTGGCCACCGAGCGCGGCCAGCGACGGGGTGCTGTAGGTCGTGTCCTCGGGGAGTTCCTTGGTGCCGTTCATCCAGCGGACGGCGCCCGTCGCCTGGTCGAGGCCAAGAAACCGGTGGGCGGGCCGGGCGGTGTCGCCCCAGCCGGTGACCACGGCGCTGGCGATCACGAGATCCTCGAACACCACCGGGATGTTCGTTCGGCCGCCGTAGGTGGAGAGGAACCCGAACTCCTCGTGCAGCGACCGCTGCCACTTCGTCTTCCCGGTCGCGGCGTCGATCGCCGTGAACACGCCGCACACGCCGTGCGCGAAGACGGTGCCGCTCGCCGGATCGGCGACGACGGCCGACCATCCGACCCGCTCGGCCGGCACGTCGGAGAGATAGACGTTGAACACGTTCTCCCACAGCTTCTCGCCCGTCGCGGCGTCGAGGCAGAGCACCTTCTCCGCCTCCTCCTTCGTGCCCGGCTTGTGCCGCACGAGCGCGAAAAGACGGCCGCCCAGGATCACGGGCGTGGAGATGCCGCCCGCCTCGTCGTTCTTCCAGAGCACGTTCGTGCCCTGCTCGGGTTCGAACGAGGTGGCGAGCGGTGGGCCGGCGTAGTGGCGGTCCTGCCCGGGGCCACGCCAGTCGGGCCAGCCGGCGGCCACAGCGGGCCACGCGGCGGCCGCGACGATCGTCAGGGCGAGGCAGAGGTTTCCAGTTGGCTTGGATGGCATCGCGTCACTCCCCGATTCCCGCCTGCTTGGCCTCTTCCGGCAACGCCGGATCGACGATGCCCCGGGCGCCGCGGCCCTGCTGCAGGCGATCGGCGGCGTCGGCGGCGATGCTTTCCACGTCGGCGTTCCACCAGCGCCGCTGGGCGTCGGGTGGCGGGGTCTTGAACGGCCGCACGAGCCGCATGCCGACACCCAGCGCCGGCTCTTCGGTGAACCACCACGGGCTCTTGGGAAGGTTGGGGTCGACGTCCTTCCACGCGACGTCCTCGGAGCCGCGGCGGGCCGCGCTTCGCAAGCGGTCGGCATCGTCGTAGTAGGCGCCGCCGCGCACGATCCGTGGCGAGAGCTTCGTGGGCCACACCAACGCTTCGGCCGTGGCCACCGGTTGCGGCAGGCCGGCCTGCCGGGCGTAGCCGCCGTCGACGAGCTGGTCGATCACCCACTCGGCCACGTTGCCGTGCATGTCGTGGAGGCCGAAGGCGTTGGGCTGCTTGCCGCCCACCGCGTGGGTCGTGTCGTCGGCGTTGTCGGCGAACCAGGCCGCGGCGTCGAGGCCCGCGGCGTCGGCACCGCTGTTCCACGCCGTCTGCGTGCCGGCCCGGCAGGCGTATTCCCACTCGCTCTCGGTGGGCAGCCGGTAGAACCGGTCCGTGAGCTTGCTGACCCACTTCGTGTATTGGCGGGCTGCGAACTGGGTCATCGTCACGGCCGGAAGATCCGGGTCTTCGCCGTGGGTGTACGTGGTGCTCGGGTCGTAGAGATTGGAGGGGGCCGTGACCGCGTCGGCCTCGTTGTCCGGGTTCACCGGCCGCAGGCTCGCGGCCTCGAGCGCCTTGAAGAGGTCGCAGGCCGCCATGTAGGTCTTGTATTCAGCCCAGGTGACCTCGCAGCGGCCGATCCAGAACGGCTCGACCTTGACCTCGAAGACCGGCCCCTCGTCGGCGGAACGGTCGGCCTCGTCGGCCGGGCTGCCCATGCGGAACGTGCCACCGGGCACGGGGATCATGCGGAAGGTGATCTCCGTACCGGGAATCGTCTCGTCGTAGGCGACCATCCATCCCCCGTCGATTTGCACCGTCGGGCCGTGATCATCGGGGCGGTCGGTGCCCATGACGACGCCGGGGGTCTCTTCCGCGACGACGGCGGCGCGGCCGGTGCCGGGCCACGAGAGCCCGACGAGGACAGCGGCGAAGACCGCGGTGCGGATGGGGAACTGGCCGTGCATGGCGGGAACTCTCGAGGGGGCGAAGCGGGAGAGGCGGGGCGGACGGACTTCCCGCAGGACAGGCGGTCGGCGGACCGCGTAAAGTGTACCCTGATGCGTTGGCCCTGCTCAATGAAAGAGACCCTGCCGTGACCGCCCCCAAGCCCACCCGCGCCGCCGGTAAAAAGCCCGCAGCCCGCACGGATGACAAGCCGGCCGAGCGGGTGGTCGCGGAGAACCGCAAGGCCCGGCACGACTACGAGATCCTCGAAACCCTCGAATGCGGGATCGCGCTGGTGGGCAGCGAGGTGAAGAGCCTGCGGGTGGGGCGGATGTCGCTCGACGAGGCCTATGGCCGTGTCGAGGGGAACGAAGTGTGGCTCTTGGGCTGCGACATCCCGGAATACGAGAAGGCCAACCAGCTCAACCACAAGCCGAAGCGGTCGCGAAAACTCCTGCTCCACCGGCGGGAGATCAAGAAGTTCGCCGGTCAGGCGTTCGACAAGGGGCTGACGCTCGTGCCACTGAAGATGTACTTCAAGGACGGTCGCGTGAAGGTGCTGCTCGGCATCGGCCGGGGCCGGAAGACGCACGACAAGCGTCAGAAGATGAAGGCCGACACCGCACGGCGTGAAATCGAAACCGCCCTCCGCGGCCGGGGTGGCCGCGGAGGGCGGTGATGTGCCTCGAGCCATCCGCGGTCGAGCCGCGGATGACGTTGCCGGGGGCTTCAGTCGTCGGCGGCTCCGACGAGCAGGCCGGCGGTTGAATCGGTGGAATCCTCGGGGTGCCACAGCGGCATGCCGCGCTGGATCCGCTCGGCGAGGATGTCGATCTTTTGCCTCGAGCCGGCCGGGGCGGACGTCGGGGAGAAGTCCTCCGTGCACTGCGGCTCGAAATTCTCGTCGTGACCGTAGAGTTCGATGATCTCAAAAACGTTGCGAATCCGTGCCATCGGGACGAACCGACTCCTTTGCATCTGACAGGAAGAGGATGGTTATTCGGCCCGCGGACGGGTCGGCCGGAGGGGCCGCGGCGGGCGCGTCGTTCGAAGTGAACGTCGACATTATGGAGCCGTGCTCACGCGAGTCAAACAAATTACGGACCGCAAATTTCCTCGGGAAAAAACGGGTGAAATCGGCGCCGACTGTCCGTCACGACCGGCGCCAATTACCATTGCGAGTCACGTGCTCCGGGCTTTCGCTGCGGCTGAAGCCGCGACGCCCCGCGGGCACAGGCCTGGTTCGGCTGCGGGCATCCACCCGCCGCCGCGGTCGATGGCCCAGTTCACCGGCTCGCTCGTCAGTTACCCGGCCCGCGTCTCGTTTGCGGCCTACGTGACCGCGATCCTGCTCGGTGGGGTGCTGCTCACCCTGCCGGCCGCTCGCCAGCCCGACCGCCCGCCGATCTCGCTGGTGGACGGCATCTTCACCGCCACCAGCGCCTGCTGCGTGACCGGCCTGACCGTCCGCTCGACGCTCCACGACTTCTCGTTTATCGGCCAGGCCCTGATCCTCGCCCTCATCCAGTTGGGCGGCCTCGGCATCATGACCATCACGACGCTCCTCTCCTTCCAGATCGGCGGCCAGGCGACGCTTCGACAGCGGGCCGTCGTGGCCGAGACGCTCGGGATCAAGTCGGGACGGGATCTGCGCTGGGTGACGCTCGCGGTGTTGGCGACGGTGCTGCTCGCGGAGGCCTGCGGGTTCGTGCTCCTCTGCTGGGCGGACTGGGGCTCGGCGCCGACCGGGCACGTCGTCTGGCGGTCGTTGTTTCACTCGGTGTCGGCCTTCTGCAACGCCGGCTTCGCCCTGCACGACCAGAACCTCGTGCCCGACGCGGGGCGGGTGTCGATCAACCTCGTGATCTGCGGCCTGATCATCGTGGGCGGGCTGGGATTCCCGGTGATCTTCGACGTCGTCTCCCGGCTCCGGCGGCGCGAGGAGTTTTGGGAACGGCTGCACCTGCAGACGAAGATGATGCTCATCGGCACGGCCGCCCTGCTGGCCTTCGGGGCGGTGTCGTTCTGGGCGCTCGAGTGGGAGGAGGCGATCGCCCGCGAGCCGCTGCCCACCAAGCTGCTGATGGGGCTGTTTCACTCCACCACCTGCCGCACGGCCGGCTTCAACACCGTCGATTACGGGGCGCTGTCGAGCGCCACGTTGTTTCTGGCCATCATCCTCATGGCCATCGGCGCTGGCCCCTGTTCCACCGCCGGCGGCTTCAAGGTGAGCACCTTCATGACGCTGGTCGTCAGTTCCTGGTCGAACTTCCGCGGCTGGAAGCACGTCAACTTCTTTCGGCGGACGATTCCCGAGTCGGCGGTCGAACGGGCGACGGCCACGACGCTGTTTTTCGCCGTCGTGGCGATCGCGGCGCTCGTCGCCTTGCTGGTGGTCGAGACCCGGGGCGACCTGTCGGCGCGGCCGCGCTGGTTCCTGGAGGCGCTCTTCGAGTGCATCTCGGCCCTGGGCACGGTCGGCCTCTCCACCGGCATCACGCCGGCGTTCACCGACCCCGGCAAACTCGTGCTCGTCGCCCTCATGCTGCTGGGCCGGCTGGGGCCGATCACCGCCGCCGTGGCGCTGGCCCGCGAGCGTCGTTCCTACCAGCCCCGATTCCCCGAGGAGGAGCCGCTCATCGGCTGACCCCAATGGCACAGACTGGCAAGAAGTTCATCATGCTCGGGATGGGCTCGTTCGGCACGGCCCTGGCCACGAAGCTCGCCGCCAACGGCTGCCGCGTGACCGGCGTGGACGGCCGCCGCGAGCGGCTCGAGGCGGTGAAGAACGAGATCCACGAGGCGGTGATCGGCGACGCCACCGATCGGGAGGTGCTGGAGAACCTCCCGATCAAGGACGCCACCGCCGTCTTCATCTCGCTCGGCGAGAACATCTCGCAGTCGCTCCTGGCCACGCTGCACGTCAAGGAACTAGGCGCGCGGAACGTGATCGTGAAGGGGGTGACCAAGGAGCACGGCAAGATCCTCGAGCACCTGGGCGTCGATCGGGTGGTGTTTCCCGAGGAGGAGGTGGCCCGGGAGCTCGCCGACCGGATGACCTGGCCGAACGTCCTCGACTACCTGCCGATCGATCCCGACTACAGCGTTGCGGAAGTGGCGATGCCCTCGTCGCTGTCGGGCCGGACGCTGGCCGAGGCCAACCTGCGGAGCCGGATCGGCGTGCACGTGATGGGGCTCAAGGACGTGATGAAGGGGAAGTTCGAGATGTTCCCCGACGGCAAGACGAAGCTCCTCGAGGACCAGGTGCTGCTGGTCGTGGGCCGCGAGTCCGAGATCGCGGCGCTCCGCGAGTTGCCGTAGGCGCGGTGAGAAGCGGATCGGGCGCGGGCCGGGCTCCGCTTGCTGCAGCCTGACCCGGCCCTCCGGTCCTGGTGTTCACGCAAGAAGCCCTCGGCGGAAGCCTGGGGATGATGTACGCAAACCTGCGGCATCGTGCCGCGGTTCGCTTGAGGAGGCATGTCTTTCCGCGTGCCATGCGATGGGGAGGCGAACCCAGGGAGCGGGTCTCATCGTGCGGCATGGACGACAGGATGGTTTTCGGGCTCGGTGCCCCCTGCGTTTCCACTCGGGTCTTTTGGAAACTCGAACGGGACCTATTCCCTCGCCAACTTCGTCGGCTTCACTCCCGTGTGGTGGCCGGCACTTTTTCCCTCGCGTCTGGCATGACTCAGAGGCGGTAGATGTCGATCGATCGCAGGTCAAGAGGCGATGCTTGATAGACGTCGCCTTCGTCATGGGTGAGAACGGTACGGTCATCGGACTTCCGGCACCAAGATCTCCTGCTCAATCCCCTGAATGTCGTCGTGACCCCCTCCCCAAATCTTGACCCAGGTC
The DNA here is from genome assembly GCA_044358905.1 of Pirellulales bacterium. Classification (GTDB taxonomy): domain Bacteria; phylum Planctomycetota; class Planctomycetia; order Pirellulales; family UBA1268; genus QWPN01. The sequence continues at coordinate 86 of JBIKND010000026.1, read as the reverse complement.
TTGTGAGAGAATCCTCTTGCCCCGGATGGGGCTGGAAAGGGTTCGTAGATGAAGAAGCGACGCAGTACAGAGCAGATCGTGGGCTT
>JBIKND010000171.1:0-8157 GCA_044358905.1 Pirellulales bacterium | reverse complement strand
CGGAAAGATCGCCGTAGCGACCTCCACTCCACACGACGTCGACCTCCTCGATCTGCGCCCACAGATCCCGCGGCACGTTGCCGTCGGCGGCGTACTTGGCCCGCAGTTCCTCCGTCGGGCAGTGGTCGACCACCGTGACGGCAAAGCCGTCCCGCTTGGCGAACGTGGGGCGGAAGCCGGGGCCGATCTCGATGCCGCGATGCCCGGGCAGGACGTACGGGCCGAAGGACCGGCGCCGCGCTGTCTGGTAGGCGTCCATGGGACGACCCTAGCGGGTCTTCTCCAAGACCACGAAATCCTGGAGGGCGTGGGTGATGATCCCGGTGCCGCGCCACGTGCCCGCGTGACTGGATCGCAGCGCGAGCCCGTGGTCATGCGCCAGACCGAGCATCCCGGCGGGCCGATAGGCGACGAAGGCCAGCGGATCGCGGCGGCTGCCGTAGAACACATCCCCTTCCCAATAGCCACCCTTGAGATCGAAGCCGCCGCGCCAGCCCCGCCGCCGCTCGAGTTCCACCTCCTCGTCGTAAAGAAAAAACGTGAGCACGGCGAAGCCGCCGGGAGCCAATAGCGCCGCGATCAGCCGCAGCGCCTCGGCGGCCATCGGCGGGGAGAGGTGGGTGAAGACGGAGATCGCATAGAGAAAGTGCACGCTGCCCGCCAGCGCGGCCGCCAGTTCGTCGTGGCCCAGGGCGGCATCGACCCCGCCCCGCGGCTCGGCGGTGCGGGCGTAGTGATCGTTCGCGGCGGCGAGCAGATGGAACTCGCTCGCCACGCCGGGGGCGCGCACGTGGTTCCGACAGAACTCGACGAACTCCGGCATGATGTCGATGCCCACCAGCCGGCTGCCCGGCGCGAGGGCATGCGCGACGGGCGCGGCGACGCGGCCGATCCCGCAGCCGAAGTCGCAGACCACCACCGGCCTGTCCTGCGGCAGGCCGCACTGCCGCAGCGACGTCAGCGAGAAGCTGCCGGCCAGCGCCGGATCCGCGCCGCCCACCCGGGCGTTGAGGTCGGGCCGCGTGGCGAGCGCCGCGTAGAAGGCCGCGAGGGATTCGGGGAGTTCGTTCATGGGCGTGCCGGCGGCGGGTGTGGTGGCTTCGAGCCTCCGCGGCAAGCATACTCTCGAGAACAGCCCCGTCCGTCCCGGTGTGCCCCATGCTCCAGTCGCTGTGCCGCCTCTGCTGGGAGCGGCTGCCGATTCCGCTGGCGTGGAAGCGCCGGGGCCGCGACCTGCTGTTTCGGCTCTGCCCGCCGGTGTTCTCCGGGCTCCCCGCCTACCAGCGCTGGCTGCTGTTTCAGCCCGCGGCCGCCCAGTCGGCGCCGCCGGCCACCGACGCGGTGCCGCCGGCCACCCCCGCGGAGGCCGCGACGGTCCGGGCGATCGCCATGTATCTGCCGCAGTTCCATCGCATCCCCGAGAACGACCGCTGGTGGGGCGAGGGCTTCACCGAATGGACCAACGTTCGGCGGGGGCGGCCCTTCTACGAGGGACACCGGCAGCCGCACGTGCCCCATCCCGACATCGGCTGGTACGACCTCGACGACCCGGCCGTGCTCGAGCGGCAGGCGGCGCTCGCCCGCCGCTACGGCATCCACGGGTTCTGCTTCTACGTCTACTGGTTCAACGGCCGGCGGCTGCTCGAGAAACCGCTCGAGCGGTTCCTGGCCAGCGGGCGGCCCGATGTTCCATTCTGCGTCTGCTGGGCCAACGAGAACTGGACCCGCACGTGGGACGGCCTCGACGCGGAGGTGCTGCTCGCCAACCGGCCCGATCCCGACGACGACCTGCGGTTCATCCACGACATGATGCCGCTGCTTCGCGACCGGCGGGCCATCCGCGTCGCGGACCGGCCGCTGCTGCTGGTCTACGACGCGGCCGCGCTGCCCGATCCGGCGCGGACCACAGCCGTGTGGCGCGAGGCATGCCGCGCTGCCGGCGTGGGTGAGTTGCACCTGGCGAGCGTGTGGAGCCGCAACCAGGCCGATCCCCGCATGCTCGGCTTCGACGCGGCGGTGCAGTTTCCGCCGCTCCTCGTGCCCTGCGAGAACCTGACGGCCGCGGGCGGGCCGCCGACGCAGCCCGGCTTTCGCGGCGCCATCCTCGATTATCGGGCCGCGGTCCGGGCGGGATTGGCGGACCTGCCGGCCGAGTATCCGGTGTACCGCGGCGTGATGCCCGAGTGGGACAACACGGCCCGGCGGATGGAACGCGGCACTTCGTGGATCAACGCGTCGCCCGAGGCCTACGGCCGCTGGCTGCAGGCCGCGGTGGCCCGCACCTGCCGCGAGCAGCCGGCACCGCAGCGCCTGGTGTTCCTCAACGCCTGGAACGAGTGGGGCGAGGGCTGCCACCTCGAACCCGACGAGCACTTCGGCTACCGCTATCTGGAAGCGACGCGCACGGCGCTCGCCGGCGCGGCCCCGTCCCCCGCGACCGCCGGCGACCGGACGGACTTCGTCGCGGCTGGCTCCGCCGCCTTCAAGTCCCGCCTGGCCGCGACGGATCGTCCGCTGCTCTTCGACCTCTTGTTCTGCCAGCCCGGGTTTCACGGGGGCGGGGAGTATGGCAAGGCGGTGTTCGCAGCGCTTGCGCGGGCCGCGGGCGACCGGCTGTGGGTGGCCTTCGATCCGCGTCTGGCGATGGAGCCATGGGTGGGCGAGACCTGCCGTGCCGCAGGCATTCCGATCGTGGCCGTCGATTCCCAAGCCGCGATCGCGGCACTGGTCGCCGGCGGTGGCTTCGACACGTTCTTCACCCCGGGCCTCGTCGCCTACGCGCGACTGCTCGAGCAGTTCGGCGCCGGCCCCACGCGGATCGTGGGCACGGTGCACGACATCCGCGACGTGACGATGCCGGCGGCTCCCGGGCCGCACGTCTGCAGCCGGTCCGACTTCGCGCGCCTGTTCGGCAGCGGGCGGATCGACACGATCGTCACCGTGTCGGAGCATTCCCGGCGGGAGATCCTTCGGGTCTTCGGGCCGCCGCGGGCGCCGCTCACGGTGCTGGCCGCGCCGGACAAGCGACGGGTCGAGCCCGAGCCGTTCACCTGGGCCGGCCACGACTTCGCGGCCTTGGACTACGCGCTGGTCGTCAGCGCGAGCCGACCGGAGAAGAACGCGGCGGCGGCCCTGCGGGCGTTCGACGACCTGTACGACGACCCGACCGCGGCGGCCGATCTCGGCGGCCTGCGGGTCGTCGTGGCGGGCGTCGACACGGTCGCCGACGTGGCCCCGGTGCGACATCCGGGCCGCTTCGTGGCCGTGCCGCCACTGCCCGCGGGGCGGTTCGAGTTCCTCCTCGCCGGCTGCCGCTTCCTCGTCTATCCGTCGCTCGAGGAGGGTTTTGGGTATCCGCCGGTGGAGGCGATGCAGTACGGCCGGCCGGCGGTCGTGTCGGACAGTGCCGCGATTCGCGAGGCCTGCGGGCCGGCCGCCTATGCCTGCGATCCACACAGCGTCGCGGCGATCGCCACCGCGATTCGCCGCATGCTCCGCACGCCCGTCCCGCCCGACGTCCTCGATGCGCAGTGGCGCCTCATCACCGCGCGGCAGCGGGCGGATCTCGACCGCCTCGTCGCGTTGCTGCTGGCCCGAAGCCCGCGACCGGCGGAGGTGGCATGATGCCCGCGCCCGACTCCCGGTTGCCGGACGTCACGGTGATCGTCGTCAATTACAACGGCGGCGAGCACGTGCTCCGCTGCCTCGCCGCGATCGGCGCGCAAGCCCGGCTGCCGGAGGCGGTGATCGTCGTCGACAACGCGAGCACCGACGGTTCGGCACCGGCCAGCACCGCGGCGATCGCCGCCGATCCGCGGCTCGCCGAGCGCACGCAGTTCGTCCGCCTCGACACGAATGCGGGCTTCGCGGCCGCGAACAACCTCGGCATCGCCATGGCCGACACCGCGTACGTGGCCTTGCTCAACCCCGACGCGTTCCCCGAGCCGGGCTGGCTGGCGGCGCTTCTCGACGCCGCCACGCGGCACCCGGAGATCGCCGCCTTCGGCTCGCGGCAGATGCTGGCCGGCCGCGACGGCATCGTCGACGGTCTCGGCGACTGCTACTCGCTCACCGGGCTCGCCTGGCGGCGCGGCCACGGCCGGCGGCTCGCCCCGGCCGACCTCGTGCCGCGCGAAATCTTCTCCCCGTGCGCCGCCGCGGCCCTCTATCGCCGCGCCGCGGTACTGGAAGTCGGCGGCTTCGACGAGGACTACTTCTGCTACTTCGAGGACGTGGATCTCGGCCTGCGGCTGCGGCTCGCCGGGCATCGGGCGCGATACGTGCCCGACGCCGTCGTGGCGCACGTCGGCGGCGCGAGTTCCGGGGGTGGCCGCAGCCCGACGGCGACCTTTTTCGGCCACCGCAACCTCGTCTGGACGGCGATCAAAGATCTTCCCGCACCGCTGCTGTGCATTTTTTTGCTTGCGCAGATTCCCCAGACTATCTTCGTAGCGGTGGCCTGCGCCTGGCGTGGCCGGTTGCGGACTTTCCTGCGCAGCAAGTGCGATGCTGTGCGGGGGCTCGGAGCCTGTCTTCGCAAGCGTCGGCTCGTGCAACAGGGCCGGCGCATGACCGCGTGGGGCCTCTGGAAATCTTTCGACACGCCGGTGTGAAGCGACTCATGGACGACGCGACCCGAGAGCCCGGCTGCGGTAGCGAGGCCGTGTCCGTCGTCGTCGTGAACCACAACGCGGGCCGCCTGCTGGGCGACTGCCTGGAGGCGGCCTTGGCCCAGGCGACCGAGGTGATCCTCGTCGATAACGCCTCGGAGCCGGCGCCGCTGGATGCCGTGCTGCGCCGCCTCGGCGACCATCCGCGGCTCGATGTGGTCCGCTCGCCGGTCAACACGGGCTTCGCCGCCGGCTGCAATCTCGGCGCCGCACGGAGCACCCAGCCCGCGATCCTGTTTCTCAATCCGGACTGCATTCTCGCCCCCGGATCACTGGCCGCGATGTGCCGGGAACTGACCGCCGAACCGATGGTGGGCATGGTCGGGGGCCTGCTCACCGACGAGTTCGGCGTCGAGCAGGGAGGCGCCCGGCGCAGCGTGCCGACGCCGTGGCGGTCGTTCGTCCGCGGCTTCGGCCTGGGGCGGCTCGGGCGACGCTGGCCGAAGCTGTTCTCCGACTTCTATCTCCACCGGGACCCGCTGCCCGCGGCGGCCATCGACGTCGAGGCGGTCTCGGGAGCCTGCACGCTCGTGAAGCGTGATGCCGCCGAGCAGGTGGGACCATGGGACGAGGGCTTCTTCGTCCACTGCGAGGATCTCGATTGGTGCATGCGGTTCCGGAAGGCGGGCTGGCGAATCCGCTTCGTGCCCGACGCGCCCGCCGTCCACCACCGCGGGATGTGCGGTCGTTCCCGGCCGCTGTTCGTCGAGTGGCACAAGCACAAGGGCATGGTCCGCTTTTACCGCAAACACTTCCGGCACCAGTATCCGCTGGGGCTGATGGGGCTGGTGATCGCGGGCGTCTGGCTCCGCTTTGCGGGCGTCGCCGCCCGGTTCGCCGTCGCCGCACTCCCGCAGCAGGTGGCGCGCCTGGCGGCAGCCACGGCACAGCCACGGTTGCCGGCGGCCGACTCGACGTCCATTGACCGGCGCCGCATCGCTTCCTCCGGCTCCGTGTCGACCTGAATGACTCCCGCCCGCAGTGTCGGCATCCTCGGTGCGACGAGCCTCGTCGGCGGGCCGCTGGTGGAACGCCTCGCGGCCACCGGCAGAACGGTCCACGCCATCTCGCGTTCGACCGCGCGGCACACGTCGCCAGCCGTGCAGTGGCATGCTCCCGGCGCCGCGCTGGCTGGCGTGGAGGCGTGGATCGCCCTGTGCCCGCTGTGGACCCTGCCGGACCGTCTGCCGTGGCTGGCGCAGTGCGGCTGCCGCCGACTCGTCGCCGTCTCGTCGATGAGCATCCTCACCAAGACGACCTCGCCCGACCGACACGAGCAGGCACTCGCCGCGCGGCTCACCCTGGCCGAGCGGCAGGTCGGTGACGGCGCCGCGAGACTGGGCCTCGACTGCGTGCTGCTGCGGCCGACGATGATCTACGACGGCCGGCGCGACGGCAACGTCGTCGCTATCGCACGGTTCATCCGTCGCTGGCGGTACTTTCCCCTGGCCGGCGCCGCCCGTGGGCTGCGGCAGCCCGTGCATGCGGCCGACGTCGCGGCGGCCTGCGCTGCCGCCATCGACACGGCGGCCGCGGGTGGCGTCTACGCGCTCTCGGGGGCGGAGCCGCTGCCGTTCCGGATGCTCGTCGAGCGGATCTTCGCCTGGCTCGGCCTGCCCCCCCGGATGCCGTCCCTGCCGGTGCCGGTGCTGCGGGCCGGGCTCGCAGCGGCCCATGCCCTCGGCGCGGGCCAAGGCGTCTCCAGCGGAATGTTCGCGCGGATGAACGAAGATCTCTCCTGTGCGCACGACGAGGCGGCCCGCGACCTCGGCTTCCGGCCACGGCCCTTCACGCTGCCCGATCCGCCGCTCGAACCACAGGAACTCTCCCCGCCATGATCGGCACCGAAGACGACACCACCGCCGCCTGGACGTCGCGGCTCGTCGTCGGCCTGCTGGCCGGCGGCCTCGTCCTGCTCCACCTGATCGTCGATGACACGTGCTACGACGTCGCCCAGGTCCCGCGGCTGCGCGGCCTGCTGGCCGCCCTGATGGTCGCCCTGCCGCTGACCCTGCTCGCACCCATCGGCCGACGGCTCGATGCGTCGATCCTCCGCACGCCCGTAGTGCTCGCCGCGGCCGCGTACCTGGTCATCACCGCCGGCTCGCTGGCCTGGGCGGTCAACGCGACCGCCGGGTTCACCGACCTGTTCCGCACGGGCGCGGCCTTCCTCGTGCTCTGTCTCGCCTGCCTGCTGTTGCCGACGGAGCCGCGCTGGCGGGAACGGCTCCTGCAAGCCGCGACCGTCGGCGCGCTCGTGGCGGCCGCCGTCGGCCTCGTTCAGGCCGGCCCCCAGTTCGGTGGCGGCTGGCCGAGCCGCCGGGAGATGGAGGCGGTGACGGGCCTGCAATCGAACGTCAATCTCTACGCCGGGTATGTGCTCCTGTTGCTGCCCTGGTGCGGCTGCGGCGCGATCGTGCTTCGCGGCGGCTGGCGGATCACGGCCACGCTCGCAGCCATGGCCGTGGCGGGCCTGATCCTGCTCGTGCAGTCGCGGGCCGCGTGGCTCGGTCTAGCCGCTGCCGCGGGCGTCGCGGGGTGCCTCGCCGTGGGGCACGCCCGGGTCCTGGGCCTCTCCGGCAGCGTGCGGCGCGGCATCCTCGGGCTGTTCGCCACGGGGCTGGCGGCGGTGGTCGCCATCGGCACCGTCACCGGCTCCGATACCGCCGTCGGCCGCTCGCTCGAACGGCTGCTCGTCGCCAGGCCGCACCAGGCGGCCGGACCGACCGACGGCGGCCGGACGATGATCTGGCGGGTCACTACGCGGATGATCGCCGACCACCCGCTGGCGGGCGTCGGTGCGGGCAACTTCACCGTGCGCCTGCACGAGTACTACGGCGGCGCCGACCTCGACTTCACGAACCTGTCGAGCGACAACTGGGTCGAGCCGCACAACGATTTTCTGTGGGTCGCCGCGGAAAAGGGCCTGCCCGGCCTGATCGCCTTCGTCGCGATGTTCATCGCCGCCGCCTGGTCCCTGCGCCGCGCGCTCCGCGCCGCCACGGCGCCCGCCGATGCCTGGCTGGCCGTCGCGACGCTGGCCACCCTCGCCGGCTACGTCGTGCTCTCCTGCTTCGACTTCCCGCTCGACCGCGTCAGCCACCAGGTGGTGCTCGCCCTGCATCTCGCCGTGGCGACGGTGCTCGGGCATGCGGCCCGACCGCATCCGGCGCGGCCCGTGCGGCTGCCGGCCTGGCTCGTGCTGCCGCCGGTGCTCGCCTTCCTGGCCCTGGGCATCTCGTATGCAAGCGCCGCGATCCGCCAGGAGCGGGACGTGATCGCGGCCCGCCGCGGCGCGCGCGACGGCGACTGGGAGGGCATGCTGGCCGCGGCTCGGCGGGCCACGACGCCCTGGAAGACCCTCGACCCGCTGGCCACGCCGGTGGCCTATCTGCAAGGGAAGGCCGAATTGCAGCTCGGGCGCCTGCCGGAGGCGATCGCGTCCCTGGAGCGCGCCTGGGAGGCCAACCCGAACCGGTTCTACGTT
>JBIKND010000025.1:0-27320 GCA_044358905.1 Pirellulales bacterium | reverse complement strand
CCTGCACCACCGTAGGGCCGGTGTAGGTGTTGCTCCCCGTCAGGAGCACCGTGCCGGACGTCGTCTTCGTCAGGCCCGCCGACCCGGTCAAGGACGCTGACGCGACGCCGCTGCGGACGTCGAACGTACCCGTGCTTCCCAAAGGCGTCGTGCCGGTGACCGTCCCGCCGGCCAGCACAAAGGCCGATCGGTAAATGTAGACAGGTTTTGACCCAGCACCGATTGTCAAGACGCCGCCACGCACCGTCACCGTGCCGGCTCCCAATGCTCCCGAACTACCCGCAAGCAACGTGCCTTCCTGGACCGTCACGCCTCCCGTGAACGTATTAGTGCCAGACAGAACCAGCGTCCCGGCCCCGAGTTTGCTTACCCCCAGGGCGTTCGCACCCCCATTCGGGTTCGCGATGCTGCTCGCATACGTGAACGTGCCACCCGCAGCGTTCGTCGTGTCGAGACCCAGCGTCGATCCGTTCAGGAAGCTGCCCGTGCCCAGCGTGGCCAACTGGGCAACGTTCGCAGCCGTAAATTGACCGCTGCCACCCACGGCCAGTGCGAGCGTGGCTCCGGAACCCGTCGCGAGATTCGCTGCGGTCCAAGCGCCCGTGGCACCGCCATACAAGGCAGCCGTTCCGCCGAATAGCAGCGTTCCTTCCTGCACCATCGTCGGACCGGTGTAGGTGTTGCTCCCCGTCAGGATCACCGTGCCGGACGTCGTCTTCGTCAAGCCTGTCTGCCCGGTCAATGACACAGACGCCACACCGCTGCGCATGTCGAACGTGCTCGCGCTCGCCAAGCGGGTCGTCCCCGTGATCGCCCCACCGGAAAGTACCACGCCCGCTGCGTACACCGGCGACGACGATGACCCCACTGCCAGTGTCCCGCCTCGAACCGTCACCGTGCCGGCACCCAACGCTCGGGGATAGCCGATGACCAGCGTGCCGTCCTGAACCGTCACACCGCCCGTGAACGTGTTATTGCCAGACAGCACCAGCGTGCCGGCCCCGAGCTTGCTCACACCCAGGGCGTTCGAGCCGCCGTTCGGGTTCGCGATGCTGCTCGCATACGTGAACGTGCCACCCGCAGCGTTCGTCGTGTCGAGACCCAGCGTCGATCCGTTCAGGAAGCCGCTCGTGCCCGTGCCAAGTCCCTTGAGCCAGTCGATCTCCCGGGCCGTGAACTCGCCCGCTCCGCCCACGTTCAACGCCAGCGTCGCGCCACTGGCGGCCGTCGTGTAACCGGCCACGGTAAATCTGGGTGACGGCGTCCCCGACATAAAAGGCATCGAGGCCGTTCTGGCGAATTGCAACGTGCCCGCTTGGACGCTGGCAGTGCCGGTATACAAGTTGCTTCCGGACAGCACGGTGCGGCCGCTGCCCAAATGCGTTACGGCCACGTCGCCAACGATCGCTGGCGCAAAGGCGTAGGCACCCATCGAATGGTTGAAGTTCACCTGGGCTCCCGCGGCGGAAGTCCCTCCCACGACGGCGGCCCGGAGCGTTCCCGCAGCCGTGCCATCACCAAGATTCAGCGTGCTGCGGGCTCCTAATCCCAGCGGCGCGAGCATGAGGGTTCCGGTGCCGCCGCCAACCGTGACCACACCCGTGCCCACGATGTTGAGCGTTCCGGTGCCAGTTCGTCCGACGTCAAACCATCCCGTGTTGATCCACGTGCCGCTGCTGACCGTCGCCGTGCCGACGTTCGGCTCGCCGGAAGCGATTGAGGCCGTGCTGCTCACCACGAGGCCGCCGTCCACTCGGAAGGCGGCGTTTTCACCCGGAGCCACACCGACCCGAATCTGCGATCCGCCAGTCAATGCCCCGCCCGCAGGCACTAGAAGCGTCCCGCCCCTGACCCACGTGCTGCCGGAGTACGTGTTCGATCCCGAAAGCGTGAGCGTGCCGAAGGAACCGGTTGAACTCAGCGTGCCCGAACCGCTGACGCCACCCGCGATCGTGAGATTGTGGACGGCTTGGGCGCTTCCACCGAGGGCGACGGTGAGGCCTCCCTGCATGATGAGCGGAAGGGCAATCGTGTCGGTAATCGTCCCAGAGTTCACCAGTGCGGCGGTCGTAATGCGACTCTGCGGATCGAGTCGCACCGCACTTCCCGACAACGTGAACGCGCCGGTCCGTCCATCCGAGTTGTCGTTGGCGAAGTCGATGAAGGCGACAAGCGGAGATGGCGTCCGATTGACGGCCGTCGTGCGAGCCGTGCCCGAAAACTGCAGCGTGGTGGGCAGGAGCGAATAATCGGGCGGCACGCCCCCGATCCAGTTGGCTCCGCTGTCCCAAAAACCATCCAGCCCCAGGCCGGACCAGGAGTACGTTGCGGCCGGCGCCTCCCTCTGGATGCCGATCACGACAAACAGAGCTGCAGCCGCGAGCAAACGCCGCGCCATGACGCCATAGCGGTCAGGCTCGGGCATATTCCGTCCCAGACGACAATGGGCAGGCTTCATCGCGATGCCACGGGGATTAGATTGCTTGCGAGCGAAGGATCGTCCGCTGGGCCGATGGCAAGCAGGCGGCCCCCTCGGCAGTGGCGAATCGCTGGGGAGGAATCATCCCCCCTTCCGAGACTCATGTCAAAGCATTTTTTCGCCGGCTTTGACGACGGTTTGGGGCCGTCTTTGAGTCGTTCTTTCCGCCTGAACGGCGGGTGGTGGGACGCCGACAAGGGGTGTCCCCGACAGGGGGAAGGCAGTGTCGACTGGCAGAAATCCCGAAACCACGGCTGAGGACCCGCTTCTTCCACAGGCGGCCTTCCGCGGCGCGTAGCATTCGGTGGACGAGGCGGACCGGTCGATGGTCCGCCGCCCCGGCTCGCACGGTCGGACGGACGGGATCGCGGGACACCGCCTGCAGCGGTCCGCGATCGACGGGAGTGAGGATCGCACGTTCGCGATGGTGGCACGCACGGCGTCGCTTCGCCCGGAGTTCGCTCCCGGCGGGCGGGCCGCGCGCGTGACCCACACGCTCCCGTGGCTCGCCGTCGCGGCCGTGCCGCCGGGCGTCCATCTTTGGATGCCCATTCGGTATCCTCAGCGGCTATGACCGCCTGCCGCTGCCCGATCTGCCAGGGCGAGACGTTCGAGATCCGCGCCAAACTCATGTGCCGCCAGTGCGGCGCGATCCTCGAGACCTGCTGTGAAGGCGGTCCGATGGGGTCGCCGTCCGATGCCACGGCCGCGCCACCGGCAGATCCGTCACCACCCGACGATTCTCGTCGTGGCTGAGTTTTTCGGTCAGCGAAGCCCGATCTCCTGACGAGAGTTTGCCGGCAGCGCAAACCCTTCCGGTCGCGGTGGCTCAACGGACGGGCCCCACTCCGGATGGCGTCGCCTGCCGGCCCGCTCGGCCGGGCTTTCGCTGCGAGGAACGCCACCGACTGGGGATGGCCTCCGTGCGGCGCCTGGAACACGTGTTCGCGATGCGTCGGGTTTTCCCTTTCCCTCTGGAGGTTTCCGTGAAGAAGCGATTGACGTTCAAGTTCCTGCCCTGGGTGGCGGCTGCCGGCGTGTGCGTCGGCGGCACGTTCGTCCGCGGGCAGACGCCCGCCGCCCCGGCGGACGGGTCGGTGCTCGTCGGCGAGGCCGCTGCGGCCGCTCCGGCGGACGCGGGTGAGGCGGCCGCCGCCGATGCCTGCATGCAGACAGTGAAGCGGTGGCGCTGGGTCACCGAACTGCAGGACGTGGAGAAGACCGAGTGGACGACGGAAGTCCGCGAGCGGTCGTTCCAGGTCACCAAGAAGGTGCCGCGGCTCGAAGAGAAGACGCGGAACTTCACGGTCATGGTCCCGGAGAAGCGGACGAAGACGGTCGAGTACACCGTCAACGTCAACGTGCCGGAAACGAAGACCGTGGAGTACAAGGTCAACGTCCCCTACACCGAGCAGGTCGAGAAGTCCTACACGGTGATGGTGCCGGTCAAGGAGGAGAAGACCCGGACGTGGAAGGTGAACGTGCCCTACACCGAGCAGGTCGAGAAGTCCTACACGGTGATGGTGCCGGTCACGGAGCAGCGGACGGCCACCTACAAGGTGAACGTGCCCTACACCGAGGAGCGGACGGCCACCTACAAGGTGAACGTGCCCTACACCGAGGAGATCCAGCAGTCCTACTCGGTGCGGGTTCCCTACACCGAGGAGATGCAGGGCTTCCGCACGGTTTCGCGTCGCGTGCCGGTCAAGGGCACCAAGACGGTGACCTGCCGCGGCGGCCACTGGGTGACCGAGGCGAAGGAGATTTCGGCGAACGGCAAGTATGACGCCGCCGGCAATCCCTGCTGCCCGAAGGTCGTCTGCTGCCGCAAGTGGGTGCCCACGTGCGAGACCAAGGAGATCGAGGTCACCTCGTGGAAGACCGAGTGCGAGCAGGTGCCCTACACCTACTGCGTGAAGAAGTTCCGCTGCGAGGAGCGGTCGCGGACGGTGTGCGTGCGGAAGAGCCGCTGCGAGGAGCGGACCCGCTCGTACAAGGTCTGCTTGTCGCGCTGCGAGGAGCGGACCCGGAACTACTGTGTCACGAAGATGGTGCCGGAGACCCGGACCAAGACCGTCTGCGTGCACAAGACCCGGTGTGAGGAGCGGTCGGGCACCTACTGTGTCACGAAGATGGTTCCGGAGAACCGGACCAAGACCGTCTGCGTGGCCAAGAGCCGGTGCGAGACCCGGACCCGTGAGATCACGGTCAACCGGAGCGTGCCGGAGACCCGGACCCGCGAGGTTTCCTACACGGTGATGGTGCCGGTGCAGAAGTCCGAGACCTACACGGTCTGCGCCAGCGACAACGTCACGGAGACGAAGACGGAGTCGTACGTGGTCCGCGTGCCCAAGAAGGTCACGGAGAAGAAGTGCGTCAAGGTGAAGAAGTGCGTCGAGGAGCAGGTCCCGGCCGGTGCGGCCGCGGGCGGCAACGGCTCGGGCAATGGCAAGGGCGGCCGCGGCGGCCTCCTCGGCCACTGCAAGAAGGGCTGCTGATCACCCGCTCTCCGGCCGGCGGCCGGAGAGCTGACGCGTGAGCAAACGGCGGCGGGTCGGGCGAACAGGGTCGCCCGGCCCGCCGTGTCGTTTTTCATACGATTCTCACGGGCTTCTCATCGGGATCTCACCCGGCCCGGGCAGACTTCCGGTCGATCCAACGTGCTGGATCTCCCGCCTCCTTCGCCCGCCTGGAGACACGACCATGACCCGCGTTGTGCCCGCAGCCAAAATTGCCGAGAAAGCCGCCGATCAGGACGCCGTCCGCGAAGTCGTGGGCATGCGGAAATGGCTGCGGCTCACCGCCCGGAAGCATTCCTCCGCCAAACAGTCGAACAACGACGCCGCCCGGGCCGCCGCTGACGCCTTGGCTGCGATGCTCAAGGACGCCCGGAAACTCGGCTGAACCACCGAGTTGACCAGTTCCTCATCAAAAACTCATGATTCGCTGATCGTTCCCTCATACGTTTTTCCCACCCTGATATGGCTTCCTCGGAGCGTTCCGGGGTTGCGATTCGGGGAATCTTTAACAGGAACCTTTTCGTCATGTCCCTTCATCGTTCCCAGACCTCTGCTCGGCGCGGCTTCACGCTGGTCGAGCTCCTCGTCGTCATCGCCATCATCGGCTTGCTGGTGGCGATCCTGCTTCCGGCGCTTTCGTCGGCCCGCAGCTCGGCCCAGGCGGCGGGCAGCGGTTCCAATCTCAACTCGTTCGGCCGCGGCTTCATGATCTTCTCCACGGAAGACAAGAATGGCCGGCTGTCCACGGGTGCGTTCGACCACAATCGTGACGGCGACTCGCGGAAGATCGGCTGGGTGGCGGACCTGTTGAAGATCAAGGTCTCGAATCCCGGCAAGGCCCTCGATCCGGCCAACCCTTCGCAGGTCAACGAGAAGGTGGCCGACTACATCGGGGCTACCGGAGTCTCGAGTGGCAACGGCCAGCGTTGGGGCGGAACGGGCAAGACGCAGTCCAACGTGTTCTTCGGCGGTGGCAACGGCCCTGCGGACTACAGGGACGCCGGCAACACGCTCCCCCGACGGTTCAAGCTCTGGGAGGATGGCCTGAACACCAACTACTGCACCACCTGGCACTTCAGCCGCGGCGACGTTATTTCTTCCGGCACCACCGGCGCGACGTTCTCGACGAACGCCGACGGCGTGACGACGGACCCAGGCAAGTGCCCGCTCGATGGCGACGGGCCGCTCTCCGAGAAGAAGATCATCGGCGGCGGCTGCAGCCGTGACCGGATCGCTCTCATGGGACCGTCGCGAAACGGCGACAGCAACGACGCCGCCGTCACGGCCACGATGCTGACGAAGTTCAACGAGTTCTTCGGGGCCGACCAGAAGCTCGTGTCCACCGGTGGGTTCCTCGTCGAGTCGTTCACCGACGGCATGAACTGCAAGCTGCCGGTGTTGATCGGCGGGGCGGCGACGGGGTCCACGGGCAATACCGACGGCGAGTGGATCCACGAGTTCAACGACATCGTGCCGATCCACAACGGCCGCAAGAACGAGGCCGGCCTGATCGCCGGCGGCTATGCCCAGGTGCTGTTCGCCGACGGCCACGTGGCCAAGGTCACCGACGAGGGCGGATACTCGGCCAGTTCGACGGCGGCCACCGACGCCGGCGAGGCCGACGGCTGGCTCGGGGCCTACAAGGCCAATCCGACCGGCAGCCTGGTCGGTGGCTCCTACGCCATCAACAAGGGCGGCTACGACGAGATCCGGGAGACGATGTGGTGCAAGCAACTCGGCAACGCCGGTGGCGGTGCCGGTGGCGGTGCCTTCGAGTGATGAGCCATCGCAACGGGTCCCCCGGCCTCGTTGGATCGTCGTGATCACGCTGCGGCCGCCTTCGGGCGGCCGCAGCCTTTTCCGCCCCGCGCCATGTGCCCGATGCTATGCTCGCGTCGGGGCCGCGAGCTGGTCGGTTCCCATTCGTGCCACCATCCCTTCCCGCGCCCATGAGCACCCTCACCCTCCCCGCCCGCCAGCACGAGCAGCCCGCTGCAGGCCCCGCGACCCAGCCTCCGGTGTCACCGGCCGCGACGCCGCCCACGCTCGGCCTGGGGCTGCGGGTCCAGGTCGTGGCCACGCTCGTCGGCGGCACGCTCCTCGTGTGCGCCGTCGCCGCCGGCTGGCTGTGGGAACAGCCCTTTTTCGCGGCCGTGCCCGCCGTCGCCGCGGTCCTGCTCCTCGGGGCGCCGCTGGTAGCCGCCGCCGCCGCGGACCTGCTTCGCGGTCAGGCCGGCATGCACGCGCTCGTGGCCCTGGCCGTGATCGGCGCCACGTCCACCGGCCAGTACCTGGAGGCGGCGGCCGTCGCGTTCTTCATGACCGTGTCGTCGCTCATCGAGCGCCGCACGGCCGCCGGCGCGGAGGCCAGCATCGAGTCGCTGATCCGTCTGGCGCCGACCAAGGCCAGCCGGGTCGTCACCGCCGGGGCGGCCGAGCAGTCCGAGGAAACGATCGAGGCCACGGCGCTGCGGCCGGGGCATGTCGTCCGCGTTCGGCCAGGGGAGACGATTCCCGCCGACGGCCGCGTGATCCGCGGTGCCAGCACGGTCAACCAGGCGAGCGTGACGGGCGAGTCGGTGCCCGCGGAGAAGGCCCTCGGCGACGACGTGTTCGGGGGCACGATCAACCTCACCGGCGTCATCGACGTGGAGGTGACCAAGGCCGGGGCCGACACGCTGCTCGGCCGCGTCAAGGATCTGATCCTCGAGGCCGAGCGGACCCGCACCCCGATCATGCGGCTCGTCGACCAGTACGCGACGTGGTACACGCCCACGATCCTCATGATCGTCGGCGTAGTGCTCTTCTTCGCCCTCAAGAACCAGCCCGACACGGCCTTCAACCGCGCGATCGCCATGCTCGTCATCGCCTGCCCCAGCGCCCTCATCCTGGCCACGCCCACGGCGATGGTGGCCGGCCTGTCGGCCGCCGCCCGCCTCGGGGTGCTGATCAAGAGCGTGGCCACGCTCGAGGCCGCGCGGGGCATCTCGGCGATCGTATTCGACAAGACCGGCACCGTCACGACGGGCGTGCTGGCCGTCACGCGGCTGGCCCCGGCCGAGGGCGTGGATGCCGCCGCGCTGCTGGCCGCCGCGGCGGCCGCCGAGCAGGGCTCCCGCCATCCGGTGGCCCGGGCCGTGATCGACATGGCGCGGCGGGCCCGCGTGCCCCTCGCACCGCCCGATGCGTTCGAGGAAGTGGCAGGCCGCGGCGTCGTTGCCCGCTGGCACGACGGCCGCGTCGTCGCGGTCGGGCGGGCATCATGGCTGGCCGATGGCCCCTTGCTCGGCCCGGCGGTCGATCGCGAGCGGCTCGAGGCGGTGCAGTCTTCGTCGGAGGCCGAGGGCCTGTCGGTGCTGCACGTCGTCCGCGACGGGATCTGGCTGGGCTGGATCGGCCTCGAGGACAACGCCCGGCCCGAGGCCGCCGGCGCCATCGACCGGCTCCGCGGCATGGGCATCGCACGGCTGGTGCTGCTGACCGGCGACCGCACCAGCGTGGCCCGCCGGGTGGCCGGACAGATGCACTTCGAGGAGTTCAAGGCGGAGGTGCTGCCGCACGAAAAGCTGGAAATGGTCGATGCCTTGAAGGGGGCCGGGCATCGCGTGGCGGTGATCGGTGACGGCGTCAACGACGCCCCGGCCCTGGCCGCGGGCGACGTGTCGATCGCCATGGGCGCGGCTGGCAGTGACGTCGCCATCCATTCCGCAAGCATCGCCCTGCTCAACAGCAACCTCTCGCGGATTCCGTTCCTCGTCGATCTCTCCCGCCGCACGATCGCCGTGATCCGGCAGAACATGGCCGTCGGCGGCCTGTTCATCGTCGTCTTCATGGCGCTGGCCGGGGCCGGGATGGTGTCGCCTGTGCTGGCGGCGGCGCTGCACGTCGTCAGCGGCCTGGTGGTCGTGTTCAACTCGGCGCGGCTCGTGCGCTGCGGCGAGGAGATCGAGCAGGCCGAGGCCGGTCAGTCAGCCCACATCGCGTGACTGAAACAGCGCCACGGCGACCGCCAGGGCCGCGGCCGCCAAGCAGGCCGCGTACAGCGTGAGCTGACCGAGGTGCCACAGCGGGATCTCGTGCCCGGCCGTGAGGGCATCGGCGGGCCAGAAGAACTGCAGGTTGGGCACCACCGCCGCCAGCAGCCCGCGGAACCGCGATCCGGCGAGCGTCATCGAGAGGAAGTATTCGCCGACCAGCCCGATGAGGAAGAACCCGCAGCACACCAGGAGCGTCGGCAGCCGGCCGAGCCGCGTCGAGGCGGCGATGGCCACCGCCGTCAGCACGAGCAACGCCTCGAAAACCATCGCCAGACCGATGGCGAGCTGGGGATTCCAGTCCGCGGCCGGGTGCTGCAGCCGCCAATCGCGGCCCACGCACGACACGATCCCCCAGGCGACCGTGGCACAGACGCCCGCCACGATCGCGAACGTCGAGGGAAACGGCCGACGGTACAGGTAGTTGGCCAGACCCGACACCGCCAGGGCCACACCACCGGCGAGGATGCCGCAGGTGAGGACGACCGGGTCGTAGGTGTCCTCCACGCGGACAGTGGTCTGCACGCGATGCCGCACCGTGAGCAGGAACACCACCGCCAGCAGCCAGTAGGCCGTGGCCATCGCCCCCGCCACGCCGCCGAACTTGCCCACCACCACGGCCCACCGTGGCACGGGCTTGCTGACGACGGTCACCACCGTCTTGTTCTCGATCTCGCGGGACAGGATGCTGGTGGCGGTGAACGCGGCCATGAGCATCCCGGTGAGGAATAGCGTGCTCAGGCCGAGGTCGACGAGCAGTTTGTTGTCGTCCTCGAGGGTGTAGGCGGCGATATTGACGTTCAGCACGAGGGCCACGACCGCCCCGCAGATGAGCACCGCGTGGACCGGCTGGCGGATGGCCTCGAGAAACGCGTTGCGGGCGATGGACAAAAGCACCATGCTTGCGATCCTAACCGGAGGATTTGTGAAAATCGCATGAGGCCGTGCGGCGCGGGATGCCGCCGCTTAAAATCGCGGTCGATACCAGCCCGGTTCGGCGCCCGGCACCGGCCACCGCAGCGATGACGAAGATCACCGTACCTGTTTTTCCCGCCACCGATCCGCGGATCGCGAGCCGGGCCGCCACGGCGGCGACGGTCGGGCTGGCCGTGAACGTTGTCCTCCTGCTCGCCCTCGGCCTCACCGCCCTGTGGACGGAGAGCCGGGCGGTGTCCGCCGCCACCTGGCACACGGCGTGCGGCCTGCCGATCTGGCTGGTGCTCGTGCTCCTCTACCAGCAGCACGAGCGGGAGCGCCGCGATCGCCTGGCAGCGGAACAGTTGGCCGCCGAGCCATCGGCCGCCGCGACCATCTTCGCGGGCCTCACCGACGACCTCGATGCAGCTCGCCTGCGGCTCGACCGCATCTACCGCTTTGGCCTGCCGCTCGTGAGTCTGGCGGTGGCCGTGGCGCTCCTCGTGGCGGGCGGCGGCTTGCTCTGGTCCCACGCCCAGGCGGCCGCCGCCACGTCGGGGCCGCCTGCCGCGCTCGCGGCCCGGGCCAATCCGGTGGCGGTGATGTTCGTGCTGGCCGGCGTGGCGTTCGTGGCCTTCGTGTCCGGCCGGTGGCTGGCCGGCTACGCGCGGCAGCGGGAGTGGCGGCTCCTGCGGGGCGGGGCCAGCTATCTGATGAGCTGCTTCGTCGTGGCTGCGGTGCTGTTCGCTGGCGCGGCGACGCTTGCGGTATCGGGGGACGACCGTTTTTTCGGCTGGCTGGCCGTGGTGATTCCGGCCCTGATGATCGCGGTCGGCCTCGAGATCCTGGCCACGGCCCTCCTCGAGTCGTATCGGCCGCGGGTGCCCGGAGAAATCCCCCGGCCGGCCTTCGACAGCCGGATGCTCGGCCTGCTCACGGCGCCGGGCTCCCTGGGCAACGTGCTGGCCGACCTGATCACGTACCAGTTCGGGGTCGAGGTGTCGGGCAGCTGGCTGTACCGTCTGCTCGGCACCGCGGTGACGCCGCTGACGCTCCTGGCCGCCGGCGTGCTGGCGGCCTTGAGCTGCATCGTCATCGTCGCCCCGGACGAACGGGCCGTGATCCTGCGGGGCGGAGCCCTGGCGGGTGAGCCGCGGCCGCCGGGCATGCACTGCAAACTTCCCTGGCCGATCGAGCGGGCGGAGATGCACCGCGTCGGTCAGGTGCACCAGATCGCGATCACGAGCGATTTGAGCGGCGCGGTGCACCGGGGTGAGGCCATTCTCTGGACCACCGACGTCGACTCGGCGACCGCCGCCGCCCAGGAGAACTTTCTGGCGCCGCCCGGGGCGAGCGAGGCGGCCGGTGGCCTGGCGCTGGTGTCGGCCGAGGTGATCGTGCAGTACGTCGTCCGGGACCTCGAGGACTTTCTGCTCGCCGCCGCCGAACCGCAGCGGGTGTTGACGGTGGCCGCGCAACGGGAAGTGTCGCGGTTCTTCGCCACGCATGACATCGACACCCTGCTGGGCGAGGGCCGGACCGCCGGCGGACCGGCCCTGCGGCTGGCGATCCAGGAGCAGGCTGACGGCATGCGGCTGGGCGTCGAGGTCGTGGGCGTGGCGATCACGGCGGTCCACCCGCCGGTGGGCCGCGTGTCGCGGGCGTTTCACGCCCAGATCGGCGCCGTGCAGGACCGCGAGACGCTGATTCACAAGGCCCGCCGCGAGGCGGTCGAGCAGCTGGCGAGCGTCTCCGGATCGGTCGCCCTGAGCCAGCAGATCGACGCCGAGATTCGCGGCCTGGAATCCCTCCGCGGCCCGGAGCGGGCCGCCGCCGAGGCCCGGATCGACGCCCTGCTGAGCACGGCCCGCGGCGCGGCGGCGGAGCGGCTGCACGCCGCCCGGGCCTATCGCTGGAGCCGCTCGGTCCGCGAACGGGCCGAGCACGACAGGTTCGCCGGCGAGCTGCTGGCGTTTGCGGCGTCCCCCCAGTACTACCAAGCGCGGCGGTTTCTCGAGGTCCTGGGCAAGGGGCTGGCCAGCCGCCGCAAGTTCGTGATCGCCGGCGACGCCGGCGACACCCCCATCTTCCGCATGGACTTCAGCGACCCGGCATCGGCGATCGATTCGCTGCTCACCGAATAGAACCCGCACTCCCCATGAAGAACTCGTTTCTCGTTCTCGTCGGGCTCGCGCTCGTCAGCGTGATGCTCTCGCACATGTTCCTCTACCAGGTCCGCTACGACCAGGTGGCCGTCCGCACGACCTTCGACAAGGCCGACGAGTCGAGCGTCCGGGACACGCCCGGCCTGAAGTGGCGCTGGCCGTGGCCGATCAACAAGGTGACGCTCTACCCGCGGCGGCTGCAGCTGCTCGAGGACAAGATCGAGGAACTGCAGACGGCCGATGGCAAGAGCGTCATCGTCCGCACGTATCTCACCTGGCGGATCGTCGATCCCCTCAAGTTTTACGTGACCCTGAAAAACCCGGCCGAGGCGGGCCTGCAGCTGTCGTCCCAGCTCCGCGAGGTCCGCGGCCTGATCAGCCGCTACCGGTTCGACGAACTCGTCAACGTCGATGCGGGCAAGTTGAAACTGGCGACGATCGAGCGGGATGCCCAAGCGATGCTCGGGGCCGCGCTCGAAGAGGCCGGCTACGGGATTCGCGTGGAGAGCGTCGGCCTGCACAAGATCATCCTCCCGGAGTCCACCACGGCGAAGGTCTTCGACACGATGATCGCGGCCCGGGAGCGGCTCGCCGAGAACGCCCTCCAGGAGGGGCAGGCCCAGGCCTCGGCCATCAAGAGCGAGGCAGCCAGCGCCCGCGACCGCATCCTGGCCTTCGCGGAGCGCCGGGCGCAGGCCATCCGGGCCGAGGGGGATCGCGAGGCATCGACCCAGTTCCAGAGCTTCGCCAAGAACGAGGAGTTCGCCATCTTCCTGCGGAAGGTGGCGGCCCTGGAGAAGATGCTCGACCACAACACCACCTTCGTGCTCTCGGCCGACAGTCTCGGCATTCTCGATTGGTTCAACCGCAGTCCGGGCGGGACGGCGGCCCCGCGGCCGACGCCCGCTCCGGACCGCGGCCGGTGAGCGACGGACGACACCCATGACTGACCCTGCCCAACTCGCAACCGCATCTTCCGCCGCGACCCCGCCCGCAGTGGACCCGGCGCAGCAGTCGCTGGCCGAGGCCCTCCGCGTCAGCTTCGGCATCCTTCGGGTCGCCATGGTGGCCCTGCTGGTGGCGTATGCCGGCAGCGGCCTATTCAGTGTCGGATCGAACGAGGTGGCACTGCGGCTGCGCTTCGGCGACTACGTCGGCGATGCCACCGGCCGGGTCCTCGAGCGGGGCACGTATCTCGCGGCCCCGTTCCCCATCGAGGAGGTGGTGAAGGTCGATACCCGCCCGGTGACGCTGGTCCTCGACAAGGAGTTCTGGTTCGAGACCACGGCCCAGGAGCGGACGATGAGCCGCGGGCAGATGCAGGGGCTCAAGGCCGCGCCGCTCAACCCGCTCCGCGACGGCTCGCTGATCACGGGCGACTCGAGCATCGCCCACGCACAGTGGACGCTCACCTGGCGGGTCGCCGATCCGGTCGCCTACCTGACGAACGTCGGCAGCCGGCAGCTGGCCGCGGCCATTGTCCGGCTGGTGGCCCAGCAGGGGATCGTGCACATGGCGGCCCAGCTCGCCGCCGACGACCTGCTGCGCGGGGTCGTCGACCGGGACGTGGCCCTGGGGGCGATGCAGCGGCGACTCGACGACATGCGCACCGGGATCGTCGTCGAGCAGCTGGTCCTCGACAAGGTCTCGGCCCCGATGCGGGTGGCCGGGAGTTTCGATGCCGTGACGACCGCGGAGAGCGATCGGGCCGGACGGATCGTGGCCGCCGAGCAGGAGCGGTCGCGGATCCTGGCGGAGACTGCCGGCGAGGCGAGCGGGCGGCTCCTGGCGCTGGTCACCGCCTTCGAGCAGGCGGCGGAGCGGGGCGACACCGCCGCCGCCCAGGCGGCCGACGAGCGGATCACCGCGGCCCTCGAGGCCCTGGCGGTCGACGGCGTGTCGATCGGCGGGGAAGTCGCCAGCCGACTCAATGCGGCCCGGGCCTATCGCACGCAGATCGTCGAGCAGGTGGCGGGTGAGGCGACGGCATTCGAGCAGCTGCTCCCGCAGTTCGAGCAGAGCCCACGGCTCGTGCTCTCCCGGCTGTGGGAGGATGCCCGGGAACGGATCCTCACCGGCGGCGAGGTGGAAACCTTCTACACGGTGCCGGGACAGATCGAGCTCGAGCTCACCCGGGACCCGGCCCTGCAGCAGCAGCGGCAGAAAGATCAGTTGCGGCAACGGCGCCGGGAGCAGAAGGCCCGGACGGGCGGCTAGGCGGAGGCCCGCCGGGGCCGAGGGGGTGCACATGGTGGCCAGGGACGGGGAAGGGGACGCGGTCGACATCGCCTGCATCGGCGTCACGAAGACGTTTCGTGATTTCTGGATGCGGCCGCGGGTCCGCGCCGTCGAGGGGGTCGACCTGGAGGTCCGCCGCGGCGAGGTCTTCGGCCTGCTCGGGCCGAACGGCTCGGGCAAGAGCACGACGATCAAGATGCTCCTCGGCCTGCTGCAGCCGACGCGGGGGCGGATCGCCATCCTCGGCAAGCGGCCCAAGGACGTGGAGACGAAGCGGCGGGTCGGCTACCTGCCCGAGGAGTCGTATCTGTACCGCTTCCTCACCGGGCGGGAGACGCTCGACTACTACGGCCGCCTGTTCCGCCTCGACCGCCGCGCCCGCCGCGAGCGGATCGACATGCTGCTGGAGATGGTCGGCCTGGCGGCCGTGCAGGATCGGCCTGTCGGCGAATACTCCAAGGGCATGCAGCGTCGCATCGGCCTCGCCCAGAGCCTGATCAACGACCCGCAGCTGCTGATCCTCGACGAGCCCACCAGCGGCATGGACCCGGTGGGCGCGCATCAGATTAAGGAGCTGATCGCCACCCTCGCGCGGCGCGGCAAGACCGTGCTCTTGTGCTCCCACCTGCTGGGCGACGTGGAGGATCTCTGCGACCGCGTGGCGATCATGTACGGCGGAATGATCCGCGCCGCCGGCACGTGCGCGGACCTGCTCACCCGCCGCCAGGCCACGATCCTCGAGGCGCCGACCCTGCCGCCGGCCGTCCTCGACGAGGTGCGCGGGGTGCTGGCTCGGCACGATATCAGCCTGACCCGCGTCGATCACCCGCGCCGCTCGCTGGAGAGCCTGTTCCTCGAGATCGTGGCCACGGCCCGCGCCGAGGGCGTGGGTACCGCGGGGGCCGGAGCAGGCGGGCCGGTGGCCGAATTCCTCGGCGGTGATCCGGCCCAGGACGGGGCCGCTGGGCAGGCTGCTGCCGGTGCTGATGCGGTCGATGCGCCGCTGCTGGAGAGCCTGACCCGTCGCTAGCGGCCGGCCGCCGCCGAGCCATACCTGCCATGACCGACCTCGTGACCAACCTCACGCCAGCATCGACGCCATCCACCCGCGCCGCCTGGCGCCAGCCCCTGCCGCTGGCAGTCACCGCCGCCATGATCAGTGCGGGCGGCCTGTGGCTGGCCGGCCGGCCGCTGGCCGCGACGGCTATCGGCGGCGCCGCCGGACTGGCGGTGGCATTCGTCGCAGGGCTGCGGCTCCTCCGCTGGACACTCGGTGGCGGAAACGAGGTCAGCGGCGTGGCCGGCGCCGTTGTCGACGAGGCGCTGGGCAGTCGGATGCCCGTGATTTTCATGGTCCTGCTCGCCGTCGGCCTGCCGATCCTCCCCCTCGTCCTCGATGCTACCGAACGACTCGAGTACCGCCTGCAGTTTTTCCTCACCTGGTCCCTGTCGGCCGCCGCGTTCCTGCTCGCCATGGTGACGATCGTGCTCGCCTGCGGCAGCGTGTGCGGCGACATCGACAGCCAACGGATCCACATGACGCTCTCCAAACCGGTCGAACGCTGGCAGTATCTGCTCGGCAAGTGGCTGGGTATTGTGCTTCTCGACGGCGTCCTGCTGGCCATCATCGGCGCCGGCATCCTGCTCGGCGCCCGGGCCCTCGGCCGGCTGCCGACGGTCGACGCCGCCGACCGCCGCGCCGTGGACGAGCAGGTGTTCACTGCCCGCTCCAGCGTGCGGCCGGAGCATCCCGAGGCGGCGGCCTTCGAGACGTCGATCGCCGCCCAGGTGGAGCAGATCCGCCAGGACGAGCCGGCCGCCTTCGCCGCCGATCCGGCCGGCGTGCGCCGTCGCATCCGCTCCGAGCGGGTGCTCGAATGGCACACGATCACCGCCGACGTGGTTTCGAGCTTCCTGTTCACGGGCCTCGACCGGGAGCGGCTCGCTGCCGACGTCATCCAGCTGCGGCTCAAGCCCTTCGCCGACAACGTGGGGGTCGATCGGGCCGAGGTGCGGTTCGCCCTGTGGCTCAACGGCCGTCCGTTCCCTCCGATCCGTGATGGCCGGCACGAGGAGTTCGTCCTCCCCAGCCTCATGTTCCACACCATCGACCTGCCCGCGTCGGCGATCGACTCATCCGGTTCGCTGCGGGTGACGATCGCCAACCGCAACCTCGTGCCGCCCGGTGAGACACAGCCGACGAACATCGCCTTTTCGCCGGGCAAGGGCCTGGAGATCCTCTACCGCAGCGGCAGCTTCACCGGAAATTTTCTCCGCGGGCTGCTCGTCGGCTGGGCGAAACTGGCGATGCTGGCGGCGGCCGCCCTGGCCGCGGCCAGTTGCCTGGCGTTCCCGACCGCCGTGCTTGCCAGCCTCATGGTCTACGTCTCGGCTGTCGCCAAGGGCTTCCTCGCCAACGCCATCGACATCTACACCGGCACTGACGGCGGCCAGGCGACCCTGGCATCGATGGTCCGCCTGCGGGCGGGACTGCTGCTCGAGCGGATCAATCGCTTCGAGTGGTGGGAGGCCACCAAGACGCTCACCTCGTGGGCCGCCGAGGGTTTTCTCGCCCTCGTGCCGTCGTTCGGCGCGCACGACGGGATCACCGAGATCGCCACGGGCCGCCTCCTGCCGGTCGCGCAGGCCTTCGGCTCAGCCGGCATCCTCGGCATTGCCTACCCTCTCGCCCTGGTGGCGCTGGGCTGGGCGCTGCTGGAGCGGCGCGACCTGGTCAACGTATCCGGATCCTGACCGTCCGGTGGAGACGTGAACGTGAACGCCGACCGTGTCACCCTCCTGTTCGCCGGCCTCGTCGCCATCGGCTGCACGCTCGCCGCCGGGGGACTGGCGGCGGGCATCCAACGGCAACGGCAGGAGCTCGAACTCGTGGTCTCCGCGCCGGGCACGACGGGCATGCCGCCCGAAGTGGCCGTGGCCACGGCGGCCCTGGGCACGTTTCGCGGCCTGGCGGTGGACGTGCTCTGGGCCCGGGCCGATCACCTGCAGACCGAAGGGGAGTATTTCGAGGCCCAGACGCTCAGCCAATGGATCACCGCGCTCCAGCCGCGGTTTCAGAAGGTGTGGGCCTTCCAGGCCTGGAACCTGGCCTACAACATTTCGGCGGCCGCCCAGGTGCCGGCCGAACGCTGGGGCTGGGTCCGCCGCGGCATCGCCCTGCTCCGCGATCGGGCGATCCCCCTCAACCCCAAGGCCCCGCAACTCCACATGGAGCTTGGCTGGATCTACCACCACAAGATCGCCGGCCGCTCGGACCGGCAGCACTGGTACTACAAGGCGCGGCTGGCCCGCGACGTCCAGGAGTTTCTCGGCGATCTCACCGGCGGGCGGACGACCGAACAGGCGATCGAGTCCATGCGGCGGATCGCCACGGCACCGGCCACGCTCGCCGAACTGGAGGCTGTCACGCCCGCGATCCGCCGGCTCCTCGATCTGATCGCCGCGCACGAGTTACAGCCCGACGAGGACTGCATGCGGATGATCGGCCGGGCCCTGATGCGGGCCGAGTCGCTCGACGCGCGGCTGCTCGGTGCCGCCACACTGCCCCCCGGTGCCGACGGCAGGCTGCTGACCGCTCTGGTTCAGGATCAGGAGGCGGCCAAGCTGCTGTTCGAGCACCTCGTGCCTCACCTGCAGCGGCGGATTCTCGAGGATCGCTATCGGATGGATCCGGCCCGGATGGTGGCCCTCATGGAACGCTACGGTCCGCTCGACTGGCGGCACGGCGAGCCGCATGGCATCTACTGGACCGAGCTGGGGGTTGAACTGGGGCGGACCCTGAAGCGGCGCGAGGACACCAACGAGCTGCTGGTGATCCGCAGCCGGCTCCACATGCTCGCCGACCTCATGAAGACCGGCCGTGTGGACTTCGACCCGGTGACGAATCGCGTCGATCTCCTTCCCGATCCGCGGTTCATCGCCGCCTACGAACGCTCGATGGAGGAGGCGATCGGCCTCATCGAGTCGGCGGAGGGCGTGTCGGCCGGGGACTTCGGCCGGGCAGAAGTGCAGGATCTCCTCGACGGCTACGAGAACATGCTCAACCTCGCCGTGATCCTGGAGTTTCTCTACGGCGACCGGGCCGCGGCCGAGACCCACTTCGTCAAGCTGGGCCGGCTGGCCGAGCAGCTCGGCCGGGGCGACGATCCCCTGTACGACGACACCGTCTCGGCGTTCGTGGCCCAGCGGATCGGCGAGGTGCTGGCGATCGACGTGGCGAACCTCCGGCAGTTTCTCGACGCCATGATTCGGCGGGCAATCCTCGAGGGACTCGCCCGGGGCAGTCTCGAGGTCTTCAACCGATATCTCGCCGTCGCCCAGGACGTGCACGAACGGCGCTATGCGGCCTCCGACCCGAACGCCAAGTTCGTACTCGGCGAGTCGGCGCTGCTACCCTTTCCGCAGTTGGTCGAGAACTCCTTCGTAGGCGTGATGAAGGACGGCGGTCTGCCACTGCTGGTGCGTGCCCGGGCCTGGTCGTGGGCACCCGATCCGCTCACAGCCGCCGCCGCCGCCGACGTGGGCGACACGCTGCGGGCCGCGGCGGTCGCCGCCGGCCTCGATCCGGATCGCGCCTTTCCCATGCCCGCCAGCGTGGAACCGGACCGCCGGCCGCCACCGGATGCCGGGGCAGAGGGGACCGCGCCGCCGCAGCCGGCGGCGACGTCTCGGGAAGCGGCCGCCACGGATGAATGACCGGAGCCTCACTGCAGGAAACGCCGCAGCCGGGCGACCTCTCCGCGACCGGGTCGTGACCGCGGGCCTGATTGCGACGGCGGCCGCCGCCTCGGCGTGCCTGTTCCTCGTCGAGCTCGTCGCCGGCAAGGCCTTGTTGCCGCTGTGCGGCGGTGCCCCGGCCGTGTGGATCACCTGCCTGGCGTTTTTCCAGGTCATGCTGGTCGCCGCCTACATCCATGCCGCCCGGCAAACCCGCCGCCACTCGCCCGGCCACCAGGTCGTCGTGCAGGCGGCCGTGCTGGCGGCCGGGGGCATCGCCAGTTGCGGCGTGCTGGCAACGGGCCTGGCCAGGAACGTCGCCGCCGACTGGCCCGTCGGCGTCCGCGTGCTGCTGGTGCTGAGCATCACCGTTGGTCCGGCGTTCTTCGCCCTGGCAACGCTCGCTCCGCTGTTCGGCCATTGGCGCAGCCATTGGCCGGCGGGAGAAGACGAGCGGGGCCGCGCCTCGTACGCGCTCTATGCGGCGGGCAACGCGGGTAGTTTCGCGGCGCTGGTCGCGTATCCTCTGCTTATCGAGTCCCGTCTGGGCCTGAGTCAGCAGGTCGCGCTCGCCGGCCTGTTGTACGCTGCGGTGGCCGCGCTGACCGGCGTCTACGGTTCCTTGACCGCGCGGCGCGGTGCGGGCCGCAGCACCGCTGGCGGCCGGCCCCACCCTGCCAGCGTCGCCCCCGCCGCCGGCTGGCACCGTTGGCTGCGGTGGGCGCTCCTGGCCGCGATCCCGTCGTCCTGGCTGGCCGGCGTCACGACCTACGCCACCGTGGAGGTCGCGCCGTTGCCGCTCTTGTGGGTCGTGCCCCTGGCGGCCTACCTGCTCAGCTTTGCCGTCGTCTTCTCGCCGGGCGGCAGGCGCTGGTCCCGACAGGAGCCCGGGGCCGTGCTCGTGGCGACGGGGCTGGCGGCATGGCTCGTGGCCGCCAACGTCACGGCCCCCACTTGGCCGGTGATTGCGGCCCACATAGCGGCCCTGTTCGTGACCGGCATCGGCATCCACGGCATGCTCGTGGACGAGCGGCCGCCGGTCGCCGATCAGCCCACGTTCTATCTCGCCCTCGCCGTCGGTGGGGCGGCCGGCGGCCTGTTCAACGCCGTCGTCGCCCCCCTTGTGTTCGACGCGCATTACGAGTTTCCGCTGGCGATCGTCGCCGCGGCCGGAGTGCCGGCACTGTCCAGGCAGCGAGGGCTGTGGGTCGTGGGCTGGGCCGCCCTGGCCGCCATCGGCGTGCTCCTCGTGATGGCAGCGTGCTACGGCGGCATCGCCGACTGGACGACGCGGACGAGGTGGCTGATGCTGATCGGCACAAGCTTGACCGCCATGCTCGCCGCCTGCGGCCCCCGGATCCGCAGCCTCGCACTGGCCGGCGTGTTGGCGGGCACGTTCGCGCTCACCGAGCGGGTCGACGGCGTGATCCATCGCAGCCGCACGTTTTTCGGCGTGCTGCGGGTCTGCGACTCGGCCAACGGTCCGTCGCGGACGCTCATGCACGGCGGCATCACGCACGGGGTGCAACTGGTGTCGGAAGATCCCACGCGGCGGCGGATCCCGCTCTCCTACTATGCAGAGGCCGGCCCGCTGGGCAGCATCTTCCAGGGGCTCGCGGCGGCCCGCCCCATCCACCGCGTCGGCGTGGCCGGTTTGGGGATCGGGACTGTGGCAACCTACGCGGCCCCCGGGCAGGAGTTCGTGTTCTTCGAGATCGATCCACAGGTCGTGCGGATCGCCCGCGACACCCGCTGGTTCTCGTTCCTCGCGGACTGCCGCGGCGCCGTGCGGGTGGTCGAGGACGACGCCCGCCTCGCCCTCGCCCGGGAGCCCGAAGGCGCGCTCGATCTGCTCGTCATCGACGCGTTCACGGGCGACTCGGTGCCGACCCACCTCCTGACCCGCGAGGCCTTCGCGCTTTACGGCCGCACCTTGGCGGCCGACGGCATCCTTGCCCTGCATGTGTCGAACAAGTACCTCGACTTCGTGCCCATGGTCGAGGCCGTCGCGGCCGACGGCGGGTGGATGGGGATCGTCGCCCGCGACATGGTCAAGATCGGCGCCGCCGCCCGCATCCCCTCGGAGTGGATGGCCCTGTCGCGGTCCCTCGAAACGATCAAGGAAGTCTACGCCCGGCCCACGAGCGATCGCTGGCAGTGGCGGCCGTGTGCAGAAGCGCCCACCGTGGCGCCGTGGACCGACGACCGCACCGCGGTCATCGAGGCCCTCTGGCACCGCCGGGCCCTGGGGTCGGCTCCTTGACCCGCCGCATCGCCCGGCGAGCGGTCAGTCTGCCGATCGGCGCAGGGTGACCTCGACCTCGCCGTCGTTGTCGCCCAGCTGCGTCCAGTCATCGGCGCACCGCAACACCAACCGGCCGGCGGCGGGCGCCGAGAACGTCTCCTTCTCCCCGAGGGCGAACGGGTCAGAGAGCGTGAAGCCGGCGTCGGTCTCCGCGAGTACCGCCGCCTCCAGCCGGCCCCGGCCGGCCGCGTCACCGGCCGCCGTGCACGGCTCGCCGGCGGCCGCCGTCCGCCAGGTGCCCGTCGCCTCGCAGGCATAGCCCGCCGCCCGCTCCACCTCCAGGCCGCTCGCCTGCCACCCGGCCTGCGCCTTGATCGTCGCCTTGAGGCTCGCCTCGCCCTGCGGCTTGCGAAACCGGGCCTTCCACGGCCAGGCGGCAAGATCTGCCCGGTAGCCGTTGCCCACGTGCCGCAGGAACTGGTCGTACTCGAACGACACCTGCTTGGCGACCGGCCCGTAGACCGACTCGAACGACACGCCCGGCTGCTCCTCCATCAGCGCGATCGCCAGGGGCCTGAAGCGGTCGGCATAGTTGGGATTGAAGGCCAGCATGTGACACAGCGCCCACCGCCAGGCGTAGTCCTGCCAGGTGCCCGACGGCGTCCGCCCCGGCACCGCGATCTCCAGCAGACCGCGCTTCGGCTGGGCCTTCTGCAGATACCCCATCACGCCCGGCTCGACGTCGACGGCCGGCTCCCCCTCCTTCCAGTAGTTGCCCAGTTCGGCGACGCCCTCGGCCAGCCAGGTGGGGCCGGTCGAGCCGAAGGTCATGTGGCAGAAGCCGTGGGTGCACTCGTGCTGGATGACGCCGTGATCGGCGCAGGAGTAGAGCGTCGCCTTGCGCTGGTTGCCGAGCCGGAGATTGAAGCACACCCCGGCCCCCTCGCGGATCTTGGCGACGCCGGCGGCCTCGGTGAGCGTGCCCGGCGGAAACACCGCCAGATCGCGCACAATAAAACCCTCGATCGGCCCGGCCGGCCCGCGACCGAAGTACTTCTCCAACAGCCCCGCCATGCGTTCGAGCTTGTCGATGATGATCTTCGCCTCGCGGTCGGAGACGTCGGTGAGGAAGGCGAAGTGGGCCGAGCGGACAAGCCGAGGTTCCTGCTTCGGCTCGTCGGACAGGGCCCGGTACTTGTTGGCGAGCTTCTCGTCCCCCTTCTCTTTGACAGCCGCGGCCGCTGCCGTCTCCACCACGAGCGTCTTGGCCACGATGTCGCCGCTGCTGAGCCGCACCGCCTCCAGCCGCGTCACCGTGGCCCCCGGCTCGATCCGTTTGAGATCGCCGCTTTCCAGCCGGGTGGCGGCATCTTCGGCCACCTTGAACGCGAGCACCGTCTTGCGGTGGAAGGCCTTGTCCTGCGGGAGTTCGATGACGAGCCGGCCCTTGGCGGCCGACTTCACCGCCGCGGTGACCGTGCAGGCGGCGAACTCCGCCGCCTTCTCGGGCTCGGCCGGCATGGTCACGCCGATCGTGGCGCCGGCGGCGTCGATGAGCGTGATCGCGGCCAGTTCACCGTCGGACTTGCCGAGCCGGTTCAGCCGCCCGGCGAAGGTCACCACCTGCCCCGGTTTGAGCTTGGCGACGTCGAACCCGCCGGTCACCCGCACGGTGGCCGGAAACTCGAGCAGCCGGCCGTCGGCGAGCGCCACGCCGCGTTCCCCCTGGGGCTGCACGCGAACCTCATGCCGCTGGCCTACCGCGTCGCGAACCGTCACCCGCCCACCGGCGACCGACTCGACGGTGCCCTCGATGGCGAACTGCTCCACGACCGACACCTGGCCCCGAGCCGTGCCGCCAAGCCCCGCGAGCACGCCGGCCACCAAAGCAGCCCGCAGCGATCGCGACGTTCTAAGCACGAGCGATATCATGCTGGGCACCGAATGGACGCCGATCCGAACCCGGACGATGCATCATGCACTACTGGCTGATCAAGAGCGAGCCCGACGTGTTCTCGATCCAGGACCTGTCTCGCGCCAAGGGCCGGACGACGGGCTGGGAGGGCGTCCGCAACTACCAGGCCCGCAACTTCCTCCGCGCGATGCGCAGCGGCGACCGGGCGCTCTTCTATCACTCCAACGCCACGCCATCGGCGGTCGCCGGCATCGTCGAGGTGGTCCGCGAGGCCTACCCCGACGCCACCGCCTGGGATCCCACAAGCGATTACCACGACCCCAAGGCCGGGCCCGACAACCCGATCTGGTCGCGGGTCGACGTGCGGCTGGTCGAGATTTTCCCGCGGGAGCTTTCCCTCGAGGAGCTCCGGGGCATCAAGGCCCTGGCCGGCATGGAATTGCTGCGCCGCGGCAGCCGCCTGTCGGTGCAGCCGGTGACGGCCGCCGAGTTTCGCACGATCGAAAAGCTCGCCTACGCGGCCCCGCCCCGACCCCGGTAAAGATGGCCCGATGAGCCGCGGCGTGGGCAATCGCCGCTCACGAAACGCTTACGCAAAACTCGCAATCGATAGACGGATTTCTCGCTAGGATTGGGGGATCTCGAAGCCCCTTTTGCCGAACTCCCTGGGTCTGGAACGTCATGGCTGAACACGCCCCGCCCGTGCCGCGGTTCCGAAGTGCCCGGCTGCTTGTCGCCGCGATCACCGTGGCCTTGGCCACTTCGCTCGCCCACGCCGCGCCGCCGACCTTGATCGGCGACTACATCCTCACCACCGGATCCTTCACAAACGCCGTCACCGGCACCCAGGCACTCGGCAGCCTGGGCGTCGTGGCTTCGACAGGTTCGACGGGCTTCGTTACCGGCACGGCCAGCGACGCGGGGTGGTTTTGGAATGGTGCCACCCTGCCCGGCACCGGGTTGAGTGTGTCGGGGCTCCCGCTGAACGCCGGCGGCGCGTTTGGCAACTACTCGATCGGTATGCGGTTCCAGTTCAGCGACGTGTCGAGTTATCGGCGGTTGATCACCTTCGCCGATGTCGACACCGGGATGTATGTCACCAACGGGATGTTCAATTTTTATGATGACGGGGAGAACAAGGGAGGATCGATCAGCGCCGACACATTCGTCGATTTCGTCCTCACTCGAAACGGCACCACCAACCAGGTCACCGGCTACGTCAATGGCGTGAGCACTCCAGTGCTGCAGATGTCGGACAACTCGGGGCACGGCCGGTCTCCCAGCGGCACGCTGCAATTTTTCCGCGACAACACCGGTGGTGCAGAGTTCAGCCCCGCGGGCCGGATCAGTCTGCTACGGATCTGGAACGGGCCGCTGGCGGCCGCCGACATTCCAATGTCCATGGTGCCCGAGCCCTCGGCCCTCGCCTTGGGCGGCCTCGGTGTGGCCGCGATCCTGTTTCGCGCATGGCAACGACGCCGCTCCGGCGGCGGCTAGCGGCCGGGCAGTCGATCCGCCGCGGCCACAGGTCATAATGCCCTCATGACCTGCCGCCTCGAGCCCCCTGCGTCCGCACCGCCTACGACAGCCGGACCCTTGCCCGCGCCGCTCGCCTGGGTCGCGGAATCATTCGCCGCGGTCCGCCGGGCCGGCCTCGAACGGCCGCACCGCGTCCGCAGCGGACGCCAGGGCCGTGAGGTGGAGCTCGACGGCCGCCGGCTCGTGAACTTCGGCTCCAACGACTACCTTGGCTATTGCGGCGACGTGCGGCTCACGAAGGCCGCCTCAAAGGCCGCCTGCGCCGAGGGGTTCGGGGCGGGGGCGAGCCCCCTGGTGAGCGGCCACTCACCGGCCCACGAGCGGCTCGAGGCCGCGGTCGCGGGCCTCCTCGACGTGCCCGCGGCCGTCACGTTTCCCAGCGGCTTTGCCGCCAACGCGGCCACGATCGCGGCGCTTGTCGGTCCCGGCGACCTGATCGCCAGCGACGAGCGGAACCACGCGAGCATCATCGACGGCTGCCGACTCGCACGAGCCGAGGTGGCGATCTACCCGCACCGCGACGTGGCGGCCCTCGACCGCCTGCTCGCGGCCGCCGGCACCACCCGGCGCAGGCTCGTCGTCACCGACTCGCTGTTCTCGATGGACGGCACGATCGCTCCCCTGGCCGATCTCTGCACGGTCGCGGCCCGGCATGGGGCGATGCTCATGGTCGACGAGGCCCATGCCACCGGCGTGTTCGGGGCGCGTGGCAGCGGCTTGGTCGAGGCGGCGGGCTGCGCCGCCGGCGTGCATGTCCGCGTGGGCACGCTCTCGAAGGCCCTCGGTGCAGCCGGCGGATTCGTGGCCGGGCACGCGGAGCTCGTCCGCTGGCTGCGGCATACCGCGCGGGCCTGGATCTTCTCCACCGCCCATCCGCCGGCCGTGGCCGCTGCCGCCTGCCGGGCGATCGAGCTCCTCGCCATCGAACCCGAGCGGCGGCGCGAGCTGCTCGCCCAAGCCTCCGCCTTCCGCGATCGGCTCGTCGCGGAAGGCCTCGACGTCGCCGCCTGCGGCGGGCAGATCGTGCCGGTCGTGGTAGGCGGCGCCGAGCAGGCCGTCGCGGTCGCGGGGGCGCTCGCGGTCGAGGGCTTCTTCGTGCCGGCCATCCGCCCCCCGAGCGTGCCGCAAGGCAAGAGCCTCGTGCGGGCGAGCCTCTCGTGGCACCACACCGCCGACGATCTCGCGCGGCTCGCCGCCGCGCTGGTGCGCCATGTCTGCAGGTGACCCCGCCGGACGTTGGTGCGTGATCGGTGCCGGCCCCTCGGGGCTCACGGCGCTGAAGAACCTCCGCGCTGCTCGTATCGACGCCGAGGCCCTCGAGCGCGAGGACGACGTCGGTGGCAACTGGTATTTCGGCAGCGCGACCTCGCGGGTCTTCGCCTCCACGCGGCTCATCAGCTCCCGCCGGCTCACCGAGTACGTCGACTACCCGATGCCGCGGCACTGGCCCGCCTATCCCGATCATGCCCGCTGCCTCGACTACCTGCGGGCCTACGCGAGCCACTTCGATCTCGTGCCCCACATCCGCACGCATGCGGCCGTGGAGGCGGTCGAGCCACGCGGCGCCACGGGGGCCGGCTGGCGGGTGCGGACGGCGGACGGCCGCACGCGCGAGTACGCGGGCGTCGTGATCGCCTCGGGCCACAACCATGTGCCGCGCTGGCCCGACGTGCCGGGATCATTCGCCGGCGCGCTCGTGCACGCGGCCGACTACAAGTCGCCGACGCAGCCGGTGCCGATCGCCGGCCGGCGGGTGCTCGTGATCGGCGGCGGCAACTCCGGCTGCGACATCGCCGTCGAGTGCGCACGGCACGCCGCGGAGACCACGCTCTCCCTGCGCCGTGGCTACTACGTCGTGCCCCGGGAGATCCTGGGCCGGCCGGCCGACCTCCGCAGCGAGCGGCTCTTGCAGTTCGGCCTGCCCCTGTGGCTGCGGCGGCTGGTGAGCCTGCGGGCGATCGACCGCACGGTCGGCCTTCCCTGGCGGCACGGCCTGCCGCGGCCCGACCACAAGCTGTGGGAGAGCCATCCGATCGTCAACTCCGAACTGCCCGCGGCCGTCGCTGCCGGTCGCATCCGCCCGGCTGGCGACGTGCGGCGGTTCTCCGGTCACGAGGTCGAGTTCGCCGACGGCCGGCGCGGGGCCTTCGACATCGTGATCTGCGCGACCGGCTACCGGCCCACACACCCCTTCATCGACGCGCGGCTCCTCGCCGCCGACACGCCCGCCGGCCTGCCGCGGCTGTTTCTCAATCTTCTCCATCCCGCGCGCGACGACATCGCCGTCGTCGGCCTGATCCAGCCCGACAGCGGCCAGTGGGGTCTCACCGACCTGCAGTCGCAGCTGGTGGCCCGGATGGCGGTGGCGGCGCGACGGGCCCCGCGGGCGGCCGCCTGGCTCTACGCCGCGCGGCAGCGGGATCTGCCGGCTCCGCTCACCTACATCGCCTCGCCACGACACGCGCTTGAAGTGGAGCACTTCTCCTACCGCCGCCGGCTCGAACGGCTCGTCGCTGGCATGGACCGCCGCCTGC